>DASWDJ010000039.1:0-16954 GCA_036395295.1 Gaiellaceae bacterium | reverse complement strand
CTCTTCATTCTCGCCCTGCTGATCCTGATCGGTGCAGGCGGTCGTCGTCGTGGCCGGCGCAGCCGCGGGGCTCCCTGCAAATGCCCCGGCGACGCCTGCTCCTGCGAGCAGCGCGAGGGCAGCGAACGTCGTGATCAGCTTTCTCGGTTCCATGACGGCTTGTCCTTTCGTTCCGGATCCGTTCGGCGTCAATGACTGTTTCGGCCGAAGAAGCTCCGCAGTGTAGTCCCAATCCGGGGAGAACCTTCGCGACGTTGTCGCTCGGGTCGCGCTGTGAGCGCGCAACTCCTGCCCTGGCGCGGGTGGACTACGCGAAAACTTTGCGTGAACTTTTGCCCGGTCTGAGCTGATCTGAGCAGACCTCACCTGATCTGCTACCGCCTAATCAAGCCGGGTCTGAGTCACCTAACCTGGAAACAGACGTCTCATAAGCCGGAGGTCGCAGGTTCAAGTCGTGCCCCCCGCTATCGGGCCCCCGCTTTGCGGGGGCTCTTCTTTGCCAGAAACAGAGGGGACGCCATGAACCTGCGACGCTGGTTGGCCAACCGGACGTTCTCGGCAATCGCCCACAGCCCGCTCAGTGACAGACAACTCGCGCTGGCGCATCATGACGCCTGTGCGGCGCGATCTCCCCTTGGGAACCGTCACCTTCTTCTTCACCGACGTCGAGGGTTCGACGAAGCTCTTGCACGAGCTCGGCGCTGAGGGCTACGCGCAGGCGCTTGCTGAGCACCGCCGCATCTTGCGCCAGGCCTTCAGCGCGCACGGCGGGGTCGAGGTCGACACCCAGGGGGACGCGTTCTTCGTCGTCTTCCCGACCGTTCGGGGCGCGCTCGACGCGGCGGCGGCGGCGACGTTAGAGCTTGCCTCCGGCCCGATCCGGGTTCGGATCGGCATCCATACCGGCACTCCGCACCTGGCCGAAGAGGGCTACGTAGGCAAGGACGTCCATCTCGGAGCCCGCATCGCCGCCTCGGGCCACGGCGGCCAAGTGCTGCTCTCGAAGGAGACGCGCGAGCTCGTCGAGGTCGAGCTGACGGATCTCGGCGAGCACCGCCTCAAGGACTTCCGAGACCCGGTCGGGATCTTCCAGCTCGGTTCGGAACGCTTCCCTCCGCTCAAGACGATCTCGAACACGAACCTCCCGCGCCCTGCGAGCTCCTTCGTGGGCAGGGACGAGGAGGTGGAGGAAGTCGCAGCTCTGCTTCAACGGGGCGCGCGCCTGCTCACGTTGACGGGCCCGGGCGGCTCGGGCAAGACGCGCCTCGCCATCGAGGCTGCAGTGGAGCTCGTGCCGAAGTTCAAGGCAGGCGTGTTCTGGGTCGGCCTTGCTCCGCTGCGCGATCCGGCGCTCGTCGTCGAGACGATCGCGCAGACGCTCGGGGCCCAGGACGGTCTCGCGGAGCACATCGGCGAGCGTGAACTGCTGCTGCTGCTCGACAACCTCGAACACCTGGTCGAGGCGGCACCCGAGCTCGCCTCGCTCGTCGAGACCTGCCGCAATCTCAAACTGCTCGTCACGAGCCGTGAGCTCTTGCGCGTCAGGGGCGAGGTCGAGTACCCGGTGCTTCCGCTCGTGGAGCCGGAGGCGGTCGAGCTCTTCTGTGCTCGGGCACGGGCGGAACCGGACGAGGCCACCTACGAACTTTGCCGGGCGCTCGATAACCTCCCGCTCGCGCTCGAACTCGCCGCCGGCCGGGCAAGCGTGCTCTCGCCGAAGCAGATCCTCGAGCGGCTCGCTCAGCGACTCGACCTGCTCAAGGGCGGGCGGGACGCGGATCCCCGCCAGCAGACGCTACGAGCGACGATCGAGTGGTCGTTTGACCTGCTCGATGAGGAGGAGAGGCGCCTGTTCGCCCGTCTCGCGGTCTTCTCTGGCGGATGGTCGCTCGCGGCGGCAGAGGAGGTTGCCGACGCCGATCTCGACATCCTCCAGTCGCTCGTTGACAAGAACCTCCTCCGCCACACGGAGGAGCGGTTCTGGATGTTGGAGACGATCCGTGAGTACGCAGCCGAGCGGCTCGAGGCCTCTGGAGAAGCCGACGGGTTGCGGCAGCGCCACGCTCAGCACTTCCTGGCGCTCGCGGAGGAGGCGGAGCCGAACCTGCGCGCGTATTCGCGCGAGTGGCTCGACCGGCTGGAGCGCGAGCACGACAATCTGCGAGGCGCTCTCGACCGGTTCGGGGCCGCAGGCGCGAGCGAACTTGCCTTGCGGCTGGCCGGAGCCCTGTCGCGGTTCTGGGACGAGAAGGGCCATCTTCCGGAGGGCCGCCGTCGGCTCGAGAATGCGCTCCGCAGCGACAATCGTCCGACGGCGGCCCGTGCCAAAGCGCTCAATGGAGCGGCCGACATGGCGGTCAGTCTCGGAGACGCTACGACGGCGACGCTTCGGGCCGAGGAGGGGCTCGCGCTCCATCGCATGCTCGGGGATGCATGGGGCACCGCGGAGTCCGGATTCTTGCTCGGCCTCGCCGTCGCCGATGGAGACGATTTCGCAATGGCTCAGCAGCTCTTCGACGAAAGCGCACGACAATTCCGCGAGCTCGGCGACCAGCAATACGCGCTCGTGGCGACTCGCATGCTTGCGTGGATGTGCTACAGGCTCGGCGACCGCGAACGCGGCCGAGCACTGCACGAGGACAACCTTCGTCGGGCGCGTGCGCTCGGCAACGAGCACATCGAAGCGTCGACCCTCGGTGCGCTGGCGATGATCGCCGTCGACGACGGGCGGGTCGACGACGCAATCTCGATGCTGAAGGAGAGCCACCGCATCCACCGCGACCTCGGAGATCCAATTGGGATCGCGAGAGGCCTCTGCCGCGTCGCCCGCGTCCTCGCCTCCGTCCAAAGACCGGGAACGGCTGCCCGGCTCCTGTCCAGCTCGGAGGCCCTGCACGAGGAGCTCGGAGCAGGCTTGCGCCCATGGCTTGCGCAGATGAACGAAGAGACACTCACTGCGGTCCGTGCGCAACTGGACGAATCTGCTTTCGCCGAGGCCTGGGAGCAAGGCCGCCTGCTGACGGCCGACGAGGCCGTCGCGCTGGCCCTCGACTCGCTCGGCTGAGCGCGGCGGCGCAGGTTCAAAATCCTGCCCCCGCTATTGAAAAGGCCCTGCACTGCAGGGCCTTTTCGTTTACGTCATGGCGCCGTCCCGCGTCGCTAGATCCGCAGGCACTCGTAGTAGCCGATGAGTGCGCGGAAGACGTAAGGATCTCCGGACGGCCCACACGGCTGCCCCCTGTAGAGGTCGGCGCGGATGAGGTACACCGTGCCATCGAAGTTCCCGGCCAAGTCGAACGTCAGGAGCGCGAACGACGGCGGCGGGTCCGGGTCTCCGGCAACTGGGCGGCCGAGTCCCGGATTCGCACACGAGATTCTTGGCGGACTGACGAACGGAGGAGTCGGAAAGCAGGTCCAGCCCTGTGCCGCGAGCGTCTCAGGTGTCACGCCCTCGGCCTGGGCGGGCGCGGCGAAGGCGCTTAGAACTGCGACTGCTCCC
This sequence comes from Gaiellaceae bacterium, assembly GCA_036395295.1. GTDB lineage: Bacteria > Actinomycetota > Thermoleophilia > Gaiellales > Gaiellaceae > VAXT01. The sequence goes on along the minus strand of DASWDJ010000039.1, from coordinate 13,455 downwards.
GCCATCGTCAGCAGCGCCACGATCGTGCGCCACCGTTTGCTCGTTTCTGCCATCGCATCCTTCCTTTCTCTGGCTTGCTTGGCCCGTCACGTCCAGATTGCGCCGTGAGGACGTCTCGTCGCATCGAGGAAACCCCCACATTTCGCCCATTGGCTGCTTGGAGATCTCGCGACGAGTGGGCCACAATCGACGGGTGACGGTCGCATCCGGCTTGGAGCTCGTCGGCCGCGAGGAGGAGCTCCGCCGGCTGCTCCGGTTCGTCGAGGCCGTGCCGGATAGGCCGCGGGGTGCGGCGATCCGCGGCGAGGCAGGGATCGGGAAGACACTGTTGTGGCGCGCCGCGGTCGAGGCTGCCGAGGGGGCCGGGATCAGGATCCTGACGACGCGTTGCGTCGAGGCGGAGATGCCGCTGGCGCTCGGGGGCCTCGCCGACCTCGTAGATGAGGCTCTCGCCGGCGCCGCCGATGAGCTGACCGAGGCTCAGCGGGCTGCGCTCGCGGTCGCGGTCGGTTTCGAAGCCCCTCGCGCGCCCCGACTCGATCGCGCTGCCGCGCGCCTTCGTCGCGTTGCTCCACGCACTCGCGCGCCGCGAGCCGGTGCTCCTCGCCGTCGACGACGTCCAGTGGCTCGATCCGCAGTCGCAGGCCGTCGTCTCGTTCGCCGCCAGGCGGCTCGGCGAAGGGCCGATCGGAGTCCTCACGACTCAACGAGGCGATGGACGAGATCCGCTCGATCTCCGGCGGGCCCTCGACGAACGGGTCGAGGAGATCGAGCTCGGCGCGCTAAGCGTCGGCGCCCTCCACCAGCTCGTTCGCTCTCGCCTCGACGTGCGTATTCCGCGTCCGGCGCTTGCCCGGGTCCATTCGGCGTCGGGCGGCAATCCGATGTTCGCGCTCGAGTTCGCGCGATCGGTCACGGGGCGCGGCGGGCCGCAGTTCGGTCCCTTACCGATGCCGGCGTCGCTGGACGAGCTGGTGCGCGAGCGCGTCGCCGGGTATCCGCCGGAGCTGCGCCCGCTGCTCGCGCTCGTCGCGGCCGTCGAGCGTCCGACGCCGTCGCTGCTCGCGGCGATCGACGCCGGCGCAGGCGCATTGCTGGACGAGGCGTCCGAGCTTGGGGCCGTCACGCTCGGCGACGACGGCGTCATCCGCTTCCCCCCTCCCCTGCTCGCGTCCGCGGTCTACGCCGCCCTGCCGGCGGGACAGCGCCGCGCCCTGCACGCCCGTGTGGCGGCCGTCTCGCACGATCTCGAGGAGCGGGCCCGGCACCTGGCGCTCGCCGCCGCCGGGCCGGACGCGGACGTCGCGGCGCTTCTGGACAAGGCCGCTGCGCGCGCCAGGGCACGGGGTGCGCCCGCCGCGGCGGCCGAGTTCGCGCAGCAGGCGGTCCGCCTGACCCCGCCGGCCCAAGTCGCGGATCGTGACGACCGCGGGCTCGCGGTTGTGGGCTACCTCGCGGATTCCGGCCGGACCACCGATGCGTCCGCCTACCTCGACGAAGCCCTCGCACGAGGCATCGCAGGACCGCGCCGTGCGCGGGCGTTGCTGCTGCGAATCACGGTGGATCACGATCTCGAGATCATCGGGCCGGCAGCCGAGGAGGCGCTCGAGTATGTCGGTGAGGACCTCGCCCTGCGTGCCCGCGCTCTGCTGGTCCTGAGCTCCTACCAGCTATATCGGGAGGATGTCGTCGCGAGCGAGCAGTCGGCACGACAGGCGCTCGCGGCGGCCGAAGAGATCGAAGATCCGGCCCTCCTCGCCACCGCTCTCGCCGTCGTCGCCTCCCGGGCGGACCAGGCTGGACGCCCCGAGCCGGCTCTGCGGCAGCGCTCGGTCGCGCTCGCCGACGACCATGGAACGCTCCCCTACTGGCCGACACCGCGCGGAAATGCTGGACGAGCATTGCTGCGGGACGGCGACCTTGACGGCGCGCGCGAAATGCTCGCGGCTGAGCTCGACGCGATGCTTCGCAGGGGGATGGAGCCCGAGCGCTGGCGCATCGTGGTAGACCTCGCCGACCTCGAGTGCCGCGCGGGCAACTGGCAGCTCGCCGAGCAACATCTCGAGGACGCCTGGGAGGTCGCCGTCGACGGTGATGACCTTTATGCCAAGTCCTTCACCCTGCTGAGCAAGGCGCGACTCGCCGCACTCCGCGGCCGTGTCGACGAGTCTCGCCGGCTCCTGTCCGAAGCGGCAGCCCACGGCGACAGGATGCACTGGCCCTACTTCGCGGCGGTGAACCGGTGGGTGCGCGGCTTCCTCGAGCTCTCCCGCGGCGAGCCCCCACGCGCCTGTGAAGCGCTCGAGGATATCCCTCGCACGCTGCCGCAACCGAGCCGGCGCAACCGGGAGGTCATGCCTGCGGTGGCCGATGCCGTCGAGGCGCTCGTAGCACTCGGCCGGCTCGAGGAGGCCGAGGAGCTTCTGGCGGCGCTCGTCGCGGAGGCGAAGGCTGGGCACCGGTGGGCGGGCTCGGCGGTGCTTCGGTCCAGGGCGCTACTCCAGCTCGCGCGAGGCGAGACCGAGAGAGCGCTCGGCGTAGCCGACGAGTCAGCCGGCGAGTTCCAGACCTCGGGCTTCCCGCTTGACCGGGCTCGCGCGCTGTTGATCGCCGGCGACGCGCTGCGCCGACTGGGCGAGCGACGCCGCGCGGCGGAGAAGCTCGAGGCCGCGAAGGCCGTCTTCGTCGAGCTCGGAGCGCAGCTCTGGGTCGAGCGCGCCGAGAAGGAGCTGCGACGGGCGAGCCCGCGGCCGCGGCGCGACCGCGAGCTGACGAGCGCTGAGCGGCGCGTCGCGGCGCTCGTGGCGGCAGGGCGGACCAACCGCGAGGTGGCCGCGCAGCTCTTCACGACGGTGGCGACCGTCGAGGCGCATCTAACCCGGATCTACCGCAAGGTCGGCATGCGCTCGCGCACCGAGCTGGCCCGCCGCGTCGCGGAGGGGACGCTCTCGATCGCCGACGAGTAACAACTTGTCGGGTTTCCCCCGACGCGCCGCGTCCCCGCTCGCCGTACGTTCGCTCGAATGGCAGCGGAAGGCGAGCGAGCGTTCTTCGTCGAGAGCTACGCCCGAAGCTCGACGAAGCGGCCGCAACGGCGTTGTCGTCGCGCCTTCGAGCGGCCGTCACAGGGCTGCGGCGAGAAGGGATCTCGCTCCAATGGCGGGGATCCTTCGCGCTCGTCGACGAGGAGACATACGTCTGGATGGTTGCCGCGCCGGATGTCGAAGGAGTGGTGCAGGTGAGCGCCCGAGCGGGGGTCGGCTACTACCATGTCACCGAGGCCGCGGTCGACCCGCCGCGCGTGTGACCAAATCCCGCGCGCTCGCCAGCGGCCGGACCTCGACGAGGCGGTATGGGAGCCGGTCGGCGAAATGTGTCCAAATCCCACCCCGCTGCTCGAAAGGCCCGCTTCGGCGGATCTTTTGTCGTTTCGGGATTGAGATAAGGCGCCCCGGAGTCTCCTCGACGTATCGTCGTGCGGCCGTGCGGCGTCGGCGGCCGAGCAGTTCGGTTTGCGCGTTTTCTTCTGCGAGCGACGTTGGCGCTCGCCTACGCATCGCCGACGTAGCGACACGACTTTTGTTTTGCTCGCCGGGGAAGCCGCGCGTCGACGGGGTCGGGCAGCAGGTCGTAAAGTCCGCGCCGTGGGCGAGCGCGTGATGCGAGACGTTGACGAGCTTGTTCGGGATAACGAGAACCTGCGCGAGCAGCAGCGGGCGATCAGCGACGTTCTTCGCGCAGTCGCGAGTTCCGAAGGACTGCAGCCGGTGCTGGACGAGATCGTTGGCGCCGCGAAAAGGCTCTGTCACGGCGAGCACGCCCAGCTTTACCTGGCGGAAGGCGATCTCTTTCGGATCTTCTCAGAGAGCGGCGACCTGCAAGCGGCCTACGAATACGCAGAGGAACATCCGCACGCCCGTGACCGGACGACCGTCGTCGGCCGGGTAGCGCTTGCCGGTGAGTCGGTGCAGATCCCTGACGTCTTGGTGGACCCCGATTACTCATTCGAGGCACAGCGCATGGTCGGATATCGCGCGTTGCTCGGCGTTCCGATTGTTCTCGACGACGAGCTGATCGGGGCCATCGCGGTCGGCCGCAATGTCCCCGGACCGTTCGCCGACGAGCAGGTGGAGCTCGTCAAGACATTCGCCGACCAGGCGGCGATCGCGATCGCGAACACGCAGCTGATTGACGCCGTCGAGCGGCAGCGGACGGAGATGTCCCGCTTTGTCGCAGGTCGCCGAGCTCATCTCCTCGAAGCAGGGCGAGCAGCTGCTCGCCGGCCACCGTGCGTACATCTCCTGCCTCTTTTGCGACCTCCGGGGCTTCACGGCGTTCGCCGAGACCGCTGCGCCGGAAGAGCTGTTCGAAGTGCTACGCATGTACCACGAGACGCTCGGCGAGCTGATCCCCGCCTACGACGGGACGCTCGAGCACTTTGCGGGCGACGGCGTGATGGTGTTCTTCAACGACCCGCTCGCCGTCGAAGATCACGAGCTCCAGGCGATTCGGCTTGCGCTTGCCGCCCAGGAGCGGTTCGCGGACCTGGCGCAGGTGTGGCGGAAGCGTGGGATACAGCTCGATCTCGGAATCGGAATCGAGGCGGGTTACGCGACGCTTGGCCGGATCGGCTTCGAAGGCCGCTATGACTACGGCGCGCTCGGGCCGGTGACGAACCTCGCCTCCCGGCTTAGCACGCGCGCCGCGGGGGGTCAGATCCTGATCGGCCAACGCGTCTTCGGAGCCGTCGAGGAAGCGGTCGATGCGGCTCTCTTCGGCGAGCTCGAGCTGAGGGGCTTCGCTCGGCCCGTCACGGCGTACGAGCTCCGAGGTCTTCGGAGGGCCGGATAAGGGCTTCAGGAGCAGCTAACAGGCCGCTCGAGATTCGACCGAGATCCACCAACCGCCGTGTCCGACGGTCCTCCAGAGCGGGTCACGCGTCGAGCTCCGCGAGCCGTCGCTCGAGAAAGCGCCGCTCGGCGTCCGAGTGAACGAGCTCGAGGGCGCGCTCGTAGGCCGCACGGGCATCTTCGACGCGATCCAGCCGGCGCAGCAGGTCCGCGCGCGTCGCGTGCAGGTAATGGTATTGGTCGAGCTCGAGGCGCTCGATGAGGGCGAGCGCGGCCTCGACCTCGCCTGCTTCGGCGATCGCGGCAGCCCGGTTGAGCTCGACGACGGGCGAGCCCGTGAGGCGGGCGAGCTCGCCGTACAGAGCGGCGATCTGCGGCCAGTCCTGGGGCTCGTCTAGGTGCAGGGCCGCGATCGCCGCCTGCAGCACGTAGGGGTCGCGGCCGCCGAGCGCCAGCGCGCGCTCGAGCGTGGCGCGCCCCTCCTCGATCTGGTCGAAGTCCCAGAGCGATCGATCCTGGTCGCGGAGGAGGACGACCGTGCCGTCAGCGAATCGTGCGTCGCGCCGGGCGTCGTTCATCAGCATCAGCGCCAGCAGTCCGTGCACCTCAGGCTCGTCGGGCATCAGCTCGGCTAGCGTGCGCCCGAGCCGGATCGCCTCGGCCGCGAGCTCTCCCCGGCCGCCGTAGCCCTCGTTGAAGATCAGGTAGACGACCGCAAGCACGGCGGCGAGGCGGTCGGGGAGCAGATGAGCCGGCGGCACTCGAAAGGGGATCCCGGCCGCCTTGATCTTGCCCTTCGCGCGGACGAGCCGCTTGGCCATGGTCGCCTCGGGGACGAGGAAGGCGCGGGCGATTTCCTCCGTCCTCAGACCGCCGAGCGTCCGCAGCGTGAGCGCGACCTGGGCGTCGAGCGCGAGTGCCGGATGGCAGCAGGTGAAGACGAGCTCGAGCCGCTCGTCAGGAATCGTCGTCTCGTCCACTTCGTCCTCCATCGTTTGCGGCACGTCGAGCAAGCGGGTCTTGGCCGTGAGCGTGCGATCGCGGCGGATGCGGTCGATCGCGAGGTTGCGCGCCGTCGTCATCAGCCAGGCGCGCGGATTGGCGGGCATCCCGTCGCGAGGCCAGCGCTCGGCGGCGACCGCAAACGCTTCCTGGGCGGCTTCCTCGGCGAGGTCGAAGTCGCCGAGGAAGCCGATCAGGCCGGCGAGGACGCGGCCCCACTCGTCGCGGAAAACCTGCTCGAGGATCGCTATTGCTCCACGACCGGACGCACCTCCACCGCACCGCCCATGCGCGCCGCCGGAATGCGCGACGCGAGCTCGATCGCGGCGTCGATGTCGTCGGCCTCGAACACGAGCCAGCCAGCGAGCGCCTCCTTGATGGTGACGAACGGCCCATCGGTGATCAGTGTCTCGCCGTCCCGAACCCGCACCGTGGTGGCCGCCTCGGCGGGCTGCAGCTGGACGCCAGACGGGGTGACGCCAGGAGTCTCGTTGATCTCCTGGTAGGCCCCATAGATCGCCTTCTGCTCGTCCTCAGACAGGCGCTCCCATTTGTCCGGCGAGTACGGCGTCGGGGCGTCGCCGAATTGGATCAGCAGCATGTACTTCATCGCTTCCTCCTTTCGTGGAGCTTGGTCGCCTCTAAGACGAACGGCGGACGAGGGAAAAGACAACCTCGACGGATGATCGTCCTATGGGAGGGGTAGCTCCCCCTCGACCATCGGTGCAGTCGGCGAGGTAGAGGGCAGTGCCGAGGTCGCCCGTCCAGAGCGTGTAGCGGCCGTGCCCGTAGTCCGAGCGGCTGTGCTCGACTTGACCTGCAGCGTGCATCGCGAACGCGCGCGCTCGCATGAGCCACCGTTCGTCTCCCGTGTGCTCGAGCAGCGCCAGGAATGCGTATCCGTTCCCCGCTGTGCCGTGGCAGAGGTTTGCGCCCTTTCGCAGGGGCCCAGCACGCCACGCCAACTCGCCGCCTGCGACCGCGAGCTCCTCGTCAAGGATGTGAGTGAGCGTCGCGACGATCCCTGGCGCGCCGTGGCACCATTGCGTGCGGATTTGACCGTCGCCGTTTTCGTCGAGTCGCATCCCCGTGACCGGCGGCCAGTTGACGAGCCCACCCTCCTCGACGGCAAAGCGCCGGAGCGTCTCCGAGACGCCGGCGCCATCGCCGAGCGCAAGCACACACCCTGCGAACCCGTGTGCCGGACCGAGATAGCGCCCGCTCTGCCCCGCCAGTTGCTGCGTCCACAGGCCGTCCGCGTCCCGTCGGCCCTGCAACCACTCGACGCTCGCCGTCACGTCGAGCCCGAGTTCGCGACCGGCGAGAATCGTGCCGGGACTGCCCCACATTACTTCGCAACGCTCGTCGCGCTCGTTCGCCGCGATCAGCTCGGACAGCCGCTCGAGATTCGCCTGCGAAGGCGCGAGCCGTTGTAACACCAGCCGGATTCCCGTCTCGCCCATCCACAGGCTGCTCTCGGCGCCCTGGTGAGGAAAATCTGGCTGGGCTTCGAGCGAACGCTCCAGATACGGAACATAGTCCCGTCGTAATTCGACCAAGCCACGCCCCGCGAGGCGGTGGAGCGCAGCCACGACCCCCGCACCGCCGAGATACACCGTCCGGAACCGCGTGCGCGCGTCGTCCTCGTTGTCGGCGTCCTGTGGATGCGTCGGCCACCCGTCGTCGAATGCACTCTCCGCGTCGGCAACGATCGAGGCGATCGCCGTTCGCACCCTTTCGGCACTCCACGGTTCATTCGAGGGTGCCTCGTGCGCTTCCGGCTCAAACAGCATCGAGCGAGTCTATTGCCGCCGGTCTGAGGCGGTTCCCGAACGCTCGCCCACCCGGCCAGACCTCTACGCTGCTGCAGCGTGAGCCTCACTCAGTACTACACGGCGACGAGCCTCGACGGCTTCATCGCCGACCCCGACAACTCGCTGGACTGGCTGTTTACGCGGAAGCGCGAGGAGGACGGGCCGTTGAATTACGGCGAGTTCATCGCCGGCGTCGGTGCCATGGCGATGGGCTCGACGACCTACGAATGGATCCTCGACCACGAGTTCGCGGACAAGGATCCGGCGGAGTGGAAGTGGCCGTACGAGATCCCGTGCTGGGTCTTCACGCACCGGCAGCTGCCGGTCGTCCCCGACTCGCGAATCGAGTTCACCAGCGCGGACATCGCAACCGTGCACAACGAGATGGTCGGCGCCGCCGGCGACCGGAATGTCTGGATCGTCGGCGGGGGAGACCTGGCCGGTCAGTTCGCCGACCTGGGCCTGCTGGACGAGGTCATCGTCTCGATCGCACCGGTCACCCTGGGCGGGGGTGCGCCTCTGCTGCCGCGGCGGATCGAGCTCAGTCTGGACGAGCTGGGACGGAACGGCGACTTCGCCTGCGCCAGCTTCTCCGTCGTGCGCCCACCCGCCTGACCTCGGTCAGGGCGATTCCTCCTTGAGGTACTCCTCGATCTGGAGACGGCATTCGGCTGGAGATTGGCTCGTGTCGACGACGAGGCGCGACTCCTGCCAGGGTTCGTACTCGCGCCCGACAACGTCTGCCCAGGTTGGGACGTAATGGCCTTCCAGGTCGACGCTTCGTGCCTCGACGCGGCGGCGGTGTTCGGCTGCATCGGAACAGATGACCTCGATGATTCGGAGCGGATTGTGCGTCCGCGCTGCGAGGTTGCGCCAGGTTTGCCGGGCAGCCTCGACCGCGTTGACGGCATCCACGACGACGCTCGAGCCAGCATGCAGGCACCCTTCAGCGACGGCTTCGGCGACCACGTAGGCGGCTAAACCGGTGGGTTGCTCGCGGGCGATGCCTGCCCGCCACATCGCTGCTTCAAGCGCATCGATCCGGACGTAGGCGGCTGCCAGCATCTCGGCGACGGCTCTTCCGATCGTTGTCTTTCCGGAGCCGGGAAGTCCGCTGAGCACCACGAGCATCGAAGTAGTCCTAGCCGCCGACGAGTTCCCGCTCCCACTCGCCACGCTCCGCCTCGACGTAGCGCAGTCCGCGTAGCCATTGCTCGCCGCGCGTGTCGTGCCAGACCTCGCGCCAACCCGGCCGTCCTGCTTCACCCCACGACTGCGCCGTGTCGTAGAGGGCGCGAATGCGCTGACACACCGTCGGAAGCAGCGCTTCTTGGGCATCGAGCTCATAGGCATCGCAGAAGATTCTCAGCCGTGCGGAGCGTGAGCGAATCGGATGGCCGAGTCGCTCGCAGGTTGCATCGTCGTAGAGGGGGACGAATCGGTAGACCGCCCACGCTACATCCCAGATGCGGGGTGCCGGCGCAGCGAGGTCCCAATCGATGAATGCGCGGGGCGTGTGTTCGGGGCCATAGATCGTGTTGTCAGGAGAAAGATCGTTGTGGCAGACGACGTCGCCTCGTCGGGGCGCGCCGACCATGAACTGCCATTCGGCATCAGGCAGCGCCTCGAACGACTCAGTGGAATCGTGTAACGAGCGTATGAGCCGCGCGACACGTGCGAGCTCGTCGTCGGCGTGAGACGGACCACCTCCGGTCACGAAGCTGAGTACTTCGCGGCCCTCATTGTCGATCCCGAGCGGACGCGGCGCTCCCTCGAATCCAACCCGCTCCAGGTGAGCAAGCAAGGCGCGCACGGCAGGTGTCCAGGGACCCGCGGTGCGACGGATGGTCTCGCCGACACGCTCGACCTCGGTAAGGCCGCCGGTAGGTCGTGAGCCACTCTCGGCGTCTTTGTCCGGTCCCACTCGTCGACGATATCGGCGCCAGCTTGTATGCGGCGTCCCGTGTCTCCAAGCGCGCATAGGATCGGGCGCGTGGCGAATGGCCATCGCGTCATACTGTTGCCCGGTGGGGTAGTGCCGGCCGAGCAGGCCTACGCGGCGTTGCTGGCGACCCTGGGCGACCGCGTTGATGCGGTCGCGAAGGATCTCGAGGTGTATTCCGGCGATCGGCCGCCGCCTGACTTCAGCCTCGGTACCGAGGCGCAGGGGATTCTCCGCGAGGCCGACGCTCACGGCTTCGATCGTTTCCATCTGGTCGGCTACTCGGGCGGCGGCGCCTCCTCGTTGGCCTTCACCGCCCTGCACGGCGAGCGACTTCTGAGCTTGGCGCTCCTGGAACCGGCCTGGGCGGGCAACGAGCGAACTCCGCCGGAGGAGGAGCTGTTTCAGCGCTTCCGAGCGCTCGAGCCGCTACCGCCCGACCAGTTCATGGCGGGGTTCGTCCGGCTGCAGCTGGCCCCTGGGGTCGAACCACCGCCGCCTCCCGAGGGACCGCCCCCAGCGTGGATGGCGAAGCGGCCCGCGGGTCTGCGCGCGTTCATTCACGCGTTCGATCACGGCGACCTCGACCTCGAAGCGCTGCGGGCGTTCGATAGACCGGTCTACTTCGCGCTCGGCGGTCGCAGCAACCCTGACTACTTCAGCCGAATGGCGGAGCGACTGGCCACGATCTTCTCCGACTTCAGCGTCGAGACGTTCCCGGAGCGCCACCACTTCGATCCGCCACACCGGATCGAGCCCGAGCGCCTTTCGCGCTCGCTGCTCACACTCTGGGCACGCGCCGAGTCATAGACGCGGCCGATCCCCCGGCGCTGCGTTCTCGTACTCGTCGTGGCGGCGCATTACGAGCGGCACCCGCTCGCGCCCGACGAGGTGGTTGCTCGATGCCGACGGGCGACGAGCGGACGTCGTCGTGAGTACGACGCCACAGGCCTGGGCCGAGTTCGTCACGCATTCGGCCGGAAAGCGGCGGCTGCCCTCGCCGGAGATTCGCCTCAGCGGCGCTGAGGACCGGGTCGCAGACTGGTCGAGGTTTTCAGCGCCGATCGCTGATCCGGTTAAGGTCGCTGCATGTGCTTCGAGCTCGACTCGTTGCCGCCCATTCCGGCGATCGAGGGCGGCTCAGTGGAGCACCGCGATCTCGTGCTGGAGAGCTCCGACGGCACACGCTTTGCCGCCTTCGCCGCGCTGCCCGAGGAACCGAGCGGCAAGGGCGTCGTCGTCCTCCCCGATGTCCGTGGGCTCTACCGCTTCTACGAGGAGCTCGCGCTCCGGTTCGCCGAGCGCGGGATCGCCGCGGTCGCGATCGACTCCTTCGGCCGCACGGCGGGAGTCGGCAAGCGCGGCGAGGATTTCGAGTACACGGAGCACGTCGCGCAGACGACGCCGGAGAGCATCCAAGCCGACGTGGGGGCCGCCGTCGAGTGGCTCCGCGAGTCTGGCGCCACCTCGGTCTTCACCGTCGGCTTCTGTTTCGGCGGCCGCAACTCATGGCTTTCGGCGGCAGGAGGGCACGGCCTCGCGGGAGCGGTCGGCTTCTACGGCGCCCCGGGTCAGCGCGAGCATCCTGGTCCGATCCAGCGCGCCGGGGAGATGAATGCGCCGATCCTCGCCCTCCAGGCCGGCGACGACCGGAACATCACCGCCGCAGACAACGCCGAGTTCGAGCGGGCGCTGACCGCGGCCGGCGTCGAGCACGAGATCGTCACCTACCCGGGCGCGCCGCACAGCTTCTTCGACCGCCGGCACGAGGAGTTCGCCGGCGACTCGGCGGATGCCTGGAGCCGCGTCCTCGCCTTCATCGACCGCTACGGCTAGCCGCGCGGGAGGATGAGCTCGAAGCGGGCGCCGCTGTTTGCGGTCGGGTCGTACAGAAGATCGCCGCCGTGGGCCCTCGCGTAGGTCTGGGCGATCGCGAGCCCGAGGCCGCTCCCTTCTCCCGGACCCCCGCGCTCGAACCGCTCGAAGAGGCGGGGCACGACGTCGGCCGGCACTCCGTCGCCAGAGTCCTCGACGCGTACGCGCAGATAGGTGTCGCGCTGGAGCACGCTCAGGACGACGGGAGGCTTCCCATGGCGCAGGGCATTGACGACGAGGTTCAAGAGGATGCGCTCGAGCGCCAGGCGGTCGGCGACGACCTCGACCTCCTCGTCGACGTCGATGCGGATGTCCGCCTTCTCCTCGGCGCCGGCGGCCGCAACGACCTCGTCGAGCACCTCGCCCAGCGAGACGGTCTGAGGCTGGATCGGAATCGACTTCGCATCGAGCCTGCTGAGATCGAGAAGCTGCTCGATCAGGCGCCGGAGCCGCTTCGACTGCTCCCAGAGTGCGTCCTCGAGCCGCTGCCGTTCCTCCGCCGAGAGCGAATCGCCCCGGTCGCGCAACGTCGCGGTGATCCCGTAGACCGACGTCGCCGGCGTCCGAAGCTCGTGCGAGGCGACCGCGACGAAGTTCAGCTTCAGCTGGTCGAGCCGGACGAGCTCGTCGTGCACCCGCGCCTTCTCGATCGCGAGCGCTGCCCGGGCCGCGACGAGCTGCAGGAGCTCGACGTCGTCCTCGGTGAAGACGCGAGGCTCGAGCGTGCCGACGTGCAGCACTCCGAGCACGTTGTCTCCAACTATGAGCGGGACGCCGAGCAGGCTCTTGATCCCCTTCTCCCGCAGGACCGGGTTCAGAACGTTCACATGATCGACGTGTTCGAGCACGATCGGCTGCCGCATGGCGGCAACCCGGCCGGCGAACCCGCGCCCGATCGGAATCCGCACGCCGCGCTCGACCACTTCCTCGAGGCCGACCGCGGCTCGGGCGACGAGCTCCTCGGTCTCCTCCTCGCGCATGAGGATCGCGACCGTGTCGGCTGCGAGGATGTCGTGGATCCGCGAGAGGAGCTCCCGCAGCAGCTCCTCGAGCTCGAGGTGGCTGAGGGCAGCGTCGGTCACGATTTGAAGCTGCTCGAGCCGAGCCCGGGCCTGTCGCTCCGTCGCGAACAGGCGAGCGTGCGCGATCGCGATCGCGGCTCGGTCTGCGACGAGCTGGAGGAGCTCGACGTCTTCGGACGAGAAGGCCCGCGGGCTGAGCGTGCCGACGTGGAGGACGCCGAGGAGCTGCCCTTCGACGACGAGCGGGACGCCGAGCAGGCTTTTGACGCCCTTCTCGCGCAGGATCGGATTGAGGATCTCCGCGCGGTCGACGTCCTCGACGATGATCGGCCGACGCTCTCCAGCCACGCGCCCGGCGAACCCACCGTCAATCGGGATCCGGACACTCCGCTCGACTTCCTCCTCGAGGCCGACTGCGGCCCGGGCGACGAGCTCGTTCCGGTCGTCGTCATGGAGGAGGATCGCTGCTGTATCCGCCGCGAGGGCTTCGCGGATTCGCGCCAGCAGTTCGCCGAGCAGCTCATCGAGCTCGAGATGCGCGAGCGCGGCGTCGGTAACAAGCTGAAGTCGCCGAAGACGCTCGGCGTCACCGTTGATGGGCACGGCCGAAGAATAGGGGGAGGAGGGGCCGTCGCATGACGGCCCCTCCTGCCGGATGGAGCTAGTCATAGGGCTAGTTCAACTCGAGCAACCAGGCTCCGAGCCCGTGTGTGGCGGCGTAGAGCTTGCCGCGCCTGTGGTGGCTATGGCCTGTGCTCTGCACGAGCGTGAGCCCCGCGACCTCGACGTTCGGCATCCCCGTGCCGGCAGTCGTCCACGTGGACGAGCCCGCCGTGTGCTTGAGGACTCCGAAGTCGGACGAGACGTAGATGGTGTCCGATTTGACGTCGCGAACGACGTCCGTGAGCGGCAGGTCGCCGAGCGAGCCGTCGAGGCTCGTCCAGGTCGCC
>DASWDJ010000038.1:0-1566 GCA_036395295.1 Gaiellaceae bacterium | reverse complement strand
TCCCTTGGTGGCCGGAGGAAGCGGGCTGTGCTCGCGATCCTGCTGCTGCACCTGAACCGCGTGGTCTCGAGCGATCGCCTGATCGAGGAGCTTTGGGGCGAGCGACCGCCTGCGACCGCGCTTCAGACGGTGCGTGTCCACGTCTCGCAGATCCGCAAGGTCCTCGGACTCGATCTCCTCCGCACACTCCCCGCGGGTTATGTGCTCGAACTTGGGCCGGACCAGCTCGACACGCGGCGCTTCGAGCGGTTGCTCGACGAGGGCAGAGCGGCGATCGCAGTCGGTGACGCCGCCAGCGCAGCCGCCTTCCTCCACGAAGGCCTGGACCTCTGGCGCGGACCGGCACTCGCCGATTTCACGTTCGAGCCGTTCGCCCAAGCGGAAATTGCCCGTCTCGAGGACCTGAGGGTCGCAGCGCTCGAGGGGCGGATCGAGGCCGATCTCGCTCTGGGCGGCAACATGGAACTCGTCGGCGAGCTCGAGGCTCTCATTGCCGAACACCCGCTCCGGGAGCGTTTTCGCGCCCAGCTCATGCTCGCGCTATACCGCGCCGGGCGGCAGTCGGACGCACTCGACGCTTACCGCGAAGCTCGGCGCCTGCTCGTCGAGGAACTCGGGCTCGAGCCTAGCCCGGAGTTGCGCGCGCTCGAGGGCGCGCTCCTGCGCCAGGACGGATCGCTGGGCCTGCCCTCGCTCTCACCGCAATTCATCGCATCGCAGCCCTCGGTGCGCAAGACAGTGACGCTCGTGCACGTCGATCTCGACTCTGGGGGCGCCGAGGTGCCGGATCCAGAGGCGTTCGCCTCGCGGCTCCAAGAACCTCTCGAGCAGGTACTCGACGTGGTCGGCCGCCACGAAGGCGCGGTGACTGCGCAGGCCGACGACGCTATTACCGCGACGTTCGGGCTTCCCTCTTTGCACGAAGACGACGCACTCCGCGCGATTCGGGCCGCGGTCGACGTTCGCGAGGAACTGGCGGAGCGCTACGAGCTCCAGCCGCGGATCGGGGTCGCCACGGGTGAGGTGGTCGCCTCCGGTCCCTCGATGCCGGTCGGAGCCGTTGCGGGCTCCGCCGTTCGTCTCGCAAACGGCGCACAGCCGAGTGAGATCGTTCTCGACGACGCCACGCGCAAGCTCGTCGCGAACGCCGTCGATGTCGAGCCGCTCGCGGGCGCTCCCCACTTCCGCTTGCAGGCGCTGCTTCCCGGCGCGCCGCCGTTTGCACGGCGGCTCGAAGCGCCGCTCATCGGAAGGCACGATGAGCTCGCCGAGCTCTTGGCCGCCTTCGACCGAGCGGTCGCGGGACCGAAGCCCACACTGCTCGTTTTGGCGGGACCGCCGGGGATCGGAAAGTCGAGGCTGGCGGGCGAGCTATTGCGGGAGGTCGCTGATCGGGCGACGGCGCTGATCGGACGCTGCCTCTCGTACGGGCAGGGCATCACGCTCTGGCCGCTCCGCGAGATGGTCGGCGAAGCGGCCGGCGACGAGACGCGCGAGGCCCTAGCCAAGCTGCTCCGTGAAGAACGCGACGGCCCGGTGGTCGCCGAGCGGATCGCGGCCGCGCTC
>DASWDJ010000037.1:0-1509 GCA_036395295.1 Gaiellaceae bacterium | reverse complement strand
CAGCACCTGGGCAACAACTGGGTGCGGGCGCTGACGATGGACACCACGGACGGCCTGCGCCGCGGCGCCCCAGCAGTCGATACCGGCGACCCGATCTCGGTGCCGGTCGGGCGGACGTCTCTCGGGCGGCTGTTCAACGTGCTCGGCGAGCCGTTGGACGGTTTGGGCGACGTGAAGGCGGACGAGCACTGGCCGATCCACCGCCCGGCGCCCACGTTCGAGGAGCGCGAGACCACGCCACAGGTGCTCGAGACCGGCATCAAGGTACTCGACCTCGTCTCTCCCTTCACGAAGGGCGGCAAAGTCGGCGCCTACGGCGGCGCCGGCGTCGGCAAGACCGTGATCATCCAGGAGTTGATCCGCAACATCGCCAGAGAGCACGGAGGCTTCTCGGTCTTCGCGGGCGTGGGCGAGCGCTCCCGCGAGGGGAACGACCTCTGGGTCGAGATGAAGGAGTCCGGCGTCCTCGAAAAGACCGCGCTCGTATTCGGCCAGATGAACGAGCCGCCGGGCGTACGTGCGCGCATTGGCCTGACGGGTGTAACGATGGCAGAGTATTTCCGCGATGTGGAGGGACAGGACGTCCTCCTCTTCATCGACAACGTCTACCGCTATATCCTCGCGAACATGGAGGTGTCGGCTCTGCTCGGGCGCATGCCCTCCGCCGTCGGCTACCAGCCCACGCTGGCGACCGACATGGGCGCGCTCGAGGAGCGGATCACCTCGACCAAGCGCGGCTCCATCACCTCGTTCCAGGCGATCTACGTGCCCGCCGACGACTACACCGATCCGGGAATCGTGACGACGTTCGGGCATCTCGATGCCGTCATCGCGCTCGAGCGCGCCCTCGTCGAGCAGGCCCTCTACCCGGCCGTCGACCCGCTAACGTCGTTCTCGCGCATACTCGACCCGCGGATCGTCGGCGAGGACCACTACAATACGGCGCGCGGCGTGCAGGCTGTCCTCCAGCGCTATAAGGACCTCCAGGACATCATCGCCATCCTCGGAACGGAGGAGCTCTCCGAAGAGGACAAGCTCGCCGTCGCCCGGGCGCGTCGCATCCAGCGTTTCCTGACGCAGCCGATGTTCGTCGCCGAGGTGTTCACCGGCAAGCCAGGCCGCTACGTGCCGGTGAAGGAGACCGTGCGCGGCTTCCGCGAGATCCTGGACGGCAAATGGGACCACCTCCCGGAGCAGGCGTTCTACATGATAGGAGCGATCGAGGAAGCGGCCGAGGAGGCGGAGCGAATGGAGAAACAAGCCGCGTGACCGGACAATGTCACCCTGAGGAACGAAGGGTCTGTCGCACCGCCCCGCTGTGGCCGCGAGGGGGTAACGCGACTCACCGCAACCTGCTGGGTCGCGAATCGTTCTGTAATATTGGTATGCCTTCCAACGACAGATTCTTCGTGCCTCAGAACGACGTGTGGGAATCGCGATGCCCCTAACCGTCGACATCGTCACCGCCGAGCGCCTCGTCTTCTCCGAAGAGGGCGTCGACGAGGTCAT
>DASWDJ010000036.1:0-2068 GCA_036395295.1 Gaiellaceae bacterium | reverse complement strand
CTTCCCGTTACCTACGCCTACGACGCGTTGGCCAAGGTCACCGCCGACAACACCGGCACCTGGCTCTGGCTCGACATCGTCATCGTCGCCGGCACGATCACCCTCGCCCTGCTACTCGGCGCCACCACCCTCAGGCGCCGCACCGCATAAGAAAGGAGGCGAGATGGCCGCAATCGTGGAAAGCATCGAAATATCCCGCCGACCCGAGGAGGTCTTCTCCTACGCCACCGACTTTTCGCACTTCCCCGAATGGCAAGGCGGCGTTTCATCGGCCCGCCCGGAGAGCGACGCGCCGCTCGCCGTCGGCTCCAAAGCCATCGTCACCCGGCAGGCCGGCCCCCGGAAGCTGGCACGGACGGAGGAGATCACGGAACTCAACCCGCCCAGGAGCTGGGCGGGCCGCGGTGTCGGCGGCCCGCTCGTCGCAGCCGCCAAAGGCACGATCGAGCCGCTCGACGACGGCACGCGATCGCGCGTCACGATCGCCCTCGACTTCGAAGGGCACGGGATCGGCAAGCTGCTCGTCCCGCTCGTCATCCGCCAGGCGCGAAAGCAGCTACCGAGAAACCTGCAACAGCTGAAGGAGAGGCTCGAGCAGCGAACGACCCCGCAGCCGCTCTAGCCGAGGTCATCGGTGTCCGACCGGACAGGCGTGCTCTTCGCTGACGATGGTGCGGACTTCGTTGTGAGGTTCCGGGACGATGGCCGCAAGCGACCCTGCGTCGGCTGTCGGCAGCCAACCGGGTTCGTGATCGAGTATCTCGGCCCGCGCGGGGCGACCCACACCGACCCTTGCTGCCCTGCTTGCGGCAAGAGACGAGCCCAAACCCGCCGAGCCGGCCGGTAACGATGCCGGACTCGCGCTCGCCGATCCTGGTCTGCTACGACGGATCAGCCGATGCGGAACGTGCGGTCAACTCTGCGGGCACACTCTTTCCGGGCCGGCCCGCGATCGTTCTCTACGTCTCGTCGGATGTAGCCGCAGGGCGGGTACGCACAACGTCCGTCGAGATCGTGCGAGAAGAGCTGATTGAGGAGGTGCGCGTTGCCGCGCGGCGCGAGGCGAGAGCCGTCGCGGAAGAAGGTACTCGTCTCGCCCGAGAGGCGGGCCTGGAGGCGAGACCGCTGACGACAGAAGCCGCGGACGGAGTTGCGGACGCGATCGTCAGGATCGCGAGCACGGAATCGGCTGCCGCAGTGGTCGTCGGCCGGCCGAGCCGGACAGGGCTTGGTGCGCTCGTCACCGGCGGCGTCGCGCGCAAAGTGCTCGACCACAGCCCGGTGCCGGTCGTCCTCGCCTAGCCAGGTTGCGCGATGCGCCGACCCGTCACCGCGCCTGTCGGCCGCAGGAGAAAGTTCGCGCGTCTCGGACCTAGCGCGACTTTTTGCGTTTCGGCAGATCGAGCGGCCCGGTCAGGGATCGTTGAAGGATGGGGCCGAAGATGGCGCGCAATGTCTCGGCGGAGGCTGAGGCGAGGGGCTCTACCTTGAGGACGTAGCGGTAGAACGCGAGCCCAACGATTTGTGATCCGACCAGGCTGGCACGAAGCAGCGCCTCGTCATCGTCGAGCGCGCTCGCCAGACGCGCGAGGACCTGACCAGCGAAGAAATCTCGCAGCAGCCTCGCTGCACGCGCATTCGTGCAGGCGGAGCGGATCATCCCGATTAGGACATCACGGCTTGCCGGCTTCTCCCAGACGCTGAGGACGTGGCCGATGATTTGCTCGCCGAGGCTGTCGAGATCGTGGCTCATCACCTCGGCAAGTCGCTCGCCCGGGCTGAGTGTCGCGGTAAGCGCTGCGACCAGTAGGCCCTCCTTGGAGCCGAAGAAGCGGCGGACAAGCGCCGGGTCTACGCCTGCACTCGTGGCGACCGCGCGCAACGAGGTTCCGTCGTAGCCCCGTTTGGCGAAACTCTCACGCGCCGCGGCGACGATCTCGTCACGTGTCGTCGATTGACCCGGCCGTCGACCGGTCCGACCAGACACCGATCTTCCCTTTACCTCCGGACGCCGAGGACTCATCTTGAAGATGCGATCGGTTTGGGCGCCGATGCGCTAGCGATCGCT
>DASWDJ010000035.1:0-2102 GCA_036395295.1 Gaiellaceae bacterium | reverse complement strand
CAGTCGGCGGGCGTGACGCAGGTCTCGAAGGCGATGGGGACGGTCGATCAGGTGACGCAGCGGAACGCGTCGGCGGCGGAGGAGCTCTCGTCCACCGCGGAGGAGATGGCGTCGCAGGCGGAGGGGCTCCAGCAGCTCATGGGCTTCTTCCTCGTCGCCGAGCACGGCATGGGGCAGGGGCGCTTCAACGCGCTCCACGCGAAGCCCGCGGGGGCGCTGCCGCAGGCGGGGGCGACCGCGCTGGCGCGGCCGGCGATGACGAAGCTCCCTCAGAAGAAGACCAACGGCGCCCACGCCGACGGGGGCTTCAAGAAGTTCTGAGGGCTGCCGCCGCGCTCGGGCGCGAGGGGCAGGAGGCGCTCGCGAAGCTCGAGCCGCTCGCGGCGGGCGACGCGGAGAAGCGCGCCTTCGCGGAGGCGCAGCGGCTCGCCGAGGACCTCGGCCCGGCCCACGAGAAGGTCGCCTCGCTCCCTCGGGGCGAGCGCAGGGGCAGCCGGATGAGGCTGCCCCAGAGCGAGCGTCCCCCGAAAGAAAAGGGCGGGCCCGTGCGGGCCCGCCCTCGATAATTCGCGTGTTGCTCGGTCGGCTACTCGGCGCCGATGCCGAGGTAGGTCCGGAGCTTCTCGTCCTCGAACTTCTCCTGCGCCTCCTGCTCGGGCGTCAGGAGCGACACGACGATGCCGACGACGAAGGCGGCGGTCATCGAGAAGATGGCGGGGTTCTTCATCGGGAAGATCGCCGTCTGGAACTTGAACACGTCCACCCAGACCGTCTTCGAGAGGAGGATCATCGTGCAGGACGACAGCGCGCCGACGAGGATCGACCAGACCGCGCCCTGCGTCGTGAACCGCTTCCAGATGATCGACATGAGCAGCGCCGGGAAGTTCGCGGAAGCGGCGATCGCGAACGCGAGGCCGACCATGAACGCGACGTTCTGCCCCTTGAAGAGGATGCCGAGACCGACGGCGAGGACGCCGAAGATCACCGTGGCGATCTTCGCCGCCTTGACCTGCTCCTCCTCCGTCGCCTGGCCGCGCTTGATCACCGAAACGTAGATGTCGTGCGAGTAGGCCGAGGCGCCCGCGAGCGTGAGGCCCGCGACCACCGCGAGGATCGTGGCGAACGCGACCGCGGCGATGAAGCCGAGGAACGGCGTGCCGCCGAGCAGCTCCGCGAGGAGCGGCGCGGCCATGTTGCCGCCCTTGTCCATCTTCGTGATGAACTCGCGGCCGACGAGGACCGACGCGCCGAAGCCGACGATCGGGATGATCACGTAGAAGTAGCCGATGAGGCCGGTGGCGTAGAGCACCGACTTCCGGGCCGCCTTCGCGTCCGGCACCGTGTAGAACCGCATGAGGATGTGCGGCAGGCCGAGGAGCCCGAACATGAGCGCGAGGCCGAGGGAGATCGCCTCGAGCGGGCTCGCGACGATGCCGCCGGGCTGCAGCGCGATCTGGCCGTGCTTCGCCACCACCTGCGCGTAGAGCTCGGCCGGGTTCCAGCCGAACTTGCTGAGGGTGAGGCCGGTGAGGAACGTCACGCCGATGAGGAGGAGGCCCGCCTTGATGATCTGGACCCAGGTCGTCGCGAGCATGCCGCCGAACAGCACGTAGGCGAGCATCACCGCGCCGACGATGATCTCGGCGTACTCGTACTTGAGGCCGAACATGAGCTGGATGAGCGCGCCGGAGCCGACCATCTGGGCGATCGTGTAGAAGAGCACCGTCAGGATGCCGCCGACCGCGGCGGCGATGCGGACCGGGCCCTGGCGCAGGCGGAACGCCACGACGTCGGCGAACGTGAACTTGCCAAGGTTCCGGAGCGGCTCGGCGACGAGGAACATGAGCGCGGGCCAGCCGACGAGCCAGCCGGTCGCGTAGATCATCCCGTCGTAGCCCTTCATCGCGACCATGCCCGAGATGCCGAGGAACGACGCGGCGGACATGTAGTCGCCGGCGAGGGCGAAGCCGTTCTGGAGCGCGGAGACGGAGCGGCCGGCCGCGTAGAACTCGGACGAGGTCTTCGTCTTGCGGGCGGCGAAGTAGGTGATGACGAGCGTCACGAGGACGATCGCGAAGAAGAAGGAGATCGAGGCGGCCGTC
>DASWDJ010000034.1:0-2499 GCA_036395295.1 Gaiellaceae bacterium | reverse complement strand
GCCGTCAGCTGCTCGACGCGGAGCGGGCGGCCGTGGTCGCCCTCCGCAATCAGGGCAAGATCAGCGACGAGGTCATGCAGCGCGTCGAGCGCGACCTCGACCTCGAGGATTCGCGCCTGGACGTGGAGTGACCGGGGTCAGACCCCGACGAGAGTTGTTACACCCTCCATCGCCCCAATAGGTGAAACGAAACTGATCGGGGTCTGACCCCACGTCAGAAGTGGAGCGACTGCCTGAGGACACGCCAGGCGGTCGCCGCAAGCGTTCGCAGGTAGAGTCGTACCGAGCGGTCGGCGATCCACTCGAGATCGTGCGCGAGCTTCTCCACCATCGAGGTCTCGTATCCGCGGCGCACCTGCGCGAAGCCTGTCAGGCCGGGCCGGACGACCAGACGCTGCCAGTAGGCCGGAAGCTCTGCGGCCAGCTCTTCGAAGAAGCGCGGGCGGATCGGCCGCGGCCCGACGAGGCTCATGTCACCCTTGAGCACGTTCCAGAACTGCGGGACCTCGTCGAGCTGCGTCGCGCGCAGCCAGCGGCCCACCCGGGTCACCTCGGCCTCCGTCTGCTCGACGAGCTCGAGACCGAGGTGATGCCCGAGTCGGGATTCCGCTCCGGGCCGAAGCGTCCGGAACTTCGTCATCGTGAAGACGCGCCCGCCGCGGCCCACGCGCTCCCCGCGGTAGAAGATCGGGCGGCCGGAGGTGAGGACGATCGCCAGGGCGATCGGGATCGTGAGCGGCAGCGAGACAACGACGAAGAACGTCGCAAGCAGGACGTCCAGCCCGCGAAGCTCGAGATCGACCCGCCGCCGGTCGGGCGTTTCCCGAGCGAGCCGCGAGTAGCGCTCGGCAAGGCTCTCGCCACCTTGCATCGTGACGCCCACGAGGGTCTAATTGTTGCCGATGACCGTCGCTCCAGCACCTGACCAACCGGCTGAGCGCTCACCACTGCGGCTCAATCCGGTCAGCATCGCCGTCGTCATTCTCGGCGCTGCGCTCGTGTCCTGGCTGATCACGGTCGAGCGCATGCGGGGAATGGACGCCGGGCCCGGCACGGATCTTGGCGGCCTCGGCTGGTTCCTCGGCATCTGGGTGACGATGATGGCTTCGATGATGCTTCCGTCCGTAGCGCCGATGGTGCTGGCGTTCGCACGGGTCACGGAGCAACGGGCGAGCAAGCAGCGGGCGGCGTTCGTGCCGACTTGGGTCTTCGTCGCCGGCTATCTCGCTGCCTGGACGGCATACGGTCTCAGCGCCTATGGGGTCTTCCGTCTCATCGACGCGATCGACGGCGGTATCCTCGACTGGGACCGGGCGGGCCCGTACGTCGCCGGCGGTGCGATTGCCGCCGCAGGCCTCTATCAGCTGACGCCGGTGAAGGACATCTGCCTGCGCCACTGCCGCACGCCACTTCACTTCCTCTTCCATGGCTGGCACGAAGGCCGATTCGGCGCGCTTCGCATGGGAGCGGAGCACGGCCTCTACTGCGTCGGCTGCTGCTGGGGGCTGATGGTCGTCCTCTTCAGCCTCGGCGTCATGAGCCTGTTCTGGATGGGCGCGATCGCGGGCGTGATCTTCGCGGAGAAGGTATTCCCGCATGGCGCCCGGCTGACCAGGCTCTTCGCAGTCGCCTTCGTCGTGCTCGGGATCTGGGTCGCGGCCGCGCCGGGCAGCGTCCCCGGCCTGACCTAGCCGGGATCGGCTCCCGCCATGGAGCGGATGACACCCTAGGAGTCGGCCGACCGCCGTAGACTGCTCCGGTCCGAGCCAGAAAGGAGTCGTATGGCTTATCGAATCGCAGGCACGTACGTCGCAGCATGTAATTGCGCGGCGATCTGCCCGTGCCCCGTCGACGGTCCGCCGTCAGGGGAGGGTGGCGAGTGCCGCGGTGCGCTCGCGTTCGGCATCAAGGAGGGGAGCCTCGACGACGTCGATCTCGGGGGCGTCAGCTTCACCCTCTACAACTGGTTCCCCTCGAACCTCACCGCCGGGAACTGGAAGGTCGGGATCGTCGTCGACGAGGGCGCCTCCGACGAGCAGGCCCAGGCGGTTGAGCAGATCGTCTCGGGTGAGGTCGGCGGGCCGTTCGGCGAGTTCAAGCCGCTGATCGGCGAGTACGTCGGGATGGAGCGGGCATCCGTCAGCGTGACGGAGAACTCGTTCAGCGTTGCGGGCAAGACCGACATCACCTTTGAGCCGTACACGGGGCCCGACGGGTCGCCGACGACGGTCAAGAACGCGATGTTCGGCTTCGCACCTGAATTCAAGATCGGGAAGGGATCGGGTAGCTCGGACGCCTTTGGTCTTCCATTCGACGCCGGGTACGGCGAGAGCACCGATTTCGAGTTCTCGAGCGAGATGGCCGGCGAGCTGCACCCCAGGGCCTAGCCCGACACTCGAGCACATTTGGCGAGAGGGCCTCCACGGGCCCTCTCGCCTATTTCGGGTCATTCCTTCAGCGAGAACGCTGCAGCGAGGCATAATCATTTCTTATGGACAC
>DASWDJ010000033.1:0-3802 GCA_036395295.1 Gaiellaceae bacterium | reverse complement strand
TCCAGCCCCTCACGTGTGAGCAGGTCGGCGGCGCCCTCGAGAAAGAGAGCGTTGTCGTCGACTATGACGCACCTCACCGGCACCCTCTAAGGATCCACAATTGAATGCGCGTCCGCATCCCCGCTAACTGGAATCCTTGGGGATATCGGGCTGCTAGCCAGGCGGCTGCAGCGCCTCAAGCTCGAGCGGCAACTCGGCGGTGATCTGCGTCCCGTTCGCCTCCGGACTGTGGACGCTGATCGAGCCGCCGAGGGCCTCGACCCGGTCGGTGAGGCCGACGAGACCTGAGCCGCGGCCGGGATCGGCCCCGCCCACGCCTTCGTCGCCAACCGACAGCACCAGGCTGCCCTCGCGTTGCTCGAGCGAGACGTCGATGCGCGACGCCTGCGAATGCTTGGCCGCGTTGGCAAGAGCCTCTGAGGCGACGAAGTAGGCCGCCACCTCGATCGGCTCCGCGAGCCGCACGTCCGTTGTGATGTCGAGGTCGACAGGAATCGCGGAACGCTGCGCGAGCGCCTGCAACGCCGGGCCGAGACCGCCCCTGGAGAGGATCGCCGGATGGATCCCACGCGAGATCTCCTGCAGATCCTCGACTGCGTCCGCGAGCCCGATCGCCACGCGTGACAATTGATCCTGCACGTCCTGCCGCTCCGGGGCGAGGTTCGCTTCGGCCGCGCGCACGGCTAGGCCGAGCGAGACGAGGCGTTGCTGCGTGCCGTCGTGTAGGTTTCGCTCGATCCGCCGGCGCGCATCGTCCGAGGCGGCGACGATCCTTCTGCGCGAAGCGGCGAGCTCTGCCGAGCTTTCCGCGTTCGCGATCGCCGTCGCGACGAGTTCCGTGAACGAAGCGAGGCGCGCCTCGGTGCCCGGCGGAAGCGGCCCTTCGGTCGAGGTAGCCGTCATGACGCCCCAGAGATGGCCTTCGACGACGATCGGGCTTCCAACCGCCGACTTCATGCCCGCCTCCCTCGCGGCGACGCCGATCGGGTCGGTGGCAGCGGAGAAGTCGTCGATACGAGCGGACCGGCCCCTCTGGAGCACCATCCATGCCACGT
Source organism: Gaiellaceae bacterium (assembly GCA_036395295.1). Lineage (GTDB taxonomy): Bacteria > Actinomycetota > Thermoleophilia > Gaiellales > Gaiellaceae > VAXT01. The sequence goes on along the minus strand of DASWDJ010000033.1, from coordinate 2,747 downwards.
TCGTGCCCTCGGTCGGCCACCGCTTGCCGGTAGGAAACGCAACCTCGGCGGTGCTCCACGATGCCACCGTGGTAACGCTGTCGTCCGGTTCGAAGCGACCCATCGTGGCGCTTCCGACGGGTAACAGGCGGCCTATCTCCTCGGCGACGGCCTCGAAGAGATCTTGAGGCGATGTCCCTTGTGCCACCAGAGTCGCGACGCGCCGCGGCGCCGCCTGCTCGTCGGCCAACTCGGCAAGCGCCTCGCGTGACTCGGCGTTGGCGATTGCGGTCGCCGCCAGCTCCGTGAAAGCTGCGATACGGGTCTCGGCGTTTTCAGCCCATGGCTCGACTCCGCGAGTCGCGGCCAACAACGCGCCCCAGAGCTTCCCCTCGACGAGGATCGGCGCCCCGACGGCAGAGCGCATGCCCAAACTCCGTGCGGAGTCCGTTTCCGCACGCTTCCACGCCTCGTCGTCGCTGTACAGTCGCGCCGGCGCGCCGCTCGCGAAGATGCGGGCGGTGAGGTTGTCGCCATCCAGTGGAAACCGTGTCCCGATCGGCAGAATGGGGCCGTCGCCGCTCCAGCTGGCGATCGCCGTCGCTTTGCCGTCGCCGGCGAAGACATGCAATACCGCAAGGTCGGCATCGAGGAGCAGCCCGACCGCCTGAGTGACGGCCGTGAAAACCTCGCTGGGGGACGGCTGCTGCGCGACGAGCACCGCCACTCGGCGCAGCGCCGCTTGCTCTTCGGCGAGACGGCCGAGCGCGACGCGCGACTCGGCATTGGCGATCGCCGACGCTACGAGCTCGGTGAAGTCTGTGAGCCGGGACTCAGTGTCTTCAGGGAATGGCTCGTGACGCGGTGAGAGAACCACCATCGCTCCCCACAAACGTCTCTCGACCATAATCGGGCTCGCGACTGTCGAGCGCATACCCGCGCCACGAACGACAGCAGCGATCTCCCCGGTCATGTGCGCATAGTCCTCGACGCGGGCGGGGCGACCGGTCTGCCGAACGGTTGCGATTACACCCGGGCTGTCCAGCGGCCAGCGCGATCCGATCGGGAACGGCTCGCGAACGCCCTCGCTGAAGCCGGCGACTACGACCGAACCTTCCGGCTCGTAGCGGACCAGCCTGACGTGCGGGACGTCGAAGACGCGGGCGACCTGCTCGGCGACGGCGGCAAAGAGTTGATCAGGAGAGGACTCGCGCGCGACGAGCGTCGCGACCTGCCGCAAGGCGGCCTGTTCGGTGATGAGCTCGCGAACGTGCTTTTCAGCACGCTCGAGCACCTCGACCGGGGCGGACTTGGCGTGGCGCGCTGTGACTCGGCGGAGGAGGTACGCCTCGCCCTGACCGAGTGACGCCGCTACGGCAACCGACCCGTCGCCGAGAACGACCTCGCCACCGCCCTCGGGGATGTCAAGCGGCTTCGAGTGCGCCGGCTCGGCGCCTGCGAGTACGAAGCCGTCGCGGTCGACGAGCAGATCCTTGCTCCTCGTCATGAGATCGCCGTAGCGACGTCTCAACCGAGCGTCTCGATCGCGCCGGACCTCGAAGAGGCGGTGCTCCATCGTCCTGGCAGCGGTGGTCACCAGCTCCAGACTCCGTGGGTGCGCGGTCTTCCAGAGGCTCGAGAGGTCGACCAGCCCGACCACTCGGCCGGACACCGGGTCGTGCACCGGAGCGCCGGAGCAAACCCACTCGTGATGGCGTTCGTTGAAGTGCTCGAAGGCGAACACCTGGAAGGCGCGGTCTGCGGCCAGCGCAGTCCCGATCCCGTTCGTGCCGTCGGCTGCCTCGCTCCACCGCGCGCCCTCCACGAGATGATTCTGCTCGGCGGCACGCTCCTTCAGCCCCTCGTCGCCGACTCGGTGCAGGACGAGCCCCGACGCATCGGTCACTACCACCACGCTCCGCGACTCCTCGGCCACCTTCCGGAGCTGCTCCGTGAGGACGTGGGTGAGCGACCCGAGCGGATGCTCGAACCAGCGCTCGAGCACCTCCGACTCGTCGGCCTCGATCGGGGTCAGCAAGTCGGTCGGATCGAGGCCCGTGGCAAGCGAGCGCCGCCACGACTCGACGATCGTCGGTCGCAGTCCTGCTGTGGCTCCATGTGGAAGCTCGAGGCCGAGTGCGCCGTCGGCGAGCAGATGCTCCCAGTTTCTCTGCAGTTGGCGAGCGCGCCGCAGCGGATCCGTCTCCGCTCCGACAGCTAGCCACTGTGACGGCATCGCTTGCCGATGATATCCCTCGCTTCTGAGCGGGCCGGCAGCGCTCCCGAGGACGGCAGAATTGTCGTCGACGAGCCCACCACGACCGTCCTGACGCTCGCGCTGACCGGAAATCGCCGCCGACTAATGGCTCGGCGGCGGCTCCGGCGCGAGAACCGCGCGGCGTGTGATCGCGTCATGACGCCAAGCCCAGTACTCAGGCGGCACAGACTGACTGCACCTGGCTCGAGCAGGTAACCCTGTCCACTAGGTGCCCGACTGTGGTTCGAGCGCCTCCAGCAGCTGCGTCCGGGACGTCACACCGAGCTTCGGAAAGAGGCGATATAAGTGGGAGCCGACGGCTCGGTGAGAGAGGTAGAGGCGCTCGCCGATCTCCCGATTCGAGAGGCCCTCCGCCGCAAGCTGCGCGATCTGGAGCTCCTGCGGCGTCAGCTGGGCCCACGCTTCTGGTACGCGGCGGCGAACACGCTCGCCCGACGCACGTAGCTCGCGGCGCGCGCGGCCGGCAAGACGCACGTGGCCGAGGGCCTCG
>DASWDJ010000032.1:0-2126 GCA_036395295.1 Gaiellaceae bacterium | reverse complement strand
GAGCGAGCGCGTCCGCCGCGGCGTCGGCTGGGACGAGATCTTCGGCGGCTACTGCGACGGCGCGCAGGAGGCGCGCGAACGGTCCGGCGTCGAGGTGCGGCTCACACCCGACATCGTTCGCGGCTTCACGCTCGAGGAGGCGGAGACGGTCGTCCGGTACGCCGCGAAGTACCGGGAGCGCGGCGTCGTCGGCGTCGGGCTCGGCGGCCTCGAGGCCGAATATCCACCGGAGCCGTACCAGCCGGCCTTCGCTCTCGCGCGGGCGGAAGGGCTCGCGTCGGTGCCCCACGCCGGCGAGGTCGCCGGCCCGAGCTCGGTGCGCGGCGCGCTCGAGGCGCTCGGGGCCGACCGCCTCCGGCACGGGATTCGCGCCGTCGAGGACCCGAGCCTGGTGCGCGAGCTCGCCGGCCGCGGGACGGTGCTCGACGTCTGCCCGATCTCCAACCTGCGGACGAAGGTGGTTTCCAGGCTCGAGGAGCACCCGCTTCCGGCCCTCGTCGCCGCGGGCGTTCCGTGCTCCATCTCCACGGACGATCCCGCCATGTTCGGCACCGACCTCACCGGTGACTACGACGCCGCGAGCTCGCTGGGCCTCGACCCGCGCTCGTTCTTCGAGGCCGGGCTCGCCGGGGCGCTGTGCGACGAGCCCACCAAGGCGCGACTCGCCGCGATCGGCGAAACGTTCGATTGGCCGGCGACAACGGCTACTCTCGTAGCGATGACTACGGAGGATTCACATGGCGCGCGCTGATCGTCGCCAGGCCCAGCGCCGGGCACGGCAGGTGCAGCGGCGTCCCCGTGCCGCAGGCGGAGGGGCGGGCATTGCCGAAGACACGATGTTCTTCCCGAAGCTGCGCGCGCACGCACGGTGGATGTTCGTGCTGCTTGCAATCGTGTTCGGCGGCGGCTTCGTGTTCCTCGGCGTGGGCTCGGGCTCCTCGGGGCTCGGCGATCTCCTCCAGGGGAACTGGAGCGATCTCTTCAGCAGCAACAGCAGCTCGTCGGCGCAAATCGATAAGGACCAGAAGCGCATCGACAAGAACCCGAAGGACTACGCCGCCTACAGGGACCTCGCCGCCGCGCAGGCAGCCGACGACAAGCTCGATGACGCGATCGCGACGCTGCAACAGCTCAAGGCCGTGCATCCGAAGGACGTCGACGGTCTCACCCAGCTCGCAGGGATGTACCTGCGCAAGGCAGATCTCGCCCGCGGCGAGGCTCAGGTCGCGCAGGCGGAGGCGCAGGTCGTGGTCAGTCCGAGCACCTTCGCGCCCGCGGCGACGACGGGCCTCGGCAAGGCCTACCAGAGCTTCGACGCGCCCGTCGTCAATGCCATCGAGAGCCAGGTGAACGAGAAGTTCAACGCGGCCTACTCGAAGATGACGAGCGCCTACAGCCAGGCTGTCTCGGCTTACCGGGACGTCGCCGCCGTGAGCCCGAACGACCCGAGCGTCCAGTTCGCGCTCGCCCAGGCGGCCGAGCAGGCGTCCGACACCAAGACCGCCATCGCGGCGTACAAGCGCTTCCTGAAGCTCGCGCCCGAGGATCCCGTCGCACCGGCCATCAAGACGAGGCTGAAGGAGCTGAAAAAGCAACCGAGCGTCTCGACGGGGTAGTCCGGATAGACTCCCGCCCACACAAAACGGGGGGACATTCGATGAATTTCGACATCAAGACGGAACAGGTGAGTGAGGACGCCTACGTCATCTCGCTCGCCGGCGAGGTCGATCTCTACACCGCCCCCGAGTTCAAGCAGCAGTTGCTCGAAGTGATCGGGCAGGGCGGCAAGGACGTGATCGTCGACTTCACGAACACAACGTTCATCGACTCGACCACGCTCGGAGTCCTCGTCGGCGGCGTGAAGCGCCTCCGCTCGAACGACGGACAGCTTTCGCTCGTCTGCAGCGACCGCAACATCACGAAGATCTTCGAGATCACGGGTCTCGACCGAGTCTTCACCATCTATCCCTCCCGCGAGGAAGCGGTCGCGAAGATCGGAGCGTCGACGCAGTAGTGCGGGCTTCGGCCGCCGCTGCGCTCGCGGTGCTCGCATTCGCAGCTTCAGGCTGCGGCTCCCGCGTCGGCGTCGTCGTCTCGAACAACGCAGACAAGTCACACGGCAAGCA
>DASWDJ010000031.1:0-2780 GCA_036395295.1 Gaiellaceae bacterium | reverse complement strand
CCCGAGTCATCCCCCCGTCGCGCGGCGAGGTCGCCCTTCGCGACCCACACAGCCGCACGATGGCTCGTGGACTCGAACCTCTCGAAGGTGCTCTCTGCCTCTTCGAACGCGGCCGCAGCTTCGTCGAGCCGATCCTGCTCGAGCAGCGAGCGGCCGAGGACGAGTTGCGCGTTGCCGATCTCGTTGAGGAAATCGTCGCGCCCGTCCAACAATGACAACGCGTGACGCGCCTGCTCTTCGGCGATCTCGAGATCCCCATTGCCGAGATGGACCTGCGCGAGCGACGAGACGGCGCCTGCGGCCTGATCGGAGCTTCCGGCGTCGATCAGCACTCTGACTGCGTCCTTCAGGTAACGGATCGCCTGGTCCGGCTTGTGGAGGAGGTAGCTGAGGCCGCCGAGGTTGTTCAGCAGCCGGCCGACGTCCTCCTCGTCATCGACCTCCTCGTACAGCGCGCGGGCTCGCTCGGCGTAGTTGCGCGCGGTGATCCAGTGGCCTTCGCGCTCGGCGATCAGCGAGGCCTGAAAGTAGACGTGTGCGGTCACGCGCCGGTCCTCGAGTCCCTCCGCGAGCTCGAGCGCGCGCTCTACGTCCTCGCGAGCCGCCTCGTAGTCGCGCTGGCGGCGCCGGCAGCGCGAGCGCCAGTGGAGGATCTCCGAACGCAACCGGTCGCACGGGAGTCCCGAGCGCTCGGCGAGCTGGAGAGCCTCATCGAACAGCGCAACGGCTGTAGCGATGCTCGAAAGCTTGTAGCGGCAGACGCCGAGCCGGAAGAGGATGTCCGAGCGGTCGACGTCCGAGAAGCTCTGGGTCTCGACGAGCGAGCGGGCGCGGGCGAGCAGCTCGATCGCGGCGCGCACCTCCCCGATGTCCTGGCGCGCCCACGCTTCGACGGCGAGCATCCGTAGCTCGAGCTCCGGCGAGCCGGTGACGAGCACGGCCGTCCGCGCATCCTCGATCTGCTCGATCGCCTCAGCGCACTTGTGGGCCTCGCTCAGCGCTTCGGCGCGGGTGAGCAACGTGTCGATCCGGCTGCGGTCGTCGGTCGAGACACCGTTCTGGAGGAAGTCGGCGTCGACGCCGAGCTGCTGTGCAAGCCACTCGACGGTCTCGCGCGTGGGCCTCGTCTTGCCGCGCTCGATCTGGCTCACGTACTCCTTGCTGAAGCGCGTCCCTGCGAGGTCCGTCTGCGTCAGTCCCGCGGACACGCGGAGCTGGCGCACCCTGTCCCCGAGGCGTGTGGCCTGGACGGTCCTGGGTGCATGAGTACGGGCGGCGTTTGACATCAGGCGCTTCATGGAGTCAACCTCATTCCGCACCCAAGCGCAAGATCCGCCCCGAGGGAATCCCCCGAAAGGGGCATGGCTAAAAGAAAAGCAGGTGAAGCAATCAATATGCCCGAATCACTTGACCGAGCTACTTGACAAGCCCGGCCGGCCTCCCTAAAGTCCGAAGCGCTTGCAGGGAGGGCCGCGACGCCAGGCCCGGAACCAGCAAGAGGTCCCGCCGGGACGGGCGAGGAACGGAACGTGATCGAGCCGCAGGGTCACGGTTCGCAAGTCGTCCCAGTGAGGCTAGTACGGGATCGAGCCGGGGCCGCAGCCGGCTCTCCCGAAACAGAAATGGGCCCGGAGCCGCAGCCGGGCCCATTTCTTTGCGCTCGCGATTCGCGTGACCCCCTTCGCCCGCTTCGCTTTCCGCTCGGGGGTCGCAAGCCGGTGCCGTTGTTGCGCTCCGGCGAGAGCGGGGTCTCGCCTCCGCGCTCGGGAGGCGGTTGATCCATGGAGCGTTTTTTAGGCGGCTTCGGTCGCTGCTTCGGGGACGTCGTGCCTGAGCTGCTCTGGGCGGATGCCGAACGCTGCTACCAGGATTCCGACGAAGGCGATGCCGGCTGAGACCCTGAGGCCCAGCTGGAAGCCGTTGACGAAATCGTGCGGGTTCGGGTGCTTCTGATCGAACTGCGTCGCCACGATCGCGCCGGTCACCGCGATGCCGACGGAGCCGCCGACCTGGCGCATCGAGTTGATCACCGCCGAGCCGACGCCCGCCTTGTCGACGGGGACGGCGTGCATCGCAGCGGAGGTCGTCGGCGCCATCGCCAACGCCATTCCGAGGCCGCCGACGAGCAGCGCCGGAAGCAGCGTCCAGAAGGTCGAGCCCTCGTCCTGAATCGAGAAGAGAGCGAGTGACGCGGTGACGAGCGCGACTCCCGGAACCATCATCGCGCGCGGCCCGAGCCTGTCCGACAACCTGCCCGCCTGTGGCGCGACGAGAATGATCAGCACCGTCATCGGCAGGAACGTGGCGCCCGCCTTCAGCGGTGCGTAGCCCAGCACGTTCTGCACGTAGAGGGAGACGAAGAAGAACGTCCCGAACATCGCGAGCCCGATCAGGAACATCACGGCGTTCGCGCTCGCGAAGGACGCGTTGCGGAAGAGCGTGAGGTCGAGCATCGGCAGGCGCTGGTGCTGCTCGAGCAGGACGAACGCGACGAAGAAAACGGCTGCGACGCCGAGCAGTCCGAGGACGAGCGGATCGCCCCAACCGCGGTCGTTCGACTCGATCAGCGCATAGGTGAGCGCGAAGAGGGCTACGGCCGAGGTGAACAGGCCCGGAATATCCAGGCGTTGCGGCGTCCTGTCCTTCGACTCGTCGATGAAGATTCGCGCCGCGAAGATGCCGAGCACTCCGATCGGGACGTTGATGTAGAAGACCCAGCTCCAGTTGATGTGCTCGGTGATCGCGCCGCCGACGAGCGGCCCGATTGCCAGCGCGAGCGC
>DASWDJ010000030.1:0-3940 GCA_036395295.1 Gaiellaceae bacterium | reverse complement strand
GGTTCACCCGTGCTGAAACCCGCAGAACCTGATCCGGGTCATGCCGGCGAAGGGAGAGCATGGCGGTAGCTCGATGTCTGACGATTGCCGGGTCGGATTCGGGCGGCGGGGCTGGAATTCAGGCCGACCTGAAGGCATTTGCGGCCGCCGGCTGCCATGGCTCGAGCGCGATCGTCGCGCTCACCGCGCAGAACACGCTTGGGGTCTCGGCCGTCCAGGAGCTGCCGCCGGAGTTCGTCACGGCACAGCTCGAGGCCGTCTTCGAGGACATCGGCGTCGATGCGGCCAAGACCGGCATGCTCTTCTCGCGCGTGCTCATCGAGACCGTGGCTTATTTTCTCGCCGACCACCGCGTGCCGCTCGTAGTCGACCCGGTGATGGTGGCGAGCTCGGGCGCGAAGCTGCTTGAGGACGACGCTGTCGAGATCCTGGTGGCCAGGCTCTTTCCGCTCGCGACGGTCGTCACGCCGAACCTGCTCGAGGCGGAGGCGCTTGCCGGCAGCGGTGGCACCCGGCGAGAGCTCGCCGGGAGAATTCACGAACTCGGGGCACCGGCCGTGGTCGTTACCGGCGGGCACGGCGAGGAAGCCGTCGATCATCTCTTCGACGGTCGCGAGCACGTCGAGATCGAGGTCGAACGCTTCGACGTCCCGGCCACACACGGTGCGGGGTGCACGCATTCGGCCACGCTCGCCGCCCTACTCGCCTGCGGCGAGAACCTCGAGGATGCAGCGCGCGGAGCAGCGCATGCTGCCTCGGAAGCGGTGCGGAACGGGCTCGCCGAGATCGGCGCCGGCGACGGGCCCGTCGACGTGCTCGGGATCAGGAGCCGCGTGTGAGAACAGGCGAGGATCTCCGGGCTTTGCGCGAGCGCAAGCCGCTCGTCCACCAGATCACGAATTACGTCGTCATGAACGAGACGGCGAACGCGACGCTCGCTCTCGGGGCTCTGCCCGTGATGGCGCACGCAAAAGAGGAGGTCGAGGAGATGGCCTCTGTGGCGGGTGCGCTCGTGCTCAACATCGGGACGCTCTCCCAGCCCTGGATCGGGGCCATGCGGCTCGCGGCAAAAGCCGCGAACGCGGCCGGCGTGCCGGTCGTGCTCGACCCGGTGGGCGCGGGAGCGACCCGTTTCCGCACCGAGACGGCGAAGCGCATCCTGGACGAGGCCGAGATTGCGATCGTGCGCGGGAACGCAGCCGAGTTGGCGACGCTGGCCGGCCGTGAAGCCGAGATCCGCGGCGTCGAGTCGATCGGGGCAAGCGACTCGGGCGCCGAGCTGGCGACAGCCGCGGCAGTCGCGCTCGGTTGCGTCGCTGCGGTCACGGGGCCCGTCGACCACGTTTCCGACGGCGATCACGTGATCGCGATCCGCAACGGCCACGAGCTGCTCGGGGCGGTGAGCGGCACGGGCTGCATGGCGACGGCGATCACCGGTTGCTTCGTCGCTCTTGCTCCCGACCGCCCGCTCGAGGCGGCGGCGGAGGCACTCGTCGCGTTCGGCGTCGCCGGCGAGGACGCCGCGCGAGATGCGAAGGGCCCGGGCACTTTCCACGCGGGGCTTTACGACGCGCTCTACAACCTCGATCCGGACACGATCGATTCGCGGGCCAAGGTCGACGAATGAGGCTGCACGCGATCGTCAGCGAACTGGAGACCGCGCGCAAGGCGGTCGAGGGCGGCGCGACGGTCGTCCAGCTCCGGTTGAAGGGCGCCCCGACCGCCGAGGTAGTCGAGCGGGGCCGGCCTTTCGGCGACCTGCCCGCGACGTTCGTCGTTAACGACGACGTCGACGCGGCGATCGAGCTGAACGCTGACGGAGTGCACCTGGGCAGAGACGACCCGGGCGCCGAACGGGCGCTCGAGGCGGGCCTTCTGCTCGGAAGCTCGGCGGCGAGCGTGGACGAGGCGCGAGCCGGAGAGGCACTCGGCGCGACGTACATCGGCGCAGGCCCGGTCTGGGCCACGCCGTCGAAGCCGGAGGCCGACCCTGCGATCGGGCTCGAAGGGCTCGCGCAGATCTGCGAGGCCGTGTCGCTCCCAGTGATTGCGATCGGCGGCATCGACGCGACGAACGCGGCGGACTGCGTGGCTGCGGGAGCCACCGGCGTCGCCGTCGTCCGAGCCGCCCTCGACGCGAACGCGATCCATGAGGCTCTCGCAGCTCGGTGAGCTCGGGCTGCTGGCCGAGCTCGAACAGCGCGGGCTCGCCGTCCAGATCGAAAACGACGCGGCTGAGCTCGAGGCCGGACTGGTCGTCACTCAGGATGCGCTCATCGAGGGCGTCCACTTCAGGCTCGACTGGCTGAGCTGGCAAGAGCTCGGCTTTCGCGCTGCGGCCGTCAACCTCAGCGATCTCGCCGCCTCCGGTGCCGAGCCGGAGGCGCTCGTCGTCACGATCGGGCTGCCGGCCGAGACCGAGCTCGACGACGTGCTTGCGCTCTACGAGGGCCTGAACGAGCCCGGTGTGCCGATCGTCGGCGGCGACACGAGCCGAGCCGAGCACGTAATGCTCAGCGTGACCGCGCTCGGGCGCTCGGAGCGCATTCCCGGCCGTGGCGGAGCTCGCCCCGGAGACGCGCTCGTCGTCACGGGCCCACTCGGGGCCGGCGGCGCAGCGTTTCGGAGCAACCGCCTCGCGCGTCCGCCGCTGCGCCTGGTCGAAGGACGAGAGCTCGCAGCCCACGCGCACGCGATGCTCGACATCTCCGACGGCCTTGTGGTCGACGCAGGACACATCTCCGGCCGCTCGGGTGTCCGCTGCGTGATCGATCTCGGTCGCGTCCCGCTCGCCGAGGGCGCCCAGCTCGAGGATCTCGGCTTCGGCGAGGACTTCGAGCTGCTCGCGGCCGTTGACGACCCGGGTCGCTTTACGGAGATCGGGCGTTGCGAGGTCGGCGGAGGCGTGATGCTCTGGCATGAGGGATCACCGGTCGAGCTCGGAGGCTGGGACCACTTCGGCTCGGCTTGACGTACGCCGCACATTCCGCGACTCTCACGGAGCGTGATCCGGTTCATCGTCAGGCGCGCGCTCTGGGCGGTCGTCCTGCTCGTTGCGGTGACGATGGTCACGTTCGATCTCTTCTTCCTCATCCCCACCGACCCCGGCGCGGCCGGCTCGCGGAGGGCGCAGAACACGACCGACGTCCGCGAGTCGCTCGACATCAGCGGCCCGGTTTACAAGGAGTACGGCGTCTTCCTGTGGCGCGTCGGCCACGGCTCCTTCGGCAAGTCCTGGGCCAGCGATCGCGACGTCACACAGATCATCGCCGAGGCGGCGCCGGTAACGCTCTCGCTCGTCGGGGGCGGCGCCCTCGTCTGGTTGCTCCTGGCGTTCCCGATCGGGATCCTGTCGGCGCTCAGGCCGCGCTCGCTTTTGGACCGGGCGGCGACGATCTTCGTCCTGATCGGGCTCTCCGCGCATCCGGTTTGGCTCGGGCTCATCCTCTCGTACTTCCTCGGCTACAAGGCTCATTTCTTCCCGATCACGGGTTATTGCGGCCTGACTGGCCCGTCGTCCCTCTGCCACGGCTTCATGCAGTGGATGCCGCATCTCATCCTGCCGTGGCTGACTTTCGCGCTGCTCTACGCGGCGCTCTACACGCGGATGATCCGCGCCAGCATCCTCGAAACGATCGAAGAGGACTACGTGCGCACGGCCCGTGCGAAAGGGGCCACCGGCTGGCGCGTCCTGCGTGTCCATGTCTTGCGCAACGCGTTGCTACCCGTGGTAACCATGCTCAGCATGGATCTCGGGCTCTGGGTCTCGAACGCCGTCTTCGTCGAGACGGTCTTCGGTCTGCCCGGCGTCGGCAAGCTGCTCACGCGGAGCCTCCTTCGCCGCGACCTGCCGGTGCTGATGGCGATCGTCGTCTTCGTCTCGCTCCTGATCGTGTTCCTCAACCTCATCGTCGACCTGATCTATGGGGTGCTCGACCCG
>DASWDJ010000029.1:0-1913 GCA_036395295.1 Gaiellaceae bacterium | reverse complement strand
GCCTCGCGCGTCTGGTTCCGCGCGCTGCGAAAGCTCGGCGAGCGACACGGCCTTTCCGAGCTGTCGATGGGAATGAGCGGCGATTTCGAGGTGGCGATCGAGGAAGGCGCGACGATAGTCCGGGTCGGCACGGCGATCTTCGGACCCCGATTGGGATGAGGGGGGTCGCCCCCTCATCAGAGGCGACCGGAGGAACGATGACGATCAAGGGTCGTAGCGTCGGCTTCGTGGGCGCCGGCAACATGGGCGAGGCGCTCATCAAAGGACTCCTCGCGGCGAACCTCGTGCCGGCGGAGGCAATCCACGCAACCGACGTGCGTCTCGAGCGCCTCAAGGAGCTCAACCGCCAGTACGGGATCCAGATCTCGTCGGACAGCGCCGAGCTGATCCGCCGCGCCGACATCGTGATCCTGGCGGTGAAGCCGCAGGTCATGGATGCGGTGTTGACGGAGATCGCGCCCGCGGTCACGCGCCGGAAGCTCTTAATCTCGATCGCCGCCGGCGTCTCAACCGCGAAGATGCGCGCGGTCCTGCGTAAAGACGCGCGCCTCATCCGGGTGATGCCGAACACCCCGGCCCTCGTCCTCGAAGGCGTGACGGCCGTCGCCAAAGCCGAAGGTCTCGAGGCCGACGACCTCGAGACCGCCGGCGAGATCTTCAGTGCGGTCGGACGCGTGGTCGTGCTCGGCGAGGAGCTGATGGACGCGGTGACCGGCCTGTCGGGCTCTGGACCCGCGTACATCGCCGTCGTGATCGAGTCGCTCGCGGACGGCGGGGTCCGGATGGGGCTCGACCGGATCACCGCGATGACCCTCGCGACCCAGACCGTTCTGGGCGCCGCAGCGCTGCTGCGCGAGACCGGGCTCCACCCGGGCGCGGTCAAGGACATGGTCTGCTCCCCGGGGGGCACCTCGATCGCCGGCATCGCCGCGCTCGAGGAGGGCGGGATCCGCACGACGTTCATCAAGGCGGTCGAGCGGGCGACCCAGCGCTCGCGCGAGCTCGGGCAGGGGCCGAAGTGATGTTCGTCATCAACTACTTCTTCGTCGCGCTGGCGAACCTCGTCAACCTGCTCATCGTCGCCTACATCTGGATCATCATCGCGCGGGCGATCCTTTCGTGGGTGAGCCCCGATCCCTACAACCCCCTCGTGCGCTTCCTGCACCGGGTGACCGAGCCGGTGTTGCGACGGGTGCGCGAGCGGCTGCCGGTGCATCAGCTCGGGTTCGACTTCTCTCCCATGATCGTGATTCTCGTGCTTTACTTCCTGAAGGAATTCCTGGTCCCGGTGCTGTACCGGATCGCCACCGAGATCGGGTAGGAGGCCGGCGTCGATGCGCATCACCCCGCTGGATATCCGCCAACAGCAGTTCACCGTCAAGTTGCTGCGGGGCTTCGACACCCACGAGGTCGACGCCTTCCTCGACGACGTCGCCGAGGACTACGAAACGGTGCTCAAGGAGAACGCGCAGCTCAAGGAGCAGGTCGCGACCTTCGAGGAGCGGTCGCGCGGGCTCGGCGAGCGCGAGCGAGCGCTGCAGGACACGCTCGTCACGACCCACCGGCTCGGCGACGAAATGAAGGCGGCCGCCCGGCGCGAGGCGGAGCTGCAGATGCGGGAGGCCGAGCTACGGAGCGAGAAGATCATCGAGGAGGGCCGGGCCGAGGAGGCGAGGATCAGGAGCGAGATCCAGACGCTCCGGCGCGTCCGCCGCCAGCTCATCGAGGATTTCCGCGCGACGCTCGAGAGCTACTACCGGATGATGTCGGCCGAGTTCGGCGAGGACAAGGACGACGCCAAGGCCTGAGGGCGCGCGGCTGTCGCTCCGCGTGCAGCCGCGGGCTGCCCGCGACGAGATCGTCGGCTGGCAGGACGCGACACTCCGGCTGCGCGTCACGGCGCCGCCCGTCGC
>DASWDJ010000028.1:0-5922 GCA_036395295.1 Gaiellaceae bacterium | reverse complement strand
GAGAAGGAGAGCGCGTGATCGACGATCTGATCGACGACGCGACCAGGCGCATGGACAAGTCGGTCGAGTCCACCCAGGTCGAGTTCAACACCGTCCGCACCGGCCGCGCCTCGGCAGCGCTGCTCGATCGCATCCAGGTCGACTACTACGGGCAGCCGACTCCGCTCAAGCAGCTGGCGACGATCAACGTCCCCGAGCCGCGCCTGCTCACCGTCCAACCGTTCGACCCGAGCTCGCTGAAGGCGATCGAGCGTGCGATTCAGGAATCGGAGCTCGGCCTCACCCCGTCGAACGACGGCAAGGTGATCCGGCTTCCGATCCCGCAGCTGACCGAAGAGCGCCGCAAGGAGCTGGTGAAGATCGTCCGGCAGATCGCGGAAGACGGCAGGATCGCGATTCGCAACGTCCGCCGCGATGTCGACAAGCACCTGAAAGAGCTCAAGACCCAGGGCCAGGTCGGTGAGGACGACGAGCGGCGCGCAGAGGATCGCGTCCAGAAGGTCACGGACGGCCATACGAGCAAGATCGACGACCTGCTCAGGCGCAAGGAAACCGAGATCACGGAAGTCTAGACAGGCCCGCGCGTAGGATCACCTCCTCCTCTTGCGGCTTCTGAGCCAGATCCTTCGACGAGGGCGCCGGCCGCTTGGGCCCGGCGAGACCCCACGCTCGGTGGCGATCATCCTGGACGGCAACGGTCGCTGGGCCACCAAGCGCGGCCTGCCGGTCGAAGCGGGGCACCGAGAGGGCACGAGGGCGCTGCGGCGCACGGTGGAGGCCGCGATCGACCTCGGGATCGAATCGCTCACCGTCTATGCATTCTCGACCGAGAACTGGTTGCGGCCCCCCGCCGAGGTCGATTCGCTGATGGACATCTTCCGGGAGACGATTGACCGTGAGCTCCCCGATCTCGCGAAGCAGGGTGTCCGCACGCGCTTCATCGGCCGGCGCGACCGCGCCTCCGATGAGCTGCGGGAGCGCATGGCCGCGCTCGAGCACGAGACCGCGAACCGGAACCGGCTCAACCTCTGGATTGCATTCGACTACGGGGGCCGCGCGGAGCTTGCCGACGCAGCGCGAGCGCTGATCGCCTCGGGCGTCCGGGCGGAGGAGGTCGACGAGGACGTGCTCGCGGTGTACCTCTATGCGCCCGACATGCCGGATCCGGACCTGCTGATCAGGACGTCCGGAGAGCACAGGATCTCGAACTTCCTCCTCTGGCAGCTTGCGTACTCCGAGCTCGTCTTCGTCGACACGCTCTGGCCCGACTTCGGTGAGAGCGATTTGCGGCAGGCGGTCGTCGCCTACGCGGGCAGACGGCGGAGGTTCGGAGGGCGATGAGCTCTTTCTGGTCGCGGATCCTCGTTTCCGCGATCGGCGTGCCGATCGTGCTGTGGCTCGTTTACCTCGGCGGCTGGTCGATGTTCGCGCTTGCCGCCGCCGCGGCGCTCGTCGCGCTGCACGAGCTCTACTGGATGACGCGGACCCTACGGCCGGTCGTCCTCGCGGGGTATCTCGGTGCGCTCGCCGCCCTGCTCGGCGCGACGCTGGGCGGGCCGGCCTGGGCGCTCGGGGGCCTCTTCAGCACGCTTGCGTTCGCGTTCGTCTTCAAAGGCGTCTCCGGGACGAGGCAGTCGACGACGGTCTCTGTGTCGCTGACCATGCTCGGAGCCGGCTGGATCGGCCTCGGGCTCGCCCACGCAGTCCTCTTGCGCGACATCGCGGAGCACGGGCTGCTCGCTGCATACACCGTGCTGCTCGCGGTCTGGGCGGGAGACGCCGCGGCCTACCTCATCGGTTTCCTCTTCGGCCGCCACAAGCTGGCGCCCTCTGTCTCGCCGGGCAAGACCTGGGAGGGGCTCGTGGCGGGCACCGCGGCCACGATCGCAGTCACCTTCATCGCGCTCTACAAGACCGGTTTCCTGTCCATTCCGGAGTCACTGGTGCTCGGGGTCGTCATCGCCGCCGCGGCGCCGCTGGGAGACCTCTTCGAGTCGGCGATCAAGCGCGACATGGGTGTCAAGGACTCCGGCCGGCTCCTCGGTGGGCACGGAGGCATGCTCGACCGGATCGATGCGCTCCTCTTCTCCTGGGTCGCGGCCTACTACGTCATCGCCGCTTTCGGCCAGGTCTGATCTTGAGTCCCTACGCCTCATATGTGCCGAAACCGACGCGTAAGACCGGCCGTACACTTTGGTCGTGAAACGGATCGCCGTTCTGGGCGCGACAGGGTCGATCGGGCGCCAGGCGCTCGAGATCGTCGACGCCCATCCTGACCTGGAGGTGTGTGCGCTCGCCTCGGGCTCGAACGAGCTCGACGCCCTCGCGGCAGCGCGCGGGGTCGAGCACGCGCAGGTCGGAGGTGAGCTCACAGCCCTGCTCGAGCGAGCTGAACCGGACGTCGTCCTGAATGCCGTCGTCGGCTTCGCCGGGCTGCCCGCGACGATGTGGGCGCTCGAACGGGGTATCACACTCGCGCTGGCCAACAAGGAGAGCCTCGTCGCGGCGGGTGACCTCGCTCTTGCCGCCCGGGAGCGGGGCGGGGGCCTACTGCTTCCGGTCGACAGCGAGCACTCCGCGCTCTACCAGTGCCTCGAAGGCCGTGCTCCGGAGACGGTTCAGGCCCTCGTCCTGACAGCCTCCGGCGGCCCGTTCCGCGGCCGGACGAAGGCGGAGCTCGAGGCGGTGACGCGTGCGGACGCGCTCGCTCACCCAACCTGGCGCATGGGGCCGAAGATCACCATCGACTCGGCGACGCTCGCGAACAAGGGGCTCGAGCTGCTCGAGGCGCATTTCCTCTTCGGAGTCCCGTACGACCGGATCGAGGTCGTCGTCCATCCGAGCTCGGTCGTTCACGGGCTCGTGCGCTTCCGGGACGGGGCAGCGCTTGCACACCTCGGCCATCCGGACATGCGGGTGCCGATCTCTTTCGCGCTCACCTATCCGGAGCGGTCGGCGACCGAAGCCGAGCCGCTCGACCTGGCGGACGGGCTGACGCTCGAGTTCGAGCCTCCGGATCTCGAGACGTTTCCCCTGCTCGCCCTGGCGCGGGGGGCGGGAGAGTCCGGCGGCACACATCCCTGCGCCTACAACGCCGCCAACGAGGCGGCTGTGCAGGCCTTTCTCGCGGGCCGGCTGCCGTTCCTGCGCATCGCCGAGGTCGTGGAGGAGACGCTCGCCACCGTCGACGGCGCGCCTGCTAGCGATCTGGACGAGCTCCGGGAGGCGGATGCCGAGGCGCGCCGTCTCGCCGAGCGCGCGATTGGAGCCGTGCTCACGTGAACTTCCTGATCGCCGTCCTCGGCCTGGGCCTGCTCATCTTCGTGCACGAGGCCGGACACTTCTTCACCGCTCGCGCCGTCGGGATGACCCCGCGGCGGTTCTACATCGGCTTCCCGCCGCCGCTTGCGCGCGTGCGCCGGAAGGGCATCGAGTACGGCATCGGAGCGATCCCGCTCGGCGGCTACGTGAAGATCCCGGGCATGCACCGGCCGGCGCCGTCGGACGTGGACGCGTACTTCGGCCCTGCACTGGCGCAGGCCCCGCAGCTGATCGGCCCTCTCGAGCACGTGAAGCGGCGACTTGCCGAGGATGATCTCGAGGGCGCACGGGGTCTGCTCGGAGCGCTCGAGGAAGCCGTACAGCGCGCAGAGCTCACCTCACAGGCCGAGAAGGCGGCCCATCGCGGGCTCGACGAGCTCAGGGATGGGCTTGGCACGGATGCCTACTGGCGTCAGCGAACATGGAGGCGAGTCGCAGTCATCTTTGCCGGGCCGGGCACGAATGTCGTGTTTGCGGTCGTCCTCTTCACGACGCTCTTCGTCATCAGCAGCGGCGGTTACCGGCTCGGCTTCTCACTCAAGCCCGACGCCCCTGTCGTCGAGGAAGTCCGAGCGGACCGGCCCGCCGGGCAGATCGGCCTCAAACCCGGCGACCGCATCATTGCGATCAACGGTCACCGGGTCGAGAACGGCGAGGACGTGCCGCGGCTGATCGAAGCGTCGAATGGTCACAAAGTCACGGTGGAGGTCCGCAGAGCAGGGATGACCCTGGCGCTCGGGCCGGTGAAGCCGCATCGAGAGCCGAAGCTTTCGGTGCCCAGGGCGAGCTGGGAGTCGCTTCGGCTGACCGGCCTCGTGACCAAGGAGATCGGAGCGTCGCTCGGTCGACTCGTGCACGGCGAGGGGCGGAAGGACGTCTCGAGCCCGGTTGGCATCGTCGAGGGCTCGTCGGAGGCGCTCGACCGCGGCGTCGAGACGTATCTCTGGGTGCTTGGCCTGTTGAGCCTCTCGCTCGCCCTGCTCAATCTCCTGCCGCTCCTACCGCTCGACGGCGGCCACATCGCCTTCTCGATCGTCGAAGGAGTCCGCGGTCGGGCCGTCGGCCGGGAGGTCTATGAGCGCGTTTCGGCGATCGGCATCGCGCTCGTGATCCTGCTGTTCTTCATCGGGCTCTCGAACGACGTCGGTAGGTTGGGGGAGTAGCGGGTGGCGAGCGAAAAGTCGATCAAGGTCGGCAACGTCAGGATCGGTGGCGGTGCCCCAGTCGTCGTCCAGTCGATGACCCTGACTCCCACGCACGACGTGCCGGCGACGACGGCTCAGATCGCCGCCCTTGCCTCCGCGGGTTGCGAGATCGTACGCTGCGCGGTCCCGAAGATCGAGGACGCCGAGGCGCTGCGAAAGATCGTCCGCCTGTCGCCGATTCCCGTGATCGCCGACATCCACTTCAACGCCAGCCTTGCGCTGCGCGCGATCGACGCCGGAGTGGCGGCGGTGCGGATCAACCCCGGCAACATCGGCGGCCCCGAAAAGGTCGAGCAGGTCGTCGAAGCCGCGCGCTCAGCCGGCATTCCGATGCGGATCGGAGTCAACTCCGGCTCGCTTCCCAAGCATCTGCACGAGCTCGCCCATCAGGATCAGGCCGAGGCGCTGGTCGCGGCGGCGCTCGAGGACGTCGAGCTGCTCGAGCGGCTCGACTACCGCGACTTGAAGATCTCGGTCAAGTCGACGCACGTGCCGACGATGATCCGCGCCTACCGGCTGCTCGCGGATCGCGTCCCGTATCCGCTCCATCTGGGCGTCACGGAGGCCGGTACGTCCTTCGCGGGGTCGATCAAGAGCGCGGTTGGGATCGGCGCTTTGCTCGCGGACGGGATCGGCGACACGCTGCGGGTCTCGCTGACGGCCGACCCGGTCAAGGAGGTCGAGGTCGCCTGGGAGATCCTGAAGACGCTCGGCCTCCGCGAGCGAGGGCCGGTCATGATCGCCTGCCCCTCGTGCGGCCGGGACAACGTCGGAGTGGAGAACCTCGCGGTCGAGGTCGAGGGGAGGCTCAAGGACTATCCGCAGGCGTTCGAGGTCGCGGTCATGGGCTGTGCCGTCAACGGCCCGGGTGAGGCCGGCGACGCCGACTTCGGGATCGCCGGCGGGCGCGACGTCGGTTTCATCTACGCGCACGGCCGGGTGTTGAAGAAGGTCTCGTCCGAAGCGCTCGTCGACGAGCTCTTCGAGGAGATCGACCACTGGATCGAGGGCGGCATGCGCCGACCAAAACGGCTGAAGATGGCAAAACCGGCAGCGCTTGCAATGGCCGAGGCTTCCGAAATCCCCTTGGATTAAGTGCCTCCTGGGGTGACATTGCCGAGCTTCTGGGTCGCGAGGACGCGGTGATCGCGGGCCAGAAACCGGTGAATGTTGCCCGGGGAGGCACTAAGGTTCGAGGATGGTGAGGCGGGCTTCCCAGCTCTTCCTGCCGACGCTCCGGGACGACCCCGCGGACGCCGAGGCCGTGAGCCACAAGCTGCTTGTCCGCGGCGCTTTCATCCGTCAGGTGAGCGCCGGCCTCTGGACCTTCCTCCCTCTCGGCTGGCGCGCCCACGAGCGGATCGCCCAGATCATCCGCGAGGAGATGGACGCGATC
>DASWDJ010000027.1:0-5091 GCA_036395295.1 Gaiellaceae bacterium | reverse complement strand
GCAGGGCGTGTCCGGTTTCCTCACACAGCGTTTCGATCGCGCCGGTGAGCCTGGCCGCGCGCTCCGCGTCGCCTTTCGAGAGCGTGAGTCTCGCCAGTTCGACCAAGCACCAGATCGCCAGCTCCTTGTCGACCAGCGCCTCGGCATACTCGAGGCTCTCACGCAGGAGTGCCTCGGCCTCGTCGCTCCGGCCCTCGCGAGCCGCGAGGTAACCGAGATTCACGAGGCCTTCGACGATCTTTCTCTCGTCGCCCAGGTCACGGAAGAGTCCAAGGGCGTCCTCGAAGCGAGCCCTCGCCTGCGCATAGTCGCCCTGCTCCAGTGCGAGATCGCCCAGGTTGCCGGTGGCCACCGCGAGAATCCAGGTGTGGCCGCCGGCGCGCGCAAGCTCCGCGCCCTCCGTGTATGCCGCTGCTGCTCGCTCGTAGTCGCCGAGCGCCTGAGCTGGCAGACCTAAGCCGATCATCGAGCTCGCGACAGCTTCCGCGTCTTCGAGGCGGCGAGCGAGCACGAGTCGCTCCTGCCCGAGCGCGTCCGCCCGCTGGTAGTCGCCGAGCCGGTGGGCGAGGAGACCGGCCCCGAAGAGTGCCTTCAGGCGGGGTTGCGACTGGTCGTCGTGGGCCGCGAGAGCCTCCTCGGACCGGCTGCTTCCTTCGCGCAGGTGACCGTGGAGGTACCAGAAGCGCATGAGCGCACCCACGAGCCTGAGCTCTTCGCCGCCGCGGTCCGCGCGCCGCAACGAGTCCAGGGACAGGCGGAAGTTGTCATGCTCGGCTTCGAGCCGTTCCAACCACGGTGCCTGCTGTGACCCGGTCAGGTGGGGCTCGGCTTCCTCCGCGAGGCGAAGGAAGTAGTCGGCGTGGCGTAGCCGGAGACTGTCACCGTCTCCTTGGATGTCGAGTCGCTCAGCGGAGTACTCGCGGATCGTCTCCAGCATCCAGAAGCGCTCCTCCGCGTGCCGCAGCAGGCTTTTGTCGACGAGCGACTGGAGGACGTCGAGGCTCCCGCCCACGACCTCCTCGGCCGCCTCGAGGGTGCAGCCGCCGCGGAAGACCGAGAGCCGGGCGAAGAGGGACCTCTCCTCGTCCGTCAGCAGGTCGTACGACCACTCGATCGTCGCCCGCAGTGTCCGCTGGCGCTCGGGCGCGTCGCGGGCGCCGCCGGTCAAGAGCGGCAGGCGGTGCTCGAGCCGCTCGAGGACCTGGGCCGGCGAGAGCGCCTTCACACGTGCCGCCGCCAGCTCGAGCGCAAGCGGCAGGTCGTCCAGGCGCCGGCAGATCTCCGCGACGGCACCGTCGGCGCGGAAGTCCGGCTTGATCGCCTTTGCTCGCGCCAGGAAGAAGTCGACACCCTCGTCGGGCGCGAGCGAGGGCACCGGGTACTCCTGCTCACCCGTGACGTGGAGGGGCTCCCGGCTGGTCACGAGCAGGTCGAGCCTGGGGCAAGAGGCGAGCAGGCCGACGAGGTCTGCCGCGGCCTCCACCACCTGCTCGAAGTTGTCGAAGAGCAGCAGCATCGCGGTGTCCCCGATGTGCTCGGCCAGGCCGTCCCTCGCCCCGAGCGCATGCCGCGTTGTCTCCAGCACGAGCTCAGGGTCGCGCAGTGGAGCGAGCGGCACCCAGAAGACACCGCCGGGGTAGCGCTGCGAGGCCGCCTCCGCGGCCGCCTGCAGCGCGAGCCGCGTTTTTCCCGTACCTCCGGGGCCGGTCAGCGTCAGTACGCGGACGTCTGCTCGCGAGACCAACTCGTGCACATCGTGCAGCTCCCGCTCGCGGCCCAGGAAGGGCGTTGAGGGGATGGGCAGGTTCGTTCTGTGCAGGCTCTTGAGCGGCGGGAAGTCGCCGTTCCCGAGCTGGTAGATGCGCTGGGGCGCGGACAGGTCCTTCAGGCGGTGCTCGCCCAGGTCGCGCAGCCCGAACGTACCCACAAGCGCAGCAGTTGAGGCTGACACCAGCACCTGCTCGCCGTGGCCGCAGGCGGCGATGCGGGCCGCCCGGTGCACGTCGACGCCGACGTAGCCCTCCTCGCCCAGGTGCGGCGTCCCCGTGTGGATGCCCATGCGCACCCGAATCCGTCCCGAGGCCAATCCCTCGATCGCTTGAGCGGCCGCGCCCAGAGCGCCGGGCGCGGTTGGGAAGGCGACGAAGAAGGCATCCCCCTGCGTGTCGACCTCGACGCCCTGATTGGCCGCGAACGCCTCACGCAGGACGCGGCGATGCTCCGCCAGCGCCCGCGTGTACTCCTCGGCGCCCAGTTCGTGCAGCAGCTTCGTCGAACCCTCGACGTCGGTGAAGAGGAAGGTGACGGTGCCGGAAGGCAGGTCGCGCATCTGGGAGAAGCATTGCGCTCCCTCTGTACGAATGCCAGCGAGCTCGAGCCGCATCAACGCATTGCGCAAGCCGTTCTCTCGCCCACGGCCACTGACACAGGATCGGTGAACCCCTCGCCTGCGGGAGGGGGTCATGTTTCTCGCCCAGCGAGGCAACAGTCGGTGCCCGCTTGCAGGTTTTTTCTGCGAGGTCCCCTCGATGCTCCTCAATGAGCTGTGTGTCAGAAGGCGCCGGTAGACGTCGCGATGCGTAGCGCTTACCGTGGATGTACCCGCGGCGTACCCGCGCGTTGCTCAAGCAGGCGACGAGAAATGCCTATTTGCAGGCATTTCAGCGAAAGCCCTCTGACGGACTCGAACCGTCGACCCGCTCCGTACCGGAGGTTTCGGGGCGTCACGCGCGTACATGCGCGAGACCCGCGCGGGACCGGACGTGCTCTCCCTGATGTACCCGTCTCGTACCCGCGGCTCGTTGTCTGTTCTCGCAACACGCTACACCCGTGACTAGTCGCGGCTGTTGGCGTCCGGCTCCATCCGTCGCACAGATCGCCCGCGACGTCGAGAACACGCGCCGGGTAGGATCGCCCCGCCTGAGCTGGCAATGTCTCCTCGTGAGGCTGCTTCGTGATCGGTAGGCGCGCGAAGATCGGACTCGTCTTGCCAGCAGGGATCGACGATCCCTTCGGCCATGGGGCATATCTCGGGATCGAGCGCGCGGTGCGAGAACTCGACGTCAAGGGACGCGTCCTGACTCCTACCCCGAAGGAAGGGTCCGCCCCGAGCTTCTCGTTCCTCGCGCGCCAGAAGTACGACCTCGTCGTCGCTACGGGCGACGAGGAGGCGGATGCGCTGGACGCAGTTGCGCTGAAGTTCCCGAACCAGACGTTCGCAATCATCGGCGCCGACCACAGCACCGTGCCGCACCGGCCCCGGAACGTTCAGGGCATCGCGTTCCGCGAGGAGGAGGCTGGATTTCTCGCGGGGCAGGTCGCGGGCCTCGCGCTCGATCTCGGGCCGGGCGATCGCGTGATCAGCGCCGTCGGCGGCAGGCCCGTTCCGGCCGTTCAGAAGTACATCGCCGGCTACGAGGCCGGAGCGCGCACAGTCGATCCGAACATGACGACGCTCCGCGGATACACGAACGACTTCTTCGACCCCCTGAAGGGCAGATCGGTCGCTCTTGGCCAGATCGCGCAGGGATCTCGCGTTGTCTTCCAGGTCGCGAGTGCCTGCGGGCTCGGAGCCCTCGAGGCGGCTAAGGAGCAGGGCGTGTGGGCGATCGGGGTCGACGTCGACCAGTCTCGTCTCGGCCGGCACGTTCTCACGAGCGCACTGAAGCGAATGGACATCGCCGTCTTCGACACGATCGAACGATTCGTCGGCGGAACACTCGAAACCGGTGGCACGTCCGTGTTCTCCCTACGAAACGGCGGCGTCGGGCTCGGGTCGTTCAGCCCGGAGGTGCCTCCCTCGGTCGTCGCCGAGATCGAGCGCGTGACGGACGAGATCGTTGCCGGGACGATCTCGATTCCGACGCCGATCACATAGCGCGTTCGCTCTGGACCGAGACCCAGATCGTGCCGTCCGTCCAGACGAGGTCCGTCGGAGCGTGACCCACAGGTACAGAGCCGGCGACCAGACCCGTCCCGGGATCGATCCGAATGACCGTTCCGGCGCCGTTGTCCGTCGCCCACACGACGTCTTCTGCGGCGCGAAGACCCATGAGCCGCTGCCCGATCCTGATGGTTTGTGTCACTGCCGCAGTGCCCGGATCGATGCGCCAGATTTGCTCGCGGCCTGAGACCCAGATCGCCGCCGCGCCCGAAGCAATCGCCACCGGGGATCCGATAGGCACTTCCACCGTGGGTGCGCCGGTGCTGAGCTCGAGACGCACGGCCCGCCCGGCCATCGTCGCCACCCACAGCGCTCGACCGTCCGAGACGACGCCAACGGGAACGTTGCCGATCTCGGTGAATGCCACCGGCTCGCTCGTGAGCGGATCGATTCGAGCGACGTGGTGAGGGCCGACAGCGACCCAGATTGCATCGGCGTCGGCCTCGACGGCGTACGCGGCATTCCAGGCGAGCTCGCTCGAGCCTCTCAGGTCGATGGTATCCACGACCGCTTCGGCATCGGGATCGATCCGCGACACGGTCCCCTCACTCCCGTTCGCGACCCAGAGAGCATCGGGCCCGACCGCGAGATCCACCGCCGGAGCGCCGATCCCGATCGTCCTCACGACTTCTCTGCGATCCGGATCGATCCGGGACACCGTGCCGTCGTCCGCGTTTGCGACCCAGATCGAACCGAAGCCGACGGTCACCGCAACCGGTCTCCGCCCAACGGGTACAGAACCAACCACGCGCTCCTCATCGGCATCCACGAGAGCGACAGCGTCGGGCAGAACACGCACCTCAGAGCCCGCCCGTCCACGCTCCTCGTCCACAGGCGTCGTCGCGCTGAGCGACGGGTCGTGCACGAGGATCGCCTTCTCGAGCCTCTGCAACGCCTCGTCCGGCTCGAGCCCCAGCTCCTCCGCCAGCGCTCTTCGACCGCGGCGGTACACGTCGAGCGCGTCCGCCTGTCGACCGGCGCGGTAGAGCGCAAGCATCAGTTGACCGCGAAGGCGCTCTCGCAGCGGGTGCTCGACAACGAGCCGCTCGAGCTCGGGAACGAGCTCGGAACCCCCGCCGAGCCTCAGGTCTGCATCGACTCGCTGCTCGAGCACGGAAAGTCGCGCCTCCTCGAGCCGCGTGCGCTCC
>DASWDJ010000026.1:0-50001 GCA_036395295.1 Gaiellaceae bacterium | reverse complement strand
GCTGCACGAGGCTTCGCAGCGGAAGAGCGTGCACACGCAGGCCGCCGCGACAAACGCGGCCGAATACGTGGAGCAGCTCGAAGCGGCGTACCAGCATGCCTTCGCGGCGATCGAGACGCTCGTCACCGCCATCGAGCGCGTGCACGAGCTGCGCGCCCAGGAGGGCGCGTGGAAAGAGGGCCACAAGCTCGGCGTCGCGCCGAAGCGGCCCGAGCCCTGGCACGTGCGCGCGGCGCAGAGCGGCGAGCTGCGGCAGCTCAGCAAGCGCTTCAGGCGGGCGCTGGAGAGCAGATGGTGAGGGAGCTCCGGATCGCGGAGGGGGGATGATCCCCAGCTCGTCGTCGAAGCAACGCAACGCCTTCCAGCCGACGACGAATGATCGCCGCGCAGGAGCGGCAGCCATCTCTCGCCGGCTGTCGCACTTCCAACAGATCGCGACGTTTACCGGCGCCGCCGGCTTGAATTTTGTTGTCGCGCGCGCGCGCGCGCGCGCGTGTGTGTGTGTGTGTGTGTGTGTGAGGAATCAGCCGAAGCACGTCTGGGCCTGTGCGCTGCCTGAGCGTCCCTCGATCACCCTTCCAGTGGGTGCCGCCGCGTTTCGCAGGTCTTGCCGACGCCGTAGCCCTCGTCCGTCCAAGAATGCCTCTCCGTCGTCCTCGGGGCAGTCGGGATAACGGAAGATGCGGTGGGTGAATCCAGCAGGCGAGGCTATGGATCCACCCGCTGGGTCGTTAGCTCTCGGAAGTGGAACCACTACCCGTGCGGCTCTGGCCCTTGACAGGAGCCGAATCCTCGGTGAAGTTCTGCCAGTAGCGGCTCGGGGTCGGGCCTTGCTGTCCCTGGTACTTCGAGCCGAGCGCGCCGGCACCGTACGGCGTTTCAGCCGGCTCGGTCAGCTGCACGAAGGAGAGCTGACCGATCTTCATTCCGTAGTAGATCGTGATCGGGAGATTGGCCACGTTCGAGAGCTCGAGCGTGACGTGGCCGTCCCAGCCGGGGTCGATGAACCCTGCCGTGGAGTGGATGAGCAATCCGAGCCGGCCAAGCGACGATTTCCCCTCGAGCCGGGCGACGAGGTCGTCCGGAAGCCGGATGCGTTCGAGGGTGGAGCCGAGCACGAACTCGCCGGGGTGGAGGATGAACGGCCGCTCGTCGTCGATCTCGACCAGCTCGGTCAGGTCCTCCTGTGGCTCCTTGACGTCGATGAACGCATAGCGCGCGTTGTGGAAGACGCGGAAGAAGCGGTCAACGCGGACGTCCACGCTCGAGGGCTGGAGCAGCGTCGGGTCGTACGGATCGATCTCGATGCCCCCTTCTTCGAGGAGCCGCGCGATGGTTCGATCGGAGAGAACCATGCCGATGATTCTATGGTTCGTCTCTCGTGCCGCTCTACGACGCTGTCGCCGATCTGCCGCTCGAGGTCGACTCCTATGAGCTCGAGCACCGCGAGTTCGTGGTCTCGACCGAGTTCACCCGGGTGACGACGCTCGTGCACCTGCGCGGCGCCGGGGAGGAGGGAATCGGGGAGGACGTGACCTACACCGCCGGAGACCATCCGCCGCCCGCGGATTTGCCGCTGGCCGGATCGCACAGGCTCGACACGTTCTCGCAGCTCTTCGAAAGGCTTGCGCTCTTCAGGAGCGAGCCGCAGATGGAAGCCTCACGGGACTACCGCCGCTGGGCCTTCGAGAGCGCGGCGCTCGATCTTGCTCTGCGCCAGGCGGGCAAGTCGCTCGCGGAGGCAGTCGGCCGCGAGCCGAGCCCGGTCACGTTCGTCTCCTCGAAGCGTCTGGCCGACCCGCAGTCGGCCGACCAGATCCGTTCGTGGCTTGATCTCTACCCGGGCCTGCGGTTCAAGCTCGACCCGACGGTCGACTGGGACGAGCAGCTGATCGCGGACCTCGCGGCGACCGGGGCAGTGGACTCCCTCGACCTCAAGGGCGCCTATAAGGGGACTCCTGTGGACCTGCCGCCCGACCCCGAGCTCTACCGCCGAGTCGTCGAAGGCTTCCCCGGCGCGTGGATCGAAGATCCGGCGGTGACCGACGAGACGAGGCCGATTCTCGAGCCTCATGCCCGAAGGATCACGTGGGACGCCCCGATCCACTCGGTCGAGAACATCGAGAACGTGCCCTGGCCTCCGCGCTGTATCAACATCAAGCCGTCGCGCTTCGGCAGCGTGCGCCGCCTCTTCGACGCCTACGACTACTGCGCGGCGCACGGCATCGATCCCTACGGGGGCGGGCAGTGGGAGCTGGGGCCCGGTCGCGGGCAGATCCAGTACCTCGCCTCGCTCTTCCATCCGGATACCCCGAACGACGTTGCCCCGGGAGGCTACAACGCCCGCGAGCCGCAGCCCGGTCTTCCCGAGAGCCCACTCGAGCCTGCGCACAGCACTACCGGCTTCCGGTGGGCGGGTTAACGTACGCGCGGCGTTAGCGGCTATCGAAAGGAGCAGGACCTTCCATGAACGCATTTCGGGCGATCTATCGCTTTTGGGTCTCGCTGGTGACACTCGCGGTCGTTCTGCAGATTGCGTTTGCCGGCTACGGAGCGTTCGACACGGCCGACAAGGTCGACGGCGGTACCGTCGACGAGGATTCGTTCGAGGATTCCTTCGGGCTTCACATCGGGTTCGGGTACCTCATTTTCCTCGCCACGATCGTCCTGCTGCTCCTCTCATTCGGCGCCCGTGGCAAGCAGCGAATCCTCCGCTCGGTCGCCGTGGTCGTGCTGCTGGTGATCCAGATTCTTCTCGCCTGGACCGGCGCTTCGGCGCCGTACATATTCGGCGCGCTACATCCGCTCAACGCATTCCTCATTCTCGGGCTCCTGGGCTCGATCACCTATCGCGAGTGGAAGGTCGAGCGGATGGTTCCTCGGGAACCCGCCGTGGCGGCGCCTCCCGCGTAGTCACTCCGGGTCGTTGTGGGCTGCTTTGCCGGCCCGATAGGGCGTCATGACGCCGTCGTACATGACGTGCATCGTCAGCCCGTCGGCGGCGTGCCCGAGGTTGTGGCAATGGAGCATCCAGAGGCCTGGATTGTCGGCTCGAAAGGCGACCTGGTAGCGCTCTTGCGGAAGCATGTTCAGGGTGTCCGTCGACCATGGCCGGACCGCCTTGCCGTTTCGCGTCAGGACGAGGAAGTGATGACCGTGCAGATGCATCGGATGCACGCTTCCTGAGTCGTTCACGAGCACGATGCGAACGAGGTCTCCTCTCGCGACCATGAACATCGGCGTCCGGGGGTAAAGCTTGCCGTTGATTGCCCAGTGGTGGCCGGGTCTCCCGTCGAGGAACCCAGCCTTCTTGCCGATCTTGAGGAGAAAGGTCCGATCGAATCTGTCTAGCCGCGCCGGGGTCGCCGCCTGCCGGGAGGCCGGATCGAAGACCGGACGCGAGGGAGCGGCGGCCGGCTCGCCCTGGCCGTCCGGGCTGAGCACGAGTGCCGCCTTCGAGCTCGCCACCTCTGCGCTGACAACCGCCGGAGGCATCCGGAAGACCACGTCGTAGCGCCCGCCCGCGCCGATCTCGATCGCCTCGCCCTCCGGCACGGGAGCGGGCTCGATCTCGGCTCCGTCGATCGCGGCCACGGAGCCCTTCATGCGGACGAGGCGTATTCGCGTGGGCGAGCTGTCGGTGTTCACGAACCGGAGCCGGATTGGCGTTCCCGGCCGTACGGCGCGGCGTTGGACTCCGTCGTTGGTGCCGATGACCCTTCGCCCCATGAAGGTGTGCACCGGAAGCGTGAGATCGAGCTTCTCCGGCAGGGGCTTCCGCGGGAGGATGACCAGCACGCCGTAGAGGCCCAGCTTCACCCCTTTGGATGCGTCCTGATGCGTGTGGTACCAGAACGTGCCCACCTGCTCGGGTCGGAAGCGGTAGACGTATCTCTCTCCGGGTGCGACCGAGTCCTGCGTGACACCTGCGACGCCGTCTTCGGCGTTCGGCACGTCGACTCCGTGCCAGTGGATCGTGACACCGTCGCCGATGTCCCGGTTCACGAGCGCGACTTCGACAAGATCGCCCTGATGAACTCGAAGCTCAGGGCCAGGTGCCTGTCCGTTGAAGGTCCAGGCATCGACCCTCGCGCCCGAGGCGAGCCGGATCGAGGCCTGCTCGGCCGTCAGGGTCACGCGGTAGTCGGGCCTCCCCGTCGGGCCCTTGAGCCCGGCGACACTGAGCTCGCGCCCGGAAGCTCCCGGACCACCCCCGAGGTCGGCCACCCCGTAGGCTGTGACGTCATACCTGCCGGGGAGCCGGCTTTGCCACCAGGCCCAGCCGAGCCAGCCGAGAAGAGCAAGGCCCGCGAGCAGTGCGAAGGCGGTTAACAAAGTGCCGAGATGTGCGCGCATCGAGGCGGAGGACGTTAGACCAGCGCGAGCTGACGGTGCGGCTCGAAGCCCGAGACGCCGACGCCGACGAGTCGTAGGGCGCCCGGCCGGTCGTCGAGCGCCCGGTCGAGCAGCGCGCATGCGAGCTCGGCGATTCGCTCCGGATCGTCGGTGCCGACGGGGAGGCTCGTCGAGCGGCTGCGAATCGAGAAGTCCGGGTAGCGCACCTTCGTCGTCACGGTGCGCGCCGTCTCGCCGGACCGCTGGAGGTGCTCTGCGAGCCGGGCCGCCATTCGGCGCAGCTCCTCTTTGAGTTGCTCCCGATCGGCGATATCCCGCGCGAAGGTCTCCTCGGTACTGATCGAGACGCGCTCGGAGGTCGTCTCCAGCGTCCGGGGATCGATGCCGCGCGCGCGATCTCGGAGCAGAGTGCCAACCTTCCCCGGGAGGAGCCGCCTCAACTCGGCGTCCGTGAGCGCTGCGAGCGATCCGATCGTCTCGAGACCGGCCACGCGGAGCCGAGCCTCCGAACGCGGGCCGACGCCCGGCAGCTTGCGGACGTCGAACGGCGCCAGGAAGGACGCCTCCCGGCCGAGCGGGACGACGGTGAGGCCGCCCGGCTTGCGGCGGTCGCTCGCGATCTTGGCGACGACCTTGCACGAGGCGACTCCGATCGCGGCAGTGAGTCTCGTCGCGCCTCGCACCGAGGTCTGTACCGCCTCCGCGACGGCCCGCGCCTCGCCGAAGCTCGCGGCCACCTCCCCGAGGTCGAGGTAGCCCTCGTCCATCCCGGTGCGCTCGACGGTCGGCACCACTTCGCGGACGGCGCTCCAGACCTCCCGTGAATACTCCTTGTAGACACCATGCCGTGGCCGCACGAACACCGCACGCGGGCAGCGGCGTAGCGCCTCGGCGCACGACATCGCCGAGTGGATCCCGAACTTGCGCGCCTCGTAGTTCGCGGTCGCGACGACCCCGCGCCCGTGCGGGTCGCCGCCGACAACGAGCGGTTTCGAGCGCAGCTCGGGATTCTCGAGCTCCTCCACGGCGGCGAAGAAGGCATCAAGGTCGAGGTGCCCGAGGATCACTCCTGAACCGTACTCAGGGACTCAGCCGTTCCATCATCCAATCATTCTGGCCACGGCGATAGCGATAGCGGTCGTGCAGGCGATTCTCCTGATGCTGCCAGAACTCGTACGTCGTCGGCCTGAGCCGGAAGCCGCCCCAGTGCGGAGGCCTGGGAACCTCATCGGGATGAGCCGCATCGAGCTCGGCAAAGCGGGCTTCGAGTGCTTCCCGCGATTCCAGAGGCTCGCTCTGGCGTGAGGCATTGGCCGCCAGTTGCGCTCCGCGAGGCCGCGTTGCGAAATAGGTGTCGGACTCGGCGTCGCTGATGCGCTCGACGGACCCCTCCACCCGCACCTGGCGCCCAAGCTCGGGCCAGTAGAAGAGAAGCGCCGCCTGCGGGTTCTCGGCCAGCTCTCGGCCCTTCCGGCTTTCGTAGTTCGTGACGAAGACGAAGCCACGTTCGTCCACGCCTTTCAGCAGCACCATTCGGACCGACGGCGCTCCGCCGCTCGTCGCTGTGGCCAGTGCGACGGCCTCCCCGGTGCCCTGTTCGAACCACGAGCGGAACTGCATCAGAGGATCCTGTGAATAGTCGTTATTCATCTATGCAGAGGGCCGGTTCCTGCTGTATCTTCAACGCATGGCCGTCACGAAGTCGATCGAGCTCCGCACCGAGGTCCCGGGGCCACGCTCGCGCGAGATCGTCGAGCGCAAGGAGCGCGTCGTCGCAGCGCCGCTCTCGCTCGTGCATCCGATCGTCGCGGCCGAAGCGCGAGGTGTCACCCTGACCGACGTCGACGGCAACACGTTCATCGACTTCACGGGCGGCGTCGGCTGCCTCAACGTCGGACACTCCCATCCGCGCCTGATCGAAGCGGCGCAAGAGCAGCTTGCACGCTTCAGCCACACGGACTTCACGATCGTTCCCTACGAGGTCTACGTCGAGCTCGCCGAGCGGCTGATCGCGGTCTCCCCGTTCAGCGGTCCAGCCAAGGCCGCGTTCTTCAATGCCGGCACCGAGGCGATCGAGAACTCGATCAAGTTCGCACGCTCGTACACGAAGCGCCCGGCGGTCGTCGTCTTCGAGGGCGCTTTCCACGGCCGCACGATGCTCTCGATGACGATGACCTCGAAGACGCACCCCTACAAGGCGGGTCTCGGCCCCTTCGCGCCGGAGGTCTACCGCGTCCCCTTCCCGCACGAGTACCGTGGCCTCGACGTCGACGCGGCGCTGAACGCGCTCAGGCGGGCGTTCGTCACGCAGGTCGCCGCCGAGAGCGTGGCCGCAATCGTCATGGAGCCCATCCTCGGGGAGGGCGGATTCGTCGTCGCCCCGACGGAGTTCGTCCAGGGCGTGCGCGAGATCTGCGACGAGCACGGCATTGTCTTCGTCGTCGACGAGGTGCAGACGGGGTTCGGTCGCACCGGGAAGATGTGGTGCATCGAGCACCACGGCGTCGAGCCGGACCTCATGGTCGTGGCGAAGTCAATCGCCGGCGGGCTCCCGTTGTCGGGAGTCGTGGGGCGCGCCGAGATCATGGACGCTCCGCCCGACTCGGCGATCGGCGGAACGTATGTCGGGAACCCCGTCGCACAGGCGGCGGCGATCGCCGTGCTCGACGTCTTCGAGGATGAGGGCCTGGTCGACAGGGCTGCTGCAATCGGAGAAACGCTTCGTGACCGGATGCTCGCCTGGCAGGAGCGCTGGGACAAGATCGGCGACGTGCGCGGGCTCGGTGCGATGGTCGCCATCGAGCTCGTCGAGGATCCCGGCACCAAGAAACCGGCCGCGGACAGGGCAACCGCGGTCATCGAGGAAGCCGCGCGTAACGGGCTCTTGTTGATCAAGTCCGGGACCGACGGCAACTGCATCCGGGTGCTGACGCCGCTCGTCATCACCGATGCCGAGCTCGACGAGGCTCTCGGCGTCTGGGAAGACGCCCTGGAGACTGTTCTTTCCGACTAACCTCCCCTTCCTCAGGGAAACTGCAAGTCGTGGTCGGTGAGCTGATCGCTGGCCGCTACGAGCTGGAGAAGCTCGTCGGCTCGGGCGGCATGTCCAACGTCTTCCGGGCGCACGACCGTCTGCTCGAGCGCACGGTCGCGCTCAAGATCCTCCACGAGCAGTACACGCGTGACGAGGACTACGTCGAGCGCTTCCGTCGTGAGGCCCGTGCGGTCGCGCAGCTCGCGCACCCGAACATCGTCACCGTCATCGACCGCGGCGAGCAGGACGGGCGCCAGTACATCGTCTTCGAGTTCATCGAGGGCGACAACCTGAAGGAGATCGTCGCCCGCGGGCCCGTGCCGGTGCGAGATGCGATCGGGCTCACGCTTCAGGTCGCCCGCGCGCTCTCCTTCGCTCACCAGCGCGGCCTCGTCCACCGTGACGTGAAGCCGCAGAACGTGCTGCTGAACGAGGACGGGCAGGCCAAGGTGACCGACTTCGGCATTGCTCGCTCGCTCGACGTCCACGGCGTGACGCAGACGGGCACGGTGCTCGGAACGAGCGATTACATCGCGCCCGAGCAGGCGCGCGGCCAGAAGGTCAACCCGAAGACCGATATCTACTCGCTCGGCGCAGTTCTCTACGAGCTCCTGACGGGCGACGTGCCGTTTGCCGGCGACAACTTCGTGGCCGTGGCGATGCGCCACGTGAACGAGCCCGCGCCCAGCGTGCTCGAGCATCGCCCCGATTGCCCGCTGCGTCTCGACCTGGCGGTTCAGCGCGCGATGGCGAAGGATCCCGCCGACCGCTTCGAGTCGATGGACGACTTCGTCATCGAGCTCGAGGCGTGCCTCGCCGAGGTGGATGGGCGCGGCGACGAGGGCGCGACGATGATCGTGCCTCCAGCGCGTCCGCGCCGGCGCAGGGTCCCGCGGGCCCGTCGGGCTCCGGGCGCGGGCACGCTTCTGCTCGTCGGGCTGATCGCAGCCGCGATCGCCGTCGGAGGCTTCCTGCTCCTGCAGGGCGACGGGACGCCGAACGTCCTGCCCGGCAGCGAGCATTCATCGAAGTCCGTCAGGCTCCTGGGTGTCGGAGCCGAGGATCCGGCCGGCGACGGCGAGCATGACGAAAAGGCGGGCAACGCGACTGACCGTGACCCAACCACGTACTGGACGACCCAGGACTACCGCAGCTTCGACAAGCTCGGTGTGGGCGTGGTGCTCGACGCAGGCCGCCCCGTCGCTCTAGCGACGGTGACGGTCACGAGCGACCTCAGCGACTTCCCCGCCACGATCAGGGCCAGCGGAAACCCGACCATTGGGTTCACCCGCGTCTCGACGCAGAAGCAGGTTGGCTCACGAACAACTTTCGACATCGACACGAACGGCAAGAACTATCAGTACTACGAGGTATGGCTGCAGCTGCCGAACGGCGGCCGCGCCCACATCAACGAGGTGACGGCTAGAACTTGAGCTGCGCGCGGCGTTCGTGTCGCTCGAGCGCCAGCTGGACGAGCCGCTCGAGCAGCTCCTCGTAGGAAATCCCGGAGGCTTCGAAGAGCTTCGCGTAGACGCTCGTCGCCGTGAAGCCCGGGATCGTGTTCAGCTCGTTGATCAGCACCTCGCCGTCCGCGCGCACGAAGCAATCGGCGCGGGCCATCCCCTCGCACTCGGTGACGCGGAACGCCTGGACGGAGAGCTCCTGCACGCGCTCGATCGCCTCCTCGGGCACACGCGGAGGGATCACGAGGTCCATGCCGCCTTCGTCGTATTTCGCGGAGAAGTCGTACCAGTCGGAGTTGGCCACGATCTCGCCCGGGATCGAGGCGATCGGCTCCTCGTTCCCGAGCACGCTGCACTCGACCTCGACCCCGCGCACGAACTCCTCGACGAGCACCTTCTCGTCGTGGCGGAAGGCGAGCTCGAGACCCGCCCGCAGCTCGCTCTCGCTCCGGGCTTTCGTGATCCCGACCGAGGAGCCGAGTCGAGCCGGCTTGACGAAGACCGGGAAGCCGAACGGGCTCTCGAATCCGTCCGCGCCAGGGCGCAACGTGACGCTGCGCGTGACCGGGATCCCGTGGTCGCGCAGCACCGACTTGAAGAGATCCTTGTCCATGCAGAGCGCGGAGGCGGTCACGCCGGCGCCGACATAGGGCACGTTCGCCAATTCGAGCAGGCCCTGAACGGTGCCATCTTCGCCGAAGGGGCCGTGGAGGACAGGGAAGACCACGTCGACCTCGCCCAGCGTGGCCGGGACGCGCGAGGTCGGCACGGGGAGCGTCTCGGCGACGGAGCGGCCGTCGCGCTCCAACTCCGGCCTCGAGCCGACGCCGAGCTCCCAGCGGCCGTCGCGGCCGATCTCGACGGTGACCGTCTCGTAGCGCGCCGGGTCGAGCGACTCGAGCACGGAATGCGCGGACGCGAGTGAGATCTCGTGCTCGCTCGAGCGGCCCCCCATGACGACGGCGACGCGGAGCTTCGGCATCAGGGCGTCGTGATCAGCCGGCCGATGACGATCGTGACGGTGCTGCCAGGCTTGGCTCGGGTATTGCCCGGTGGATCCTGTGAAAGGACGAGCCCGTCCTGGTTCGGGTCGGTTGTCTCCTGGTCCTGGACCTCGACCATGAAGCCCGATCGCTCCAGCGTCTGGGTCGCGGTGTCCTCGTCCTGGCTCGTCACGTCGGGAATGGTCGAGAACTTGGGGCCGTTCGAGACGTAGAGGATGACCGTCCCGCCGCGCGCGAGCGACGAGCCGCCCTTCGGCTGCTGGTCGATGACCGTGTCCTTCGGCTGGCTCGAATCGACGTCGCGCCTCGCGACCGCGAAGTGCGCCGCCTGGAGCTGGCCGGCCGCGTTGTCGTAGGGCTGGCCGACGACACTGGGCACCGTGATCGGCTTCACCCCTCGGGAGATGTTGATGCGTACCTTCGCGCCCTTCACGACGCTCACGCCGCCCTCCGGGAACTGGGCGACGACAGTGCCTGGATCCTCGGCTGAGAAGACCTCGAAGACGTGCGGTTTCAGCCCCGCCTCCGTGAGTGTTCCGACCGCGTCGTCGCGCGACTTGCCCAACACGTCAGGAACGTCGACCTTCGGCGGCCCGGTCGAGACCTTCAGCACGACAAACGTGCCCTTGTCCGTGCGGACGCCTGCGTCGGGGCTCTGGTCGAAGACCTGCCCGATCTTGACCGTCTCGTTCGGCTCGCGGTGCACCCTGGCCTCGAGCCCCTTCCGCTGGACGTTGACGACGGCGACATCCTCGCGTTGGCCGACCACGTATGGCACCGAGACCGTCCCGGAGCCGCTCAGCGAATCCTGGATCTTGCCGTAGGCGAACCAGCCGGCGACGCCCGCGAGGACGACGAAGAGCAACGCGAGCAGCCAGGGCCAGATCGGCCGTTGCTTGGGCGGCGGCTCCGCGTAGCGGTAGGAGGGTCGCGCCGCCGCCGGCGGCCGTCGCGGGGGCGTGATCGCGGTCGGCGCTCCGGCGAAGGCGGTTCCCGACAGAACGGCGGTCGCGGCATCGGCGGTCTCCGTCGTCACGCCGACTCCCTGGGCGACCCGCTCGAGCTCGGCGTCCATCTCCACCGCCGTCTGGAAACGGTCGTCCGGGTTCTTCGCCAGCGCGCGGAGCACGATCATGTCCAGGTCGGGTGGGATCTCCGGCCGTTTGATCGACGGGGGCTGCGGCGTGTCGGAGAGGTGGCGCATCGCGATCTCGACCGGCGTCTCTCCGTTGAACGGCACGGTGCCCGTCAGGAGCTCGTAGAGGACGATCCCGACCGAGTAGAGGTCGGAGCGCTGGTCGACCGCCGCGCCGCGCGCCTGCTCGGGCGAGAGGTACTGGGCGGTGCCGATGATCGACCCGGCCTCGGTCATCTGGCTGGCGCCCGCGCGGGCGATGCCGAAGTCCGTGACCTTCAGGCGCCCGTCGGCGTCGGCCATGACGTTGTGCGGCTTGATATCGCGGTGGACGACGCCTTTGCGGTGCGCGAAGCGGAGTGCGCCCAGCACCTCGCGCGTGAAGGCGATCGCGTCGCCGATCGGCAGGGGGCCGCGGGCCGTGACCAGCTCCTTCAGGCTCCGCCCGTCGAGGTACTCCATGGCGATGTAGTACGTGCCCTCGGCCTCGCCGCGGTCGTAGATGGAGACGATGTTCGGATGCGAGAGCCCGGCCGCGTTCTTGGCCTCGCGGCGGAAGCGCTCCACGAACTGCTCGTCGTTCGCGTGCCGCTCGTTCAGGATCTTGATCGCAACGCGGCGGCCGAGCTCCTCGTCCTCGGCGAGGTACACGTCGGCCATCCCGCCGGAGCCGAGCTTCCGGACGACCCGGTAGCGCCCGTCGAAGAGCATGTTGATCAGCGTGTCGGTGAAAGCCATGAGCGTGGGGTCAGACCCCGATCAAAGTTGTGACATTTTCCTAGCCTTCGTAGTTCGACGCTCACCGGATCAGCGCCTCCATGATCGCCTTCGCGATCGGAGCCGCCGTCGTGCCACCGGTGCCGCTCTGGTGCTCGAGGACGACAGCCACCGCAACCCTCGGGTTGTCCACCGGTGCGAAGCAGATGAACCAGGTCGTGTTTACGTGATTCGCTCCGGTCTCGGCCGTGCCCGTCTTGCCGGCTACGCGGATTCCCGGAAGCGCCGCAGCCGTGCCGGTTCCGCCACGCACCACCTGCTCCATCATTCCGGCGACGTCGGAGGCCGTGTTCTCCTTGATCGCGCGGCCGAGCGACTCCTCCTTTGTCTTCGTCACGATTGAACCGTCCGGAGCAACGACCCGCTCGACGACGTACGGTCGCATAACGAGGCCCCCGTTGGCGATCGTCGCCGCGATCATCCCCATCTGGATCGGCGTCACCTGGAGGCGCTCCTGCCCGAACGCGAGCCGACCGGGATCGACCTGGAAGTCGTTCTTCGGGAAGAAGAGCTTGCCCTTGTTGTAGAGGCCGCTGATCGCCCGCTCGTTGACGGGCGTCTCCAGCGGAGGCACCGAGTAGAAGCCGAAGTCCTTGGCGGTGTCGAGGATACGCCGGCCGCCGAGCGCCTTTCCGATCTCGCAGAAGACGGCGTTGATCGAGTGCGTGAGCGCCTGCGTGAAGTCGACCGAGCCGAAGACCTCCGGGCCGCTCTGGTCGGCGAAGTTCAGCACCTTCTGCCCGTACTCGATGCAGTAGCCAGGGTCGCTGAAGCGCGACTCCAGGGTGAACTTGCCGCTGTCGAGCGCGGCCGAGGCGGTCACGACCTTGAACGCCGAGCCCGGGATGTAGAGGCCGGCCTCCGCGCGGTTGAAGAGCGGCGAGCAGCCGAACTTCGGCCTCGTTGCGAGGTTGTATTGCCGCTCGATCAGGTTCGGGTCGTACGTCGGGCTGGAGGCGCTGACCAGCAGGCGCCCAGTGTGCGGTTCGATCGCAACCGCGGCTCCGCACTTCCCGCCGAGGGCGTTGAGGGCGATTCTCTGCGCGCCGGGGCGAATCGTGAGAACGAGGTCGTTGCCCTTGACGGTCGTGCCCTTCAGCTTGTCGAAGGTGGTGTCGAGGACCGTGCTCAGGTTGGTGTTCGACCCGGTCAGGAAGTCGTTCTCCGAGGCCTCGAGCCCGGCCCGGGAGCGCACCTGGGTCGAGTAGCCGACGATGTGAGCTGCGAGGCCTCGCTGCGGGTACTTGCGGAAATAGAGCGTCTGGCCGCCGACCTTGCGCTTCACGTTGTCGGCCAGGACGGTCTTTCCGTCCGCCGCGTAGATCTTCCCGCGCTTGACGGAGAACTCGGCGACTCGCTGGATCGAGTTGTCCTGCCGGTCGGCGAGGCCGCTCGCGGCCCAGGCCTGCCAGTAGGTCGTGCCGACGATCAGCGCAGCCAGCAGGACGAGCCCGACGACCGCGACGCGGGTGATCTGGCGATTCACGGACGTCCCTCCATCGGCAGCTGGGCCAAGGAGTTCGCTCGGTGCGAGACGAGCAGGAGGCCCGCGAGCAGGACGAAGTTGGCGATCACGCTCGAGCCGCCGTAGCTGACGAAGGGGAGCGTGATCCCGGTCAGGGGGATCAGGCGCAGCACCCCTCCGACGATGATGAAGGTCTGGAGCGCGAAGCCGAACGTCAGCCCGACCGCGAGGAGCTTCGAAAAGCCGTCTTGCGCAAGCAGTGCGATTCGGAACCCCCGCAGGCAGAAGAGCATGTAGACGAGCATCAGCGCCGCGGCGCCGACGAGCCCGAGCTCCTGAGCGAGCGCGGAGAAGATGAAGTCCGTGGACAGGTACGGAATAAGCTCGTGGCCGTTCGTGGTCGCGAAGACGCCCTTGCCGAGGCCCTTGCCCGCGAAGCCTCCGTTCCCGATCGAATAGAGCGACTGGATGATCTGGTAGCCGGTCGTGTGCGTGTGTGACCAGGGGTCGATCCAGACCGAGACCCGCTCCTCGACGCGCGGCACGCGGGTGTAGATGACCGCGGCGCCGGCGACGAAGAGCGCAAGTCCCGCGGCGGCGAACCAGGCGCGCGCCGTGGCCACGTAGAGCACGGCCAGGAAGATCCCGAAGTAGAGGAGCCCGCTGCCGAGATCCTTCGTCTCGATGAGGAGGAGCATCGCCGCGCCCCAGATCAGGAGCAGCGGCCCGAAGTCCTTCAACCGTCCCTGCGCCAGAACCTCGCGCTTCTCGCGCAGGTAGCCGGCGAGGAAGACGATGAGCATGATCTTGGCGAGCTCACCCGGCTGGAACTGAATCCCCCCGACCCGCACCCACAGACGCGCACCGTTCACCGGTTGCCCGATCACGGGCAGCGCCGGCAGAACGAGGAGGCCGATCGCCGTCAGGCCGCAGAGGTACTTGTAGCTCTCGAGCCGCCGATAGTCGTGGCGGAACGCGAGCAGGGTCCCGGCGAACGCGATCACGCCGACCACCACCCAGAGCCCCTGCCTGAAGGCGTTGTCGGGGTCTAGCCGGTAGATCTCGGTGACGCCGATCGCGGTCAGGAGGGCCGCCATCGGCAGCAGGTAGGGATCGGCCTGCGGCACGGTCAGCCGGGCGATCACGTGGGCGGCCACGTACAGCGCGAAGAAGAAGAAGGCGTACGAGAGGGAGCCGGTCGAGACTACGTCCTGGCGAGCGATGTAGACGCTGGCGAAGCCGAGCCCGGTGATGATCGCGACGACGAAGAGGTTCGCGAGCTCGCGGTTGCGGTAGCTCATCTCATTGGCTCTGACCGAAGAGCCAGACGACGAGGACGACGAGCACGCCGATGACCGCCAGTGCGATCACGAGGCGCGCCGCGAGCAGGCCGAAATGCTGCTTCTCCGGCTCTGGCTCCTCTTGTTCGGCGACCGCGTGGACCTGCTCGGGTGGGACGAGCATCGTGTCGACCGCCGGGACGCCTTCGAGCCCCGAGAGCGTGTCCTCGTCCGCCTCCGTCTGCGGGGTCTCGAGCGCCGGCATCGGCTTCGTCTCCGCGGGCGGCTCCGGACGCTCTTCGGCGATCTCGAAGAAGACGACGGTGATGTTGTCTTCACCTCCGCTCCGGTTCGCGGTGGCGACGAGCTCCTTCGCGGCCGCGTCGAGGTCGCTCCGCTGTCGTTCGACGGCCTCGAGGATCGTCTGGTCGTCGACCATGCTCGTCAGCCCGTCGGAGCAGATGAGGAAGAGGTCGCCGGGCTTCCCTTCGATCGAGAAGGAGTCGACGTCGACATCGGGATCCGTGCCGAGCGCGCGCGTGATCACCGAGCGCTGCGGGTGCGTCTCGGCCTCCTCGGGAGAGAGGCGGCCGCTGCGCACGAGCTCGGCGACGAGCGAGTGATCCTCGGTCAGCTGCTCGAGCTTTCCGTCCCGGATCAGGTAGGCCCGCGAGTCGCCCACGTGGCCGATCGAGATCACCCCGTCCTCGACGAGCGCGACCGTAATCGTCGTGCCCATCCCGGACGTGTCCGAGTCCTCGTTGGCCCGGTCGAAGACCTGCCGGTTCGCCTCCTGGATGAGCGCGACGACGCGCTCCTCGCCGTTGCCGTTGACCTCTTCGCCGAGCGCGGTCGCCGCCACGCGCGAGGCGATCTCGCCGCCGCGCGCGCCGCCCATCCCGTCGGCGACCGCGAAGAGCGGAGGTGCGCAAACCCAGGCGTCCTCGTTGTGCCGACGTTTGCGCCCCGGATGGGAGAGGCCGGTGCTGCGTCCGATCACGGTCATTCCTCGAACCTCAGGTCGGTTTCGCCCAAGCGGACGAGATCGCCGATCGCGAGCTTACGGGGTCGGGAGAGCCGGACGCCGTTGACGAACGTGCCGTTCGTCGACCCCACGTCCTCGATCCAGACCCCGTCGCGGCGGGGCTCGACCCGGGCGTGTTGGGCCGACGCGAACTCGTCTCCGTCGAGCCGCACCTCGTTCGGGGCGCCGCGGCCGATCGAGATCCCGGCCGAATCGAGGACGAACTCGGTGTTCTCGTCGAGAGCGGTGCTCTTCAGCACGACCAGCCGGCCCATCGACGGCTTTGGTTGTTCCCGCAGACCCACGGCGGCAGCTTGCTGCGGGCCCAGGACGAAGCTCTCCTGAGGCAGGCGAAGGTCGCGGCTCGCCGTCCGCACGATGCGCCAGATGAACAGGTAGAGCAGGACAAGGAAGCCGGCCTTGAGGAGGAGCAGGACGCCCTCCACGTCGACCGAGGTCGCAATCATGGGTTCTGGCGACGAAAGACGAGGTCCGTCGAGCCGACCGTGATGCGGTCCTCGTGCTCGAGCTTCGCGCGCTGCTGCCGGCGCCCGTTCACGGTCGTCCCGTTCGTCGAGCCGAGGTCCTGGACCCAGTAGGTGCTTCCTTCTTGGCGGATCTCCGCATGACGCCGAGAGACGTTCGGATCAGCAACACGGATGTCGCAGTCCTTCGAGCGGCCGATGACGACGTTGCGCTTGTCGATCGTGTGCTGGGTTCCGTCGACGTCGAGCGTGACGACCTCAGGCTCCATCCCCAGCTCCTCGGGGGTCGCCGCCTGGGTCGCGGGGCCCGCTTTCGGCTTGTAGACCATCGTCGCGCCGGGAGGGGCCGCAGGCTCCTCGACCGGCCCCTGGCCCGGCTCGGGTTGCACCATGCGCGTTGCGATTCCGAATTCGCCGACCTCGAGATCGTCGTCGGTGTGCATGAGGATGCTGGGCGAGCTGAGCAGGACGTACGACTCGCGGCGCGCGTGCTCGGCCAGATACTCCTGGAGCTCGCTGAGCAGGGACTCCTCGTAGCTCTCGAACTGCTCTCGATCCTTGGGCGAGAGATAGACGGAGTACTCGTTGGGCGCGTAGACGCGCGAGACGGAGACCATGCGGTGGTCGTCCATCTCCTTGGCCAGCTTCCGTGCCAGCTCGACGGGCTGGACGTTAGTTCGAAACGCGCGGCCGAAGACGCCTTCGAACAGCGCCTCGATCTTCGACTCGATGTTGCGGAGCACTGTCACGGGCGGCGGGTCTTACCCCGGGAAATGAGTCTATCGGCGGGCGTGGCCGATCCGGGGCGGCGACCGCTGGCCGCGCCGCCGGGGCCACCCCAGTCCACCACCCGACTTGAGCCTATCGCCGAAATTCGCACGTGTCTGTGCCAGAAACCTGCCGAAACGCCGCTCTGGTACGGGCTCCTCACCCCGGCGCCGCGACTGGACCGTGAGGTAGATACAGGTCGCCCATCCGCTGAGCACGAGCGGCAAGGCCGGTGCGACGGGAGCCGCCAAGAGTGTCGCCGCCAGCAGCCCGGCGCCGAAGCCGGCGATCTCGAAATCACTTCGCCGCGCGACGATCGGGAGAGCCGCGGCGGTCACGGCGAGAATCAGCGCCTCGAGTCCGAGGGCCGGAGTCTCCAGGAGCCATTGCCAAACGGCCTGCAGGACGGCGATGGGATGCTCGCTGCCGGCGACGCGGAGCTGGGCTGCGTGTCCGCCGCCGATTGGCAACGGCGAGCCCTGAATGCCGGCAACGAGCCCTGCCAGCAGCACCGCCGCGAGCGCGTGCAGCGCGCGCCGCGCCAGGCCTCGAGCGCCGCTCACGGCAAGCGGGACCAGTCCGAGGAGACCGAGCGGAGCCAGCATGGGCCCGGCCGCCCACAGCAAGCCTCGCCGCGGATCTCCCCACGTCAACCCGAGCCACACGACAGCGAGCCCGGCGTAGCCGAGCGCAAGTCCGAGCGAGATGTTCCCCAGCGGAAGCACGGGCACGGCGAGCGTAAACGCCAGCCCGAGACGCGCCCGCACGGTCGTGAGCGCGGCCGCGATCAGCGCCAGCAGGAGAGGCCCGCGCGCGGGGAAGAACGGAAGAGCGGCGGCCGTCCAGCCGGCGACAAGCGCCGCCAGAACAGGAGCCCCGCCTCTCGCCGCCACCGACCCAGCGTCGATGCGAAGGAATGAGGCCGCCGGCTTTCGCCTCGGCGCGCGCTCGCGTCGTACTCCGCGCAGATCCTTGGCGAGCGCGGCCGCGGTGGGTCTCCCCGCAGGATCGACGCAGAGGGCGCGATCGACGGCCTGCACGAGCTCGTCGGAAAGATCGGGCCGGGCTTCGCGAATCGAAGGCGCCCCGGCCTTGATCACCTCTCCGGTCTCGAGCGGAGAAGCGCGCCAGAATGGGTGGTGACCGGCGAGCGCTTCCCAGAGCAGCACCCCGACGGCCCAGACATCTGCCGGCGGCCCCGCGGTCTCGCCCTCCAAGCGCTCCGGCGGGATGTAGGCGAGCGTCCCCGGCACGTCGCCGACGGCCGTGAGCGTATCGGCGTCGGCGAGCTGGGCGAGCCCGAAGTCGAACAGGCGCACCGACACGTGCTCGTCCTCGGCCAAGAGCACGTTCGCCGGCTTCACATCACGGTGGACGATCCCGCGCGCGTGTGCGAAGGCGAGGCCCTCGAGCACCTGAGCGGCGGCCTCGACAGCGCCCTCGTCGTTTAGCTCGCCTGCGCGCATCGCCTGTCGCAGCGTCGACCCCGGGACGTACTCGTAGGCGATGTAGAGATGCTTCTCGTCGGCCTCCAGCCCGTAGGCGCGCAGGCAGTGTGGATGACGGAGCCTCGTCGCCGCCTCCGCTTCACGCTCGGCGCGCGGCGCGGCTGTCCCCTCCTTGGGGATGATCTTGAGTGCGACCTCGAGCCCCGAGGTCTCGTCCCGCGCAAGCCAGACCGAGCCGGAGCCGCCGCTCCCGAGAGGGCGCAGGGGCCGATAGCGGCCGAGGACAAGGCCGCTCGAAGGCACCGGTTCGAGGGCGCTCGACAACGCGGCTCCCGTCTTGGCCGTGGTCGGCAAAACTCCTGCACCAGCCGTGCAAGTCGGTACAGTGACCCGCTCTGCCGTCGACCCCGTCATGAGCGAGCGAGAAAGCGACATCGAGTTCGACTTCTTCGAGGAGTCGGAGACCCGAGAAGGAGCGGACGAGGAGCGAACTCGTCGGCGAGGCCCGCGTCCCCCAGCGCGTCCGCCGACCGGCCTCACCCCGCTGCTGCGCCTCGTCGGTCTCATCAGCTTCGCGATCCTGATCGTCCTGCTGCTCGTGCTGTGGGTGAACGGCTGCCGTGAGGACCAGCGGAAGAACTCCTACAAGAACTACGTCGAGAAGGTCTCCGACGTCGCGACCCAGTCCGACGGCCTCGGCAGGCAATTCAACAGTCTGCTCACAACCCGCGGCACGAAGGAATCGGCCGTCGAGCAGGAGCTCACCGGCCTCGCGGAGCGGCAGTCCCAGCTGGCCGCAAGGGCGCGGGATCTCGACCCGCCCGGGCATCTGCGTGCGCAGCACGACTATGTGATCGAGGCCTTCGATCTCCGAGTGAACGGGCTCAACGGCATGGCGGCCGCATTCAAGAGCACGGCCTCGTCGAAGAACGCCACCTCAGCGGGCGGGGCGCTCGCGAGGCAGATGCAGCGGCTGGTCGCTAGCGACGTCATCTGGGCGGACTTCTTCAAGGAGCCGACGAAGGACGAGCTCCGTCGTCTGAGCATCACCGGCGTCGACGTGCCGGACTCGATCTTCGTCCTGAACCCTGACAATGCGACCACCGGCTCGATGAAGCAGGTCTGGCAGCGGATCCACGGCGCCTCGACCGGTGGATCCTGTAGCCCGCGCGGCACGATGATCGTCTCCGTCACGGCGCTCCCCGACAACAAGGAGCTGACCTCGGAGCTGAACACGATCAAGCAGTCGACGGATCTGGCCTTCGCGGTCAAGGTCGAGAACTCCGGCTGCGCCCAGGAGGTGCGGATCCCGGTCCGGATCACGATTCAGCAGAGCCCGCAGCCGCTCACGGGCCGGAAGACGATCGACCTGATCAACCCGCAGGAGGAGAAGACGGTCGTCTTCCGGGAT
The DNA here is from genome assembly GCA_036395295.1 of Gaiellaceae bacterium. GTDB lineage: Bacteria > Actinomycetota > Thermoleophilia > Gaiellales > Gaiellaceae > VAXT01. The sequence continues at coordinate 30,351 of DASWDJ010000026.1, read as the reverse complement.
CTCGGATTGCCGAAATTCGATCAGCAGACGTCGCTGACCGTCGAGGTCGAGCCGGTGCCAAACGAGGCGAAGACGGACAACAACACCGCGAGCTATCCGGTGCAGTTCTCGGTCGAGTAAGTGCCGCTCAGGCGCTAGGCCCCGGCCATCGCTTTCTCGACCGCTTCCTGCTCCTCCGGTGAGAGGGCGACGTTCGGGCGCCCTCGGTCGAGCTCCTTGACGTAGATCCGCGCATAGTCCCGGCCCTGGATGGCGCTGACGACGATTCCCGAGCGGCCCGCGTCGAGGAAGGCGAGCGAGGCCGACTGGTGGCCACCGGCACCTTCGTAGGCGTCGTAGCGGACGAGCGAGGTGTTCGTGATCGAGCCGTCGACGCGCCGGTCGACGCGGGCGAGCGCGGCTGCCACTTCGTCCACGGCTCCGTGCAGGTCGTCCATCCGGCCCTGGAGCGAGACCGCGAAGTCGACGAGGTCGCCCTTGCCTCCTCCGAGCAGCACGAGCTGGCTCGCGCGCACGCGTCTGAGCTGAAAGAAGAAGTACGCGCTCAGCCCGAGCGCGACGGCGGCCGCGCAGGATGCGCCGATCCCGATCCAGGCATCCGCAGAGAGTCCCATGAGTCGGAAATCCTAGAGCCGTGCTGCAAATAGGGCCCGAGTCGCTACATTTTCCCCGTCGTGACTCAGGTCCTGGTGCTGAATGCGAGCTATGAGCCTCTGAACGTCACGTCCGTCAGACGTGCGCATGTGCTCGTCTTCAAGGGGAAGGCCGAAGTCCTCGAAGAGCTCGACCAGCCGCTGCGCTCGGCGAGTGACACTTTCGCCTGGCCGCATGTGATCAGGCTCGTGCAGTACGTGAGAGTGCCGCGCGCCGTGCAGCGCAAGATCTCGCGTCGGGCGCTCTTTGCGCGCGACGACTGGCGTTGTGTCTACTGCGGCTCGAGCTCCGGGCGGCTCACGCTCGACCACGTCGTGCCGCGCAGCCGCGGCGGTGATTCCGTCTGGGAGAACGTCGTCACCTCCTGTGCGCCGTGCAACCTGCGCAAGGGCAACCGCTCGCTCGAGGAGGCGCGGATGACCCTCCACCGCCCCCCGCGGCCGCCTCAGCCTGTGCTCTTCATCCGCCTCGCGGCTCCGAAGATCCCCACCGGCTGGCGGCAGTACCTGCCCGACCTCGAGGGCTCGACGGCCTAGCCTTTCTCGAGCGGCAATCCCTTGCCCTCCCATTCGCTCCACGAGCCCGGGTAGAGCCTCGCGTCGGGGCGCCCGGCCTCGGCGAGGGCCAGCAGCGGCACGCACGAGGTGACGCCTGAGCCGCAGTAGACGGCGATCTCCTTGGCCGCGAGCACGTGCTCGGGAATCGGCTCCTCCGACGTGAACGGCAGGTTGCACGCGCCGGGGATGCGCCCCGGCACCCTGTCGATCGGGTTCGGCTCGCCGCGGAAGCGGTTGGGCGCCCTCGCGTCGAGGACGAGGAGATCCGGATCGTCGAGTCGCGCCGCCAGCTCCTCGGCCTCGATCGTGTCGTCTTCGCGGGGACGCGGCTCGAACCGAGCAGGCTCGATCTCTTCCTCGGCCTGTTGGAGCGGCCCGCGCCAGCTCTCGATGCCCCCGCGCAGGACGGCGACCTGGTCGTGGCCGAAGTGTCGGAGGAGCCACCAAAGCCGCTGGGCTCCGCCCATCAGCCCGTAGGCGACGACGAAGATGCTGTCGCCGATGCCGGCTCGCGAGGCGGCTGCGGCGAAGTCAGCCGGCTCGGGAAGCGGATGCCGCCCACGGCCTCCCGGCGGGGCCGAGAGGTCCTCGTCGACGTCGAGGAAGGCCGCGCCGGGAATGTGGCCCGCGAGATAGAGCTCGCGGCCCCGATGCGGGCTCCCCACGTCCCAGCGGCAGTCCACGAACTGGTAGCGCATGTCTCGATTGTGACGCCATGGCGGCTCTGCGGCGTATGAGCTGAAACCGAAGGGAGCAGTCATGAAACCGATTCGCATTGCAATCGTCGTGCTCCTCGGAGCAGCCGTCGTCGCGCTGGCCGGAGTTGGCCGGCCCGATTCGGCGGGAGGCGCCGAGAAGCCGGCCGGAGGCATCACGGTCATCGGAACCGGGAAGGTGAAGGCCGCTCCCGACGAGGCCGAGTTCTCGCTCGGCGTCCAGTCGGCCGGCCGAACGGCGCGTGAGGCGCTGGCCGCGAATTCGGAGCGCATGAAGCATGTGCTGTCCGCGCTCAGGGCAGCCGGAGTCGCCAAGGAGGACATTCAGACGCAGGACGTCTCCGTCTCTCCCTCCTACGAGGACAAGGGGCAGATCACCGGCTACACCACGCGCAACTCGGTCTCGGTGCGGATCCGCAATCTCGCTCGGGCCGGTGCCGTTCTGGACGCCGTCACGAATGCCGGCGCCAACGACGTCTACGGGCCGAGCCTCAGCCGCTCCGACCAGGACGAGCTCCAGGCCAAGGCGCTCCGCTCTGCGGTCGCCGATGCCCGCGCGAAAGCCGAGACCCTCGCCGGTGCGGCGGACGTGCAACTCGGTTCCGTGACGGCGATCGAGGAAGAGACCGCGGGCGGCTACGAGCCGTGCTTCGAGTCCGCTCTGGCGGCGAAAGCGGCCGACGCGCCGATCGAGCCCGGGACTCAGGAGATCCAGGCCAAGGTGACCGTGACCTTCGCGATCGGTTAGGAGAGTTTGCAAACCGCCTGCTCGGTGCTACGTTCAATCCGCTGTGAAGGAACGGCTCGCCGTCGCCATCTCCGCCGCCGCGCTCTTCGTCGCGCTGCTCGGGACGACGTCGCTGGGGGAAGCAGCACGGGACGTCGCCAGGTCCGGCGCGGACGTGGCCAAGAAGGCCACGGGCCAGCAGGCCACCACGCGCGGCCGCCGAGGCCCGCGTGGCCCCCGAGGACCGAGAGGCCCGCGGGGCTTCCTGGGCGCGCCGGGCGAGAAGGGCGACCCCGGGCCATCCAACAACGCCTTTGACTTTCAGTGGACAGCTCAAGTCCTGATTACGTCGCCAACGCCTAATTCGCCGACGATCGTCGCTGCTCCCAGCACGGCTCTCGTGGCCGGGAAGTACGCAGTTACAGCACAAGTCGCGGTCGAGGGAGCATCCGATGGCGTTGTGTACTGCCGGGGCCGAGAGGGTCGCCCGCCCGGGCAGGCGGGTCAATATTTCGGGCAACCGGCCTCGATTCGTGTGGGTTCGGGCGCAGGCTCGGTGCGAGCGGCGACGCTGACGCTCTCGTTCGGGGTGGATTTCCCCCAGGGCGGAGTGGTCAACATCGTGTGCTGGGAGACCGGCGTAACTGGGGCGACCGCTGGCCCGGGGCAGATCCTCGTCATGAGGGTCAGCGAGCTGACGACGATCACGTAGCGTCTGGTCGTTCGCGACTTATCATCCGACCGTGGTCCCTGAGGCCCCGCCCAAACAGACCGAGGATGGGCTAGAGAACGCGCGTGAGGCGCGCTGGAACTCGCGCCCGGGCCGTCAAGGCCTGTCGTTCACCGGCTCGACGGACTGAGAGGCCGACACGAACTTCCCGATGCTCGGGGTCAACCTGGCCGTACTCGAGTCGGGCGAGCCCAATTCGATGTACCACTGGGAGACGGAGACCGAGGCCTTCCTCGTGCTCTCGGGCGAGGCGCTCCTGATCGTCGAGGGCGAGGAACGGCCGTTGCGACAGTGGGACTTCGTGCACTGCCCGCCGAAGACGGAACACGTGATCGTCGGAGCCGGGAACGGCCCCTGTATCGTCCTGGCAATGAGCCCGCGCGAGAACCAGGCGTTCGGTCCTTACGGTGTGTACACAGCGAACGAAGTCGCGCGCCGCTACGGGGCGAGCCCCGAAGAGGACACGCAGGACGGCGAGGTCGCCTACGCTCACGTCCCGGGGTCGAAGCCGACACGCTATCGCGACGGCTGGCTTCCGAGCAGCTAAGCGCTCACGACAGTTAGGCCGCTTCGGGCGTGAGTGCCTCTTCGCCGACAGGCTCAGGCGCTGGGTCCTCCCGGTGCGAACGCCCGAGAAGATGGTTGTGCGACTCCGTCCCGTACCCACCGGGGACCGGAATGTAGAACTCGGGGTAGCCCCACATGCCGTGCTCGGCCACGTCCAGGCCGGCAGTCTCGACGTGCTCCTCGACCCGGATTCCCCACAGCTTGTTCAGCCCCCAAAGGCAGCCGAATGAGGCGGTGAAGGTGAAGCCGCCGACGGCAACCAGGCCGAGTGCCTGCACGCCGAGCTGGTGGAAGCTGCCCGTGTAGACGAGCCCGCCGGTTCCGGTGGCGAGGTTCGATGCGAGCGACGGCACCGCGAAAAGCCCGGTGGCGAGGGTGCCCCAGACTCCTGCCATTCCGTGCACGGCGACGGCGCCGATCGGATCGTCGATCCCGATCCGCTCGACCCACAGGACGCCGACGACCGCGATCGTGCCGGCCGCGCCGCCGATGACCACGGCGGCCCACGGCGCGACGAAGCCCGAGGCGGCCGTGATCGCGACGAGCGCGGCGATGACGCCGTTCAACATCATCGACACATCGGGCTTGCGAAGCACGAGCCAGGCCGCGCCGATGCCGCCGAGCGCGCCTGCGGCTGCCGCGATGTTCGTGGTCAGAGCGACGTAGCCGAAGTAGCCAATCCGGTCGCCCGTGACGACGCCGAGCGTCGAGCCCGGGTTGAAGCCGAACCAGCCGAACCAGAGGATCAGCGTCCCGAGGACGGCGTAGGGCATGTTGTGGCCCGGGATGGGGTTCGCCCGGCCGTCGTGGCCGAACTTGCCGATGCGCGGCCCGAGCAGGAGCGCCCCGGCGAGCGCGGCCAGCGCTCCCTGATAGTGGACGACGGTCGAGCCGGCAAAGTCCTGCATTCCTCTGGAGAAAAGCCACCCGCCCGAATGCCAGATCCAGTGCGAGACGATCGAGTAGAGGACGGTGAAGAAGGCGCCGAAGACGAAGTAGACCCAGAGCTTCGCCCGCTCGGCCATCGCGCCCCAGACGATCGCGAGTGAGACACCCGCGAAGACGACCTCGAACAGATAGCCGGCGGAGCCCGGAATCCCGGAGAAGAAGCTGAACGGCGCCGCGCCGATCGAGAGGAAGGCCTCGGTCGACGGGAAGAAGCCGCTCGTGCCGACGAGCGCGTTCCCGTCGCCGAAGGCGAGCCCGAAGCCGACTGCCCAGTAGACGATCGAGCAGACGCCGAAGATGAGCACGTTCTTGCCGGCGATGTGCGCTGCGTTCTTCATCCGCGTCAGGCCCGCCTCGAGGAATGCGAAGCCCGCCTGCATGAACATGACGAGAACGGCCGCGAGGACGACCCAGACGGTGTTGACCGCGATGACGAGGTCGGTGGTCTTCATACGACCTCGACCTCCCCGAGCGATAGGCCCGTGCGGTTGTGCCTGACGTTCTCGATCGGAGTCGTCCAGACGATCCCGTCGCCCGATTCGTGCCCCGATCGGGCTGCGTCGGTGATCGCAGCGACCACGGCCGGAGCGATCGAGTCCTCGACGACGAACGTGAGGATGGCCTTCGGCAGGAAGCGCGACTCGAACACGCGGCCGCGGTACTCGTGGGTGACGCCGCGCTGGCGCCCGTGTCCGATCGCCTCGACGACGGTCACCCCGACGTGGCCCGTCTCCGCCTCGACGGCGTCGATCACGGTCTCGACCCGTTCGCGGATGACAACGGCCTCCACCTTCGTCACTTCAAGACACCTCCCAGAGTGACTTTGTGTTGCATCAACCCGTCCCCCTCGCTCGCGCAACGAAGCGGATTCCGGCGGGCTCGAGCGCGCGAGTGATGCAACACAAAGTCGGTTCGGTTCCTTCGTTCCGCCTATGCGTCGAAATAGAGGGCGAACTCAGCCGGATGGGGCCGGAGGGCCACCATGTCGACCTCGTTCTCCCGCTTCCAGTCGATCCAGGTCCGGATCAGCTCCTCAGAGAAGACACCGCCGCGAGTCAGGAACTCGTGGTCGGCCTCGAGCGCATCGAGCGCCTCGGTGAGCGAGCCGGGCACCTGTGCGATCGGTCCCCGCTCCTCCTCGAAGAGGTCGTAGTCGGCGGGCTCGCCGGGCTCCAGCCCGCGCTGGACGCCGTCGATCCCGGCCATCAGCATCGCCGCGAAGGCGAGGTATGGGTTCGCCGCAGCGTCGGGGCAGCGGAACTCGATCCGCTTCGCCTTTGGTGACTCGGAGTACATCGGGATCCGGATGCAGGCCGAGCGGTTGCGCTGCGAGTAGACGAGGTTGACCGGCGCCTCGTAGCCCGGCACGAGCCGGCGATAGGAGTTCGTCGTCGGTGCGCAGAACGCGAGCAGTGCCGGGGCGTGATCGAGGAGTCCGGCCAGGTACGAGCGGGCGAGCTGCGAGAGCCCGGCGTAGCCCGACTTGTCGGCCATCAGCGGCGTGCCCTCCTTCCAGAGGGACTGGTGCGTGTGCATGCCCGAGCCGTTGTCGCCGAAGAGCGGCTTCGGCATGAAGGTCACGCACTTCCCGGCCGCGCGCGCGACGTTCTTCACCACGTACTTGTAGGTCATGACCTGATCGGCCATGCGGGTCAGCGTCTGGTAGCGCAGGTCGATCTCGCACTGGCCCCCGGAGGCGACCTCATGATGGTGGAACTCACATGGAATGCCGAGCCGCTCGAGCGTGAGCACCATGCTCGAGCGGAGGTCGTGCAGCGTGTCATGCGGCGCCGGCGGGAAGTAGCCCTCCTTCTCGCGGATCGTGTTCCCGAGACCGGGCTGACCCGAGTTCCAGTGGCCCTCGGCCGAGTCGAACGCGTAGTGCGAGTGGTTCGGGCCCAGGTCGTACGAGACTTCGTCGAAGACGAAAAACTCGCACTCCGGCCCGAAGTAGGAGGTGTCTGCGATGCCCGTCTCGGTCAGGTACGCCTCGGCGCGCCGCGCGACGACGCGTGGATCGCGGGCGTAGCGCTCGCCCGTCACCGGGTCGGCGATCTCGCAGAGCAGAGAGAGCGTCGGCGCCTCCGTAAAGGGATCCAGGATCGCGCTCGCGGGATCGGGCATGAGCAGCATGTCCGACTCGGAGATCCCCTGCCAGCCGCGGATCGACGAGCCGTCGAAGCCGAGGCCCTCGTCGAAGGCCGACTCGTCGAAGGCCGTGAGCGGCAGCGTCATGTGCTGCCAGCGGCCCAGCAGGTCGCAGAACTTGAGGTCGACCAGTTGCGCCTGGGTCGCGCCTGCCCACTCGAGCGCCTCGCGCGCGGCGGGAGCCTCCTTGCTTCCGTTCGCGATGTAGTGCTTGGTATCCGCCTCGGCCATCCCATCCTCCTGTCCTAGAAATGAGAAAAGCCCCGGGACTGCAGAGTCCCGAGGCCTCATTGCCTCAGCGCCCGCCTTCGTCGGCGAGCGACTGCGCGCACTCTAGTGGACCGAACGGACGGATGGAACCTTTGAGTCGTGAGCGGCATACCTCTTGGCGTGATGCGAATTCTCGGAGCGTTGGCGACGGTCGGTCTGCTCGTCTCGGCCGCTGCCTGGGCGAAAGAGATCCGCCCGGGCGAGCTGCGGATCTGCGGCGCGAGACACTGCCGCGCTGTGATTGAGCCTGCCCAGGCTCGAGCGTTCAGCTCCTTGCTGTGGGGCCAGGGCCGGATTCCCCGGGCGCCGACGCCTGCGGTGGGGTCGCCCGTGTTCCAGCTCCGATTCAAGGACGGGCCGGCGGGCGCACTCATCAACGCGACGTCGATCCGCGTCCACGGCCTCAACTGCTGGCGCTTCAAGCGCGGTAAGTGGTATCGGCTCCCCGCGCGCCTGAGAGGCCTGACAGCGGGACTGGAGCCGAGAACCCTCAGGGCGAGGGTGCCGCACTCCTGCTGATTTGACCCTTGCCGCCGTCGCACGCGGTGGCTAAGGTGAGGGTGCGATGTTGCGCCTCGGCTGAACCCGGTTTCTGCGCGCACCGACCCTTACAGCGGGTGGTGCGCACTTTCCGTGTCCCTTCGAGCCGAGTCTGGAGCAGCACGTGCCCGCAGTCGAAGTTCAAAACTTGCGCAAGGAGTTCGTCCGCAGCAACGGGCGCCGCTCCGGCCTGCTCCGGCGCAATCGCAAGCGCGTCGAGGCGCTGAAGGGCGTCTCCTTCGAGATCGCTCGCGGCGAGTGCGTCGCCATACTCGGCCAGAACGGGTCGGGGAAGTCGACCCTGGTCCGGCTGCTCGCGACCTTGCTCCTGCACGATGGCGGCAGCGCGACGATCTTCGGGCACGACGTCTTCAGGGAGACACGGGCGGTGCGGCGGCTCGTGAACCGCGTGTCGGTCGAGGCCTCGTTCTTCAAGAAGATGTCGTCGACGGAGAACCTGTCGTACGCAGCGCGCTTCTATGGGATGACTCCTGGTGAGACGCGCGACGAGATTCCGCGGATCCTCGAGAAGGTTGGCTTCCCAGCCGATCGGCGCGGCGAGGCGATGGAGGGCCTCTCGCGCGGCATGCAGCAGAAGGTCGCGCTCGCCCGGGCCCTGCTGACGCAGCCCGTGCTGCTCCTGCTCGACGAGCCGACGACGGGTCTCGATCCGCGCTCCAAGCTCGAGGTCCAGGACTTCATCCGGGAAGTCCGGCGGATCCACGACGCGACGATCCTGCTCTGCACGCACGACCTCGACGAGGCCGAAGCACTCGCCGAGCGCATCGGCATCCTCGACGACGGCGACCTCATCTGCCTCGACACGGTCGACGCGATCAAGCGCAAGTACGACTCAGCCACGCTCGAGAAGGCGTTCTTCGTCGCGACCGGACACGGCCTCGAAGACGTCAAGGAGGACGGGTAATGCCCGGCGCAGCGGGAGTGCTCCGTCACGAGCTGATCGGGCTCGCGGGCGTCTTCGAGCGCAACGTCTACCTCGTCAAACGCTACATCTGGTGGGACGTCGCCTTCTTCGTCTGGACGGTCGCGAACACGTTGACGATCGTCTTCATCGCCAAGGGCATCGAGGCGGGCGGAGGCTCGATCGACGTTGCCCGGGTGACGACGATCCTCCTCGTCGGGGCGGTCGTCTGGGCCTACCTCGGGATCATCTTCGAGATCCTCACGGAGACGGTCGCCTGGGAGCGCTGGGAGGGCACGATCGAGTACACGTTCATGGCACCGCTCTCGCGGCCCATCCACCTCTTCGGCATGGGCGCGTTCGCGATCGTCTACGGCGTCGTCCGGGCGGTGCTGCTTTTCGGCGTGGTCGCCGTCTTCTTCAGCCTCCAGCTCTCACACGCGAACTTCCCCGCCGCACTGCTCGTGCTCATCGTCGCCTCCATCCCCTTCATCGGGATCGGGATGATGACCGCCGTTCTGCCGCTGATCTCGCCCGAGAAGGGGACGCAGCTCGGCTTCATCGCGCAGGGCATCCTGCTCGTCGTCTCGGGCGTCTACTACCCCGTCAGCGTCCTGCCGGAGTGGATGCAGTGGGTCTCGGTCGTCTCACCGGCCACCTATGCGCTCGACGGGATGCGGGACGCGATCATCAACGGCGCCGGCATAACGGCGATGTGGGAGCACATCTGGCCGCTGATCATCATCGGGATCGTCTCGATCCCGCTCGGGCTGGAGGTCTTCCGTCGCGGCGAGCGCTACGCGAAGAAGCACGGCAAGCTCAAGAGGTCGGGATGAGGCGCCCGTCGGCGACGACCGTCTTCTACGCGCTCGAGTTCCTGCTCTCGGCGCCCGCGTGGGTCGTGATCGCGATCTATCTCGTCCGCGACCTTCATCTCTCGCCGCTCCAGCTCGTGCTGATGGGGACGGCGATGGAGGTCTCGGTCTTCCTGTTCGAGGTGCCGACCGGAGTCGTTGCCGACACCTACGGGCGCAAGCTCTCGCAGGTCATCGGCTATATCGGAATGGGGCTCGCCTGGCTGCTCGTCGGCGTCTTCTCGGCTCCGTGGCTGATCATCGCGCTCTGGGCGATGTGGGGCATCTCGTACACCTTCACGAGCGGGGCCTACGAAGCCTGGATCACCGACGAGATCGGGATCGAGCGTGTCCCGAAGGTTTTCCTGCGCGGGGCGCGCTTCTCCTATGCCGGTGCGCTCGCCGGGCTCGTCATCCTCGTCGCAATCGGGACCGAGTCGCTCCGCGCGGCCGTGATCGGCGGCGGCGCGATCTCGATCGTCAGCGGCATCGCCTGCATCTTCCTGATGCCCGAGACTGGATTCTCTCGGCGTCCCGTTGCCGAGCGCCTCAGGCCGGTCGCAGAGCTGCGGAGGACTGCCGGCGACGCGGGCCGCTTCGTGCGTGCGAAACCGAATCTGTTGATCGTCATCGCGATCGCGCTCTTCGTCGGGCTCTCCGCCGAGGCATTCGATCGCCTCAAGGAAGCGCACTTCATCCGCGACATCGGGCTCCCGTCGGTCGGAGGCCTCGATGATGTCGTCTGGTTCGGTGGCTTTGCGGTCGTGGCGATGGTGTTCGGATTCTTTGTCGTCGGTGCCTTGCAGCGCCGCTTCGAGCGCTCGGGGACCGAGCGGATCGCGGCACTGCTCTTTGCGTTCACGGGTCTGCTCCTCGTCGCAGAGCTCTCGTATGCGCTCGCGGGGAATGCAGGCTTGGCGATCGCGGCCATCCTCATCGTGCTGCTCGCACGTGATTTGCTTTCGCCGCTCTGGATGACGTGGGTGAATCAGCAAGTGACCGACTCGAGCGTGCGCGCGACGGTGATCTCGATGACGGGCCAGGCGGACGCGGTCGGCCAGGCAGCGGCCGGTCCGATTCTCGGCCTGGTCGGCAGCACATTCGGCATTCCCACCGCGCTGGCCGTCGGCGCGCTTCTCCTCGCACCGGCCCTTCTCCTCTACGGTCGCTCCATGGGCCGCGGGGGCCGCGTACCTGAGCTCGAGGAGCTGCCTGCGCCCGCCGAGGCGTGATCCGCCGGCTACGGATCCTCGAGCCGCTCCGCGAGCGCGACTTCGCGCTCTTCTGGACCGGTTGGACCGTGTCCCTCGTCGGGGACGGGTTCTTCCTCGTCGCGATCGCCTGGCAGGTCTACGACCTCTGGAACGTGCCGACGGCGCTCGGGATCGTGGGTGCCGCCGAGACCGTGCCGCTCGTCGCCTTCGTCCTGGTCGGAGGGGTCGTCACCGACCGCTTCGAGCGCCGGCTCGTCCTGATCGCGTCGAGCGTCCTCCGGGGCATCTGCGTCGCGGCGCTCGGCGTGCTCGTCCTGGCGCATGTGATCGAGTTGTGGCACATCTTCGTGATCGCGGCCGTCTACGGCGCGGGGCAGGCGTTCCAGGGCCCCGCGGCGGGGGCGATCGTGCCGGATCTCGTGCCCGGCCGGCTGCTTGTGCAGGCGAACTCGCTCTCGCAGGTCGTTCGCCAGCTCGCCTTCGCGTTCGTCGGGCCGGCCGTCGGTGGCCTCGTCGTACGCGGCCTCGGCACCGGCACCGCGTTCCTCTTCGATGCCGCCAGCTTCGGGTTCGCGATCGTCTTGCTCTCGGCGCTGCAGTCCCGCCCGCCTGCCGCGCTGCGCGGTGGCGAGTCGGCCTCGATGCGGCGCGACATCGTCGAAGGGCTTCGCTTCGTCCGGAAGCACGTCTGGCTCTGGGGCACGCTCGGCTGGGCGTTCGTCGGCCTCTTCCTCGTCTTCGGCCCGTTCGAGATCCTCATGCCCTATCTCGTCCGCAACGAGCTCGGCGGAGACGCCGCCGATCTCGGGCTCGTGTTTGCGAGCGGCGGCCTCGGTGCGATTCTGCTCTCGGTCGCGATCGGGCAGATCGGGCTCCCGAAGAGGCACATCACGTTCATGTACGCGGCCTGGGTCGTCGCCTGCCTCCAGATCGCCGCATACGCGGTCGCCCAGGCTCCCTGGCAGGCAATGGTGGTCTCCTTCTTCGGCGAGGCGCTCTGGGCGGCGGGCTTGCTCGTCTGGATCACACTCATGCAGCGCGTCGTGCCGACCGAGCTCCTCGGACGGGTCAAGAGCCTCGATTGGCTGATTTCGACCGGCCTCGTGCCGGTCTCGTATGCGGTCACGGGGCCGGTCGCGACCTTGCTCGGAGTGAAGACGGTGCTGCTCGGGGCGGGGATCGCCGCGAGCCTCCTGACCGCACTCTTCTACTTCCTGCCGGGAATGCGCGACACCGAGCTTTCCGGCCATCGCGACCACGTCGTCCTCGGCGAGCCGCCGGTCGAAGCCGTCGACATCCTGCGCACGGAGCCGGCCGAAGTTCGGTAACCTGAGCCGGTCGTATGGGGCGACGAGGCCTCGGGCGCGCGCCCGGGGCTTTTTCCGTTCAATAGGACGGCCGCACCGGCAAAGCCGGCACGGCCTCCATGGTCGGCGCCGTCGAGTCGGCGCCTAGGGAGGCTTTCGCAAATGGCGCAGCAAGTCGAGTCGAAGAACCGGGCCACTTCGAGCGAGGAGGCGCGCACGGACGCGCGGGAGAAGATCAAGGCGGACGGGGTCGAGTTTCTGCTCCTCTGGTTCACCGACCTCGAGGGACATCTGAAGAGCTTCGCGGTCACGCCGAGCGAGATCGAAGGCGCACTCGACGACGGCATGGGGTTCGACGGCTCGTCGATCACCGGGTTCAACGCGATCGAGGAATCGGACATGGTCGCGATCCCCGATCCCGGCACCTACCGGATGATGCCGTGGAAGGAAGGGGAGACGAAGGTCGGCCGGATGATCTGCGACGTCGTCACGCCCGACGGCCAGCCCTATGAGGGCGACCCTCGCTATGTCCTGCGGCGAGCGCTCGACCGCATGCAGTCGATCGGCTTCGACACCTTCAACGTCGGTCCCGAGCTCGAGTACTTCCTGTTCGAGGACAACAAGGGGACGGAAACGCTCGACGAGGGCGGTTACTTCGCGATGACGACGATGGACGCCGCCAGCGAGCTGCGCCAGGAGACCGTCCGCGGCCTCGAGCAGATGGGGATCCCGGTCGAGTACGTCCATCACGAGGTTGGGCCCTCGCAGCACGAGATCGACATCCGCTTCGCTCCTGCGCTCGAGATGGCCGACCACACGCTCACCTATCGGCTGATCGTCAAGGAGATCGCCAAGAAGGCCGGCTTCCACGCGACGTTCATGCCGAAGCCGATCTTCGGCGAGAACGGCTCGGGGATGCACACCCACCAGTCACTCTTCACCGATGGGCGGAACAGCTTCTTCGACCCGGACGACCAGTGGCATCTCTCCGATGCAGGCAAGGCCTTCATCGCCGGCCAGCTGCGACACGCGCGTGAGATCTCGGCGGTCTTCGCGCAGTGGGTGAACTCGTACAAGCGCCTCGTCCCCGGGTACGAGGCGCCGGTCTACGTTGCGTGGTCGCGACGCAACCGCTCCGCTCTGATCCGCATTCCGCTCTACAAGCCCGGCTCGGAGCAGGCGACCCGGGCCGAGATCCGCTGCCCCGATCCGGCCTGCAACCCGTACCTGACCTTCGCCGCCCTGCTCCACGCCGGCCTCGAGGGGATCGAGAAGGGCTACGAGCTACCGGATCCGATGGAGACGAACCTCTACCACCTGACCGCGGAGCAGCGGAAGGAGCGGGGCATCGTGTCGCTGCCGGAGACGCTCGGAGAGGCGATCGACGCGCTGGCTGAATCGGACTTGGCCCGAAAGGCGCTCGGCCCGCACATCTTCGACCGCTACATCGAGCTCAAGCGCAGGGAGTGGGACGAGTACAGAGTCCAGCTCACCGACTGGGAGATGGATCGCTACTTGCCGGTTCTTTAGGAAAGTAGGAGAATCTATTTCTTCACGGTCTGCCGCTTGGCGAGCGGCATGACCGCTGACGGCCGACTGCGAGCTGCTTCTACGAGCAGCTCGTGGTCGTTATGGGGTCCCGGGCCACGGGCCCGGGACTCGCGCAAAGTGCTTCGCACTTTCCGCGACTAAGAGCACGCATGTCGAGGACGAGCGCATCGGTTTCCCCCGCACATGCCGAGTGCGAGGAGGACTTAAAGAAAGCACATGATGGCGTCGCGGTCGACGCTGAGGCCGATCACGCCGCTGGGGCCGTCGATCTCCGAGATCGCGTCTGCAGGAACGAGTCGGCGGCGGCGGGAGAAGAGGCCGGAACGGACAGCGATCGCATCGGGAACGTCGGCCGCCGTCCCGTACATCGGGCCTTCGACCGTCCCGATCACGCGGCCGCTCGAGTCGGCGACGAGAAAGCCGGTCGTTCGGAGAAGCTCAGGTCGGGCCACGCTCATGCGGGCGGAACCTACACAGGCCCTGTGACGGAAAATCGGAGTCGGCGTAAGCGTTTTGTTAACCATCATTCGCCGGGATTCGGCGGCCCGGCTGTGACCCCCTCCTACAATCGACAGATGGACGTCTCGGCCCGACACCTGCGTCTCCTGACCGAGACGATCGCCGCGGTCAACTCGACGCTCGACCTCGAGGAAGTCCTGGGGCTCGTCGCCCGCAAGGTCGCGGAGGCGCTCGAGGCCGACGCCTGCTTCGTCTACCTCTACGACGACCAGGCCGGCGAGCTCGTCCTGCGGGCGACGCACGGGACCCGGGTCGAGGAGATGACCCGTACGCCACGGATGAAGCCGGGCGAGGGGATCACCGGCGCTGCTGCGGCAGAGCGGCAGCCGATCATGCTCCCGGCACAGGCGCACCTCGACCCGCGGTTCAAGGCCTTTCCGAATCTGCCGGAAGACCAGTACGAGTCGATCCTGGCGGTTCCCATCTTGGCCCGGGACAAGCTCGCGGGGGCCCTCAACGTGCGGACGATCGAACCACGAGAGTTCTCTGCGGGGGAGATGGATCTCCTGGTCGCGATCGCCGCCCAGGTCGCGCAGACGATCGAGCACGCGAAGCTCTACGCCGACGCTCAGGTCAGAGTCTCGGAGCTGGAGGCACTGGCGAAGATCTCTGAAGCGGTCTCGGAGTCGCTCTACCTCGAGGAATCGCTCGAGGCGATCGTCGAGACAACGATGGAGGCGGTCGGCGCCACCGGCGCTGCGCTCGTGCTCGAGGACGGCAACATCGCCTGGCCCGAGGGTCGTCCGGGCAAGCACGTGATCCGGCTGCCGCTGCGCTGGAAGCGCCGTGCGATCGGTGAGCTCGTCTGCGACCGCGACACGCCCTTTACCGAGCAGGAGCGCGCCCTGTTGATTTCGATCGCGCACCATGCCGCCGTCGCGCTCGAGCACGGACGGGCCGTGATGCGCGGAGTGCTCGCCCAGGAGATCCATCACCGGGTCAAGAACAACCTGCAGACCGTCGCGTCGCTCCTTCGCTTGCAGGCGCGCTCGGACGAGGTCGATCCGCGGAAAGCGCTCGAAGACTCCGTCAACCGGGTGCTTGCGATCGCGGCTGTGCACGAGGTGTTGACGCAGCGCCGCGACGAGGAGGTCGACCTCGAGGAGCTGCTCGACCGTCTGCGCTCAATGCTGGTGCAGGGTCTCGGCGCGAAGAAGACGGTGCAGTCGGAACTGGAACCGATCTCGCTCGCGGGCGACCGGGCGACGGCCCTAGCACTCGTCTTCAGCGAGCTCCTGCAGAACGCGCTCGAGCACGGAGGCAGCTCAGTGCGGGTCGAGCTGGCGCAGCGAGACGGCCAGGTCGTGCTCGCAATCGCCGACGACGGCGCCGGGATCACCGGCGAGGAGCCCGGCACCGGGCTGTCGATCGTGCGCGCCCTCGTCCGGGACGAGCTGCGGGGGACGCTCGACTTCCACTCCAACGGCGGCCTGCGCGCCGAGGTCGTCTTTCCGGCATGAGGGGTCCCGAGCCACGGGCCCGGGACTCAGAAGGTCCCGGGCCACGGGCCCGGGACTCGCGCAAAGTGCTTCGCACTTTCCGCGACCAAGAGCACGCCTGCCTAGGTATGGCTGATCGACGAGCTCGCCTTGGGCAGAGGTCGACGAGCACCGGGACCACGCGTTCACAGCATCGGAGAGCCTTCGTAGCTCCGTCGTAGCTCCTAGACTCAGCTCGTGCGGGTGCTGATCGCGGAGGACGAGACGATCATCCGCCTCGACTTGAAGACGCTCCTCGAGCGGGCCGGGTACGAGGTCTGCGCCGAGGCCCGAGACGGCGAAGAGGCGGTCGAGCTCGCACGCTCGATGGAGCCCGACGTGGCGGTGCTCGACGTGAAGATGCCGCGACTGGACGGGATCGAGGCCGCCCGGCGGATCCTTGACGAGCGCGCGATTCCGATCGTGATGCTGACGGCCTACGGCCAGGACGAGCTGGTTTCGCGGGCTGTCGAAGCAGGCGTCTTCGGGTACCTCGTGAAGCCGTTCCGCGAGCAGGATCTGCTCCCGGCGATCCAGACCGCACACGCCCGCCACGATGAGCTCGCCGCGCTGCGAGAGGAGGCCGACTCCCTGACGGAGGCGCTCGAGGCCCGCAAGGTGATCGAGCGGGCCAAGGGCCTGCTCATGACAAAGGAGACCCTGTCCGAGCAGGAGGCGTTCGCCCGGCTGAGGAAGGCAAGCCAGGTCTCGGGCCGACCGCTCAAGGTCGTCGCCGAGGCCGTCGTCGCGACGCTCGGCGAGCCCTAGGCCTGAGAGCGCTCGAACAGCTGCTCCCAGCGGCTGAGCAACGCCTGCAGCTCGTCGCGGGCGCGGCGATGCGCGGACACGACGTCGACGTTTGCCCAGTCGTCGGCCAGTCGGCCCTCGAGCTCCACGATCTCGGCTTCCCGGCCGGCGATCTCGGCTTCGAGGAGCTCGAGCTCGGTCGGGCCCATTGCCTTCGGCGCTCGGGGCCTGGACTTCTTCGGCTTCGCCGGCGCGGGCTGGGCGGCCTCCTCGCGGCCGTCTCGCTTCGCGACGTACTCCGCCCAGCCGCCCTCGTAGGAGCGAATCGTCCCGTCCTCGATCGCCAGGGTGCGGTCGGCGATGCCGTCGAGCAGCGCTCGATCGTGCGAGACGAGCAAGACGGTGCCCGGAAACGCGTCGAGCGCGGCTTCGAGGGCCTCCCGGCTCTCGAGGTCGAGATGGTTCGTCGGCTCATCGAGGAGCAGCAGGTTCGCGCCGGAGGCGACGACGAGCGCCAGGGCAAGCCGGCGCCGCTCGCCCCCGGAGAGCGCGGACACCGACCGCTCGTGCATCTCCCAGCCGCTGAAGAGGAAGCGGCCCAGCAGATTCTGGGCTTCCGGACGACGGAGCCCCGTTTCGTTCTGCGTGCAGGCGAGGACGGACCGGGTCTCGTCGAGCTCGATCTCGTGCTGCGAGAAGTAGGCAGGCTCGACGCCGTGCCCGAACCGCAGCCTTCCGGCGGCCGGCTCGCGGCGGCCGAGCAGGGTCTCGAGGAGAGTCGTCTTGCCCGAGCCGTTCGGCCCGACGAGCGCGACGTGCTCACCCCGCTCGACCGCGAAGGAGACGCCTGAGAGCAAAGCCTTGTCGCCCGCGGCGAGAGCGGCGTCCGTAACCTCGACGACCGTCCGGCCGCTGCGCTTCGGCTGCAGGAACTCGAAGCCCAGGCTCTTCGCGCGTCGCGTGAGGAGCGAGATCTCGCCCTTGACCTGCGCCCGCTCCTGCTCGAGGCGCCCGATCTGGGTCAGCTTGGCCTGGGCTCGCTTGGCGAGGCTCTTCTTGTAGCGGAACCGCTCGACGAAGCGCTCGAGCCGCGCGATGTCGACGTCGTAACGCTTCGCGGCGGTGCCCGCCGCCGAAAGGCGAGCGGCCTTCTCGCGGCGCCAGTTGTGCCAGGGGCCGGCGAAGTAGGTCGAGCGTCCGGCTTCGAGCTCGAGCACCGCAGTCGTCACGGCTTCGAGGAACCAGCGATCGTGCGCGACGAGGATGACGGCTGCGTCGATCGACTGCAGCTCGCGCTCTAGCCACTCGAGGTTCGCGACATCGAGATGGTTCGTCGGCTCGTCGAGGAGCAGTAGATCGGGATCGCCGCCGAGGGCGCGGGCGAGCGAGGCCCGCGTGAGCTCTCCACCGGAGAACGTGGCGAGCGGGCGCTCGAGATCCGCCGACGAGAAACCCAGGTTTCGCGTGACCGAGTCGAGCCGCTCGCGCCAGGCGTAGCCGCCGGCGTGCTCGAGCCGGGCCTGGCTCTCCGCGTAACGTCGCAGCGTGGCCGCCTCGTGATCGCCTGCGGCCATCGCCCGCTCGAGGCGGCGGAGCTCATGCTCGGCCGCGCTCAGGTCGGCCGCGCCCGAGAGGACGTAGTCGCGGAGGGAGGCGTGACTCTCGGCCGGCGGCCGCTGGTCGTGCAGAGCGATCCGTGTTCCCTTGGCGATGGAGAGCTTTCCGCCGTGCAGCTCCGTCTCGCCGTTGAGGATCCTGAGCAGAGTCGTCTTGCCCGCCCCGTTGGGGCCGGAGAGCGACACCCGGTCCCGCCGCTCGACCTTGAACGAGACGTCGTCGAAGAGCGGGTCTCCAGAGAGCTCCTTGCGGAGGCCTGTAGCGGTCACCACGGCCATGCTCTAAGCGTAGAGGCGCCGCGATGTTGCGCAGGGTGGGTGACAACACGGCTTCTCGTCCGCCGAACGAGGCTCCGGGCCCTGCTGCAGGAGAGATCGTCGGGGCGTGACGCGCGCTCAAGCTCCGTCCTACGAGGCCGATACGAGTGGCAACGCCCGGTCAACTGAGGGATTGCCATGCCGCCGAAGGTTCTCGTCTGCGACAACGAAGCAGCACTGCGCGCACTCGTCAGAGGAGCGCTCGAGCTCGGCGACTACGAGATCGTCGAGGCCCATGATGGAGACCAGTCCGTGGAGCTGGCCCGCTCATCCGTTCCGGATCTGATCGTCCTCGACATGATGATGCCGGGTCGCACCGGGCTGGAGGTGCTCGCGGAGCTGCGCGCGGAGGATCGCTTCGCGGAGACGCCCGTGATTATGCTCACCGCCCGAGCCCAAGCTCAGGATCGCCTGGCGGCCGTCGAGGCGGGCGTCAGTCGTTTCCTCCCCAAGCCGTTCAGTCCGCTCGAGCTCGCCTCCGTTGTCGAAGAGCTTCTGGACGGGCATCGATGAGGCCGTCGAGCCGGCTCTTGAAGCTTTCTGCGCTTCAACTCGGCGCGATCTTTGCGCTGGTCAGCATCGTTCCGCTCGTTCTGCTGACGTACTTCAGCATCTCGCTCGCCAGCGATGCGGTCAAGAAGGACGCAAAGGAGCGCATGAGCCTGACGGCGGCGCTCAGTGCGGAAGGCGTACGCCAGGAGATGGACGGCCTGAAGGCGATCGTCGAGTCATACGCGGCGCGGCCTGCGCTTGTTGCCGCGCTCCGCGACCATACGCGTAGCCCGCACGAGGCGTCTGTGCTGCGCCGTCACCTCCAGGAGCTGGCGGACGCACAAGAGGGCATCTACACGACCTTCCTCGTCGAGCCCGACGGCACGTTGGTCGACGTCGTCCCTGCAACGCCCTCGGTTGTCGGCAAGAACTTCAGCTTTCGAGATTGGTACACGGGCCTGGAGAGGACGGGGAACTCGTATGTCTCGCAGGCATACCGGACCCAGGCGACTGGACACAAGCTCGTCGTCGCGGTCGCCACGTACGTTCGCGACAGCTCCGCCAGGCAGATCGGAATCCTCGTCGCCGCCTACAGCCTCGAGCATCTGCAGGATCTCTCGCTGCTCGCCAGCACTCAAAACGTGGCGTTTACGCTCACAGACCAGCGGGGCGTGGTTCTTGCTGCGCCGGGCGCGACGCCGACGACGCTCGTCTCACAGCGGACCGATCCTCGAGTAGCAGCCGCGCTCGCCGGCTGGACCGGAACAGCTGAGCTCGACACGTCGGAGGGGCGCCGGCTTTCCGCCTACGCGCCGGTCGTCCCAGACATCGGCTGGACCGTGACTGCATCAGTCCCGGCGACCTCCGCCTTTGCTGCGGTGGGCACGCTGCGGTCGACCGTGCTCACAATCGCCGGCTTGCTCGCCTTGGTTCTGCTCGGAGCGCTGCTTCTGCTCATCCGCATCCTGCACGAGAGACAGAAGTCAAAGCAGGAGGTCGAGCGCATGGCCGTCATCAACCGCGCCGTGCTGGACTCGACGCCTGACGCGATCTTCCTGCTCGATGGTCAGCGCAGGATGCTGTTGAAGAATGCCGCCAGCGACCGCCTGGGGGAGGCGGAGGCCAAGCGATCCGGCATCCAGCGACCGGCTCTCGACGAAGACGTCCTCTTACATATGCGCCAGAGCGCCGATCAGATGACCGATCCAGACGCCTTTTGCCGCCTGCTCGATGAGATCCGCTCCGACGCTGATCGCGAGATCGTCGGTGATTTCGAGCGATTGGACGGTACGGCGCTGAAGCTGTACAGCGCACCTGTTCGGAAGCCCTCTTCCGGGTTGAGCGGTCGCATTTTCCTACTGCGCGATACCACTTCCGAGCGCGAGGCCGAGCGGTTGAAGTCGGAGCTCGTCGCCACGGTCTCGCACGAGCTCCGGACGCCGCTTGCGAGCATCGTCGGCTTCGCAGAGCTCCTCGTCGATCGTGATGTCGACAAGGAAAAGCGCGACCGGTACGTGGCGACGATCCACGGCGAGGCGAAGCGCCTGACCGAGCTGATCAACGACTTTCTCGATCTGCAACGGATCGAAGAAGGAGACTTCACACTTGCGCTCGAGCCCTTCGAGCTGGTCGAGGTTCTCCGAGCAGAGGTCCACCTCTTCTCCGTCCAGAGCGACGCACACGAGATCGAGTTGCATGTTCCTGACGGGAGGCTCGATCTGCTCGGGGAGCGAGATCGCGTTGCACAGGTCGTCGCCAACCTCGTCTCGAATGCGATCAAGTACTCGCCTGCAGGCGGGACGGTGTCGGTCGCAGCGGAGACCAGGAGCGGAGTCGTCAGAGTCTCAGTCGGCGATCAGGGCCTCGGGATTCCGGCCGACCAGCAGCGGATGCTGTTCACGAAGTTCTACCGAGTCGACTCGTCAGACACCCGTGCAATCGACGGCACCGGGCTCGGTCTCGCCCTCTGTCGCGAGATCGTCGAGGCGCACGGCGGTCGGATCGGCTTCGACAGCGTCGAGGGCGAAGGCTCGACGTTCTGGTTCGAGCTGCCTGCACCCCAGCTGCAGAATGGCAAGGGCCCTCGACGCGTGCTCGTGATCGAGGACGATCCGTCGGCGTCTGCGCTCCTCGCCGAGTACATCGGAGGGAACGGCTACGAGGTCGAGGTCTCGGCGACGGGAGAGCGAGGGCTTGCGCGGGCGATCGAGGACCCGCCTGCCCTGATCTGCCTCGACATGGGCCTACCTGGAGACCTCGACGGGTGGCAGCTCCTCGCCCGCCTCCGCGCGCGGCCTGACACTGCGAATATCCCAGTTGTCATCTGCACCGGCCGAAACGGGCGCGACCGCGCCGCAGCCCTCGGTGTTACTGCCTTCATCACCAAGCCCTTCTCGCACCGCCAAATCCGCGCCGCGGTCGGACGGCTGCTCCCGGAGGGCCGCGGCACGGTGCTCGTGGTCGACGACGATCCGGCCGTTCGGCGACTCGTCTTCGAGACGCTGCAGGGCAATGGCATTGACCTTCGCGAGGCGGCTGACGGTGAGTCCGCGCTCGCCGAGATTGCGGCGGAAAAGCCGGACTTGCTCATCCTGGATCTGATGATGCCCGGGCTGGACGGCTTCCACGTGCTCGAGCGTCTGCAGGCAAGCCCTGAGAGCAAGCTGCTCCCGGTCGTCGTGCTGACGGCGCGCCGCCTCACTACGGCCGAGCGCGAGCAGCTCAGGCAGGGCACGGTCGCGCTGCTCGAGAAGAGCGCCTACTCCCCGCAGGAGCTACGCCGGCTCGTCGACAGGGCGCTTAGCCGATAGCGGCCGGAAGCCGCCCGATGAGCTCTTTTCTGGTCAATCTCCGCAGACGCTTTCTGCAAAGACGGGAGCAAGGGTCGCCGGGAAGCGAGTCCCGAAAGAGCGCCGTGTTCGAGTCGGCGCTCGATTGCGTCATCACGATCGACCACGAGGGGAACGTTCTCGAGTTCAACCCTGCAGCGGAGCAGACCTTCGGCTATGCGCGGGAAGACGTCGTCGGAATGCAGATGGCCGACCTCATCATTCCTCCCTCGCTGCGCGATGCGCACCACCGCGGTCTCGCCCACTATCTCGCCACAGATGAAGGCCCCATCTTCGGGCAGCGGCTCGAGCTGATGGCGATGCGAGCGGACGGCAGTGAGTTTCCGGTCGAGCTCGCCGTCGCTCGAGTCGAGGTGCCCGGTCAACCGATCTTCACGGGCTTTATCCGCGACATCACCGACCGCAAGCAGGCGGAGGAGGAAATCCGGGCGCTCAACGAGAGTTTGGAGCGGCGCGTTTTCGAACGCACGGAGGATCTCCAAGCGGCCCAGGTGAAGCTCGAGAGCCAAAACGCGGAGCTCGAGGCGAAGCAGGTGGAGCTCGAGCACGCGCTCACCGGCTTGGATTTCGAGAAGGAGCGCATCAACACCTTTTACGTGTTCGGCGAGAGGCTGATGGTCGAGTCCGCGGTTGAATCGCTCGCGAACATGGTCCTCGCCCGCGTCGGCGATTTTGCCGGAGCGGAGATCGGCACGCTTTACACGATCGAGGAGGGGGGCAAACGCGGCCTCGTGCTCGCCGCGACCCGCGGGGTCGACTCCGGATCGCTGCCGGAGCGGCTCGGTAACGGTGAGGGGCTTGCGGGCCGCGCCGTTTCCGAGCGCAATCTTGTCTCCGCCTCGCACGGCCAGACCGAGCTCAGGCTGACTGCCTCCGGCGAACACGTCTCGCCGTCGCATGAGATCCACATCCCTCTGCTGCTGGCCGAGCGAAGAATCGGCGTCCTAACGCTGGTACGCATGGCGGACCGACCGTTTGCCGAGGACGAGCTCCAGGCCATAGAGCACCTCGCCGGCCAGGCAGCCGTCGCGCTCTCAAACGCCGGAGCACTCGCGGCCGCACGTCGTCAGGCGAGCATCAACGCGGTGATCCTGAACGCCGCGACAGACGCGATCGGCCTTCGCGATCTCGAGGGCCGGGTCGTGTTTGCGAACGAGGCGGCGCGGCGCGGCGCCGAGGAGCTCGGTGTTCTGCTCGACAACGGGGAGCAAGGGACCGATCTGGTCGCCGACCGCACGACGGACCCCGATGCGTATCGCAGGAACATCGCAGCGTTCTCCGCGCACCCTGACGCGGACTTCACCTTCGAGTACACGATCGCTGACTCAGAGCGCTCTTTCGTCATCTACTTGGCGCCTGTCGCGGACGAGGAAGGACGGCCGCTCGGCAACGTATTCGTCGTGCGCGAGGTAACCGCCGAGAGGGAGGCCGAGCAGTTGAAATCCGAGCTTGTCGCCACGGTCTCTCACGAGCTGCGCACGCCGCTCGCGAGCATCGTCGGCTTCGCCGAGCTCCTCGTCGACCGCGACGTCAACGAGGAGACACGCGAGCGCTACGCGGCGACGATTCACGGCGAGGCGAAGCGCCTGACAGGGCTCATCAACGATTTCCTCGACTTGCAACGGATCGAGGAAGGCGACTTCACGCTGGCGCTCGAGCCGTTCGACCTCGCAGCGGTGCTGCGTGAGCAAGTCGACCTCTTCTCCGGCCAGAGCGGGGCGCACGAGGTCGAGCTGAGGGAATCGAACGGGGAGCTCACCCAGCTCACCCTGCTCGGAGAGCGAGGCCGGGTCGCACAGGTCGTCGCCAACCTCGTCTCGAACGCGATCAAGTACTCGCCTTCCGGCGGGCCGGTCTCGGTCGTTGCAGAGGCGAGGAGCGGAGCTGTCCGCGTCTCGGTCACCGACACAGGCTTGGGGATTCCGGATGACCAGCAGCGAATGCTGTTCACGAAGTTCTACCGCGTCGACTCGTCCGACACCCGCGAGATCGGCGGCACCGGGCTGGGGCTTACTCTCTGCCGGGAAATCGTCGAGGCGCACGGCGGCCGGATCGGCTTCGACAGTGTCGCAGGCGAGGGCTCGACCTTCTGGTTCGAGCTTCCTGCATCACATTCGTAGTCGACACGACCCCGGCCGTCAGCCGGCAAGCGCTACGACGCCTCGTCGAGCGGGTGCTCGGCTAGCAAGCGCTCGATCGTCTCGAGCAGCTCGAGGGGACTGAACGGCTTCGTCAGGAACACGTCGACCTTGAGCGCCTCGGCGAGGCTGCGATGGTGCTCGGCGATCTCGGCGGTGAGGACGATCACCGGGAGCTTCGGATGCCGGCTCTTCAATTCGTCGAGCACGAGTGAGCCGTGGCGCCCCGGCATCTGCCAGTCGAGCAGGACGAGCTCCGGCACGCGCTCGTCCAGGCGCGCCAGGGCCTGCTCGCCGTCGGTCGCCTCGTCGATCTCGTATTCGTCCTCGGGCAAGGTCATCCTGAGCAGGCTCCGGACGGAGTCATCGTCGTCGACGATCATGATTCGGCGGCGAGTCATCCCGAATGGCTCTTCCGTGCGCGGCGGCCGGCGGCGACGGCGTCGACCAGCCGGCCGCCGAGGTCGCCTTCGTCGGCCGCAACGCCGGCGAGCAGGTCGTCGAACGCTTTCCCGAGTCGTTCGGTCGCCTCCTTGATTCGAGCCGACGCCTCGAGGCGCGTTCGCTCATCGTCGCGGGCGGCCAGGAGTTCCGCAAAGCCGGCAATGACGGCCAGGGGTGTCTTCAGCTCATGGGCAAGGGTGGAGAGCTCCGCGTCGCGGTCACGGGCTTGGGCTTCCGGCTCGGGGCCCCCGCTCACAGCAGTCCTCGCCTGTGCGCTTCTGAGACTGCCTCCGTGCGCCTGCGTACGCCGAGCTTCGCGAAGATCCCACCGACAACCCGGAAGCCCGAGCCTTTCAAGGCGACGCGAAGCCAATCGCAAACCATCGCGTCGTCCTCGACGACAACGATGGAGACCTCATCGTCTGTTTCCGGCAAGCTGGGCTCCGAGGGATGACGGACGCTGCTTTCTCTAATCAGCGCCGGGAAACTCTACCCCGTGGGTAGGAACGCGAAAACGGTCAGGCGGCCATGCGGCGTTCGCGAACGAGCTCGAGAAAGGCCTCGGCGAGCTCGGGCTCAAACTGGCTTCCGGACGACCGGATGATCTCGGCGATCGCCTCGGTGACCGGCAGTGCCCGTCGATAGGGACGGTCGTTCGTCATGGCGTCGAAAGAGTCGGCGAGCGCGAAGATCCGGGCGGCGATGGGGATGTCAGTTCCTGACAGCCCCGCTGGATACCCCTTGCCGTCCCAGCGCTCGTGGTGAGATGCAACGACATCGCGCGCTAGGTCTGACAGATAGGGGATCTGCTCGAGGACCCGTTCGCCGAGAACCGGATGAAAACGCATCTGTTCCAGCTCCTTCGGATCGAGCGGGCCGGGCTTCCGCAGGATCCCGTCCGGGATTCCGATCTTGCCGATGTCGTGGAGCAGGAAGCCGTACTCGAGCTGGGGCTCGGCGCTGAGCTCGGGATCGAGCCGCCGTGTCAGTTCCAGCGCCAGATCCGTCACGCGTTCCGCGTGACCGCCGGTTTCATCGTCGCGCAGCTCGAGCGCGGCGGCCAGTGCCCGCACGGTCGTGGCGTACGAGGTCTCGAGGCGCTCGAGCGCCTCCTCGACGACGCGACGCTGCGCACGCTCGGATGCGTGGAGCTGTCGCAGCTCCTGCGCGTATTTCAGCGCCTGGGCGACGGCGAGCTGCTGGTCCATCAGCCGTTCCGTTGTTCGACTGCTGGCATCGCCTTGTTTTCGGCTGGGAGAGCCAAAAGGTTTAGAACTCGACTCCCGAATGAGCGCGGACGTCGCGCCGAACCGCTTGAGTGAAGCCGGATTTGTACGACAGACCGCTTCGCGACGCTCTAGGCCCGGTTCAGGCGCGGACAGTGGCGCCGACGAGCTTCCGGGCGGCGGCGGCAATGTGCTCGGAGTCGATCCCGGCTGCTGCAAGGAGTTCGTCCGGCTTGCCCGAGCCCGGCATCTCGCGCACAGCGAGCTGGAGAACGCGCGGCCGGTCGTCCGCGTCGGCGAAGGCCGACAGCACGGCCTCTCCGAGACCGCCTTCCGGCCAGTGATCCTCGGCTGTCACGAAGCGTGCGCCGGTCGCCTCGGCCGCCCCACGGAGCGTCTCGACGTCGACCGGCTTCACCGAATAGAGATCGATCACGCGCGCGCTCACTCCCTCCTCACCAAGCACGTCGGCTGCCTTCAGCGCCTCATGTAGCGTGATCCCGGCGGCCACAATCGTCACGTCGTCGTCGTCCGAGGAGCGGACGACCTTGCTTCCGCCGACCGGAAAGTCCTCGCCGGGGCCGTAAATGACCGCAGTAGCCGCCCGGGTCGTGCGCAGGTAGGCGATGCCGTTCAGGTCGGCCATCGCAGCGACGAGCTTCGCCGTCTGGTTCGCGTCCGATGGATAGAGGACGGTCGAGCCGTGAACCGCCCGGAAGGCAGCGAGGTCCTCGAGGCCCATCTGCGAGGGGCCGTCCTCGCCGATCGAGACGCCCGCGTGGGAGCCGCAGAGCCGGATGTTCGCGCGGCTGACGGCGGCCATGCGGATGAAGTCGTACGCCCGTGTGAAGAAGGCGGCGAAGGTCGAGGCGAACGGTCGCCAGCCGCGTACCTGAATTCCTACTGCGGCCGCAACCATCTGCTGCTCCGCGATGTACATCTCGAAGTAGCGCTCAGGGTGAGCTTTGGCGAAGATCTCGGAGAACGTCGAGTTCGAGACCTCGCCGTCGAGGGCGACGACGTCTCCTCGCCCGGAGCCGAGCGCCGCCAGCGCATCTCCGTAGGCCTTCCGCGTTGCCACCTCGTCGCCTAGCTCGTACGTCGGCAGCTCGAGCGGGCCGGTCTCGAACTTGTGCGGCTGCCCTTCGAAGTCGGGCTTCGCCACCTCGATCGTCAGGCTGCGAATGCCGCCGAGCTCCTCGATCGCCGAGTCGGGATCGTCGAGCGCCTTTCCGTGCCAGCCCTCCTGGTTTTCGACCGCCTTCACGCCCTTGCCCTTGATCGTCTTCGCGACGATCACCGTCGGTCGGCCCTCGGTCGCGACGGCCTCCGCATAGGCACCGTCGATCGCCTCCACGTCGTGGCCGTCGATCTCGATCGCATGCCAGCCGAAGGCCTCTGCCCGCCTGGCATAGGAGTCGAGATCCCAGCCGTGCATCGTCTCGCCGCGCTGGCCGAGCCGGTTGACGTCGATGATCGCGGTCAGGTTGTCGAGACCTTCGTGCGCCGCATGCTCGAAGGCCTCCCACATCGAGCCCTCGGCCATCTCACTGTCACCACAGAGCACCCAGATCCGATACGGGAGCCGATCGAGGCGCTTGCCCGCGAGCGCAATGCCCACCCCGAAGGGGAGCCCTTGGCCCAGCGAGCCCGTGGCGACGTCGACCCACGGGATGATCGGGGTCGGATGCCCCTCGAGGCGGCTGCCGAACTTGCGGAAGGTCAGGAGCTCCTCGTCGGTGATGGCTCCCGCGGCCTTGAGCAGCGAGTAGACGAGCGGCGAGGCGTGGCCCTTCGAGAAGACGAGATGGTCGTTGCGGGGGTTGTCCGGATTGTCGAAGTCGTAGTGCAGGTACTCGGCGAGTAGCACGGCCATCAGGTCGGCCGCGGACATCGACGAGGTGGGGTGGCCCGATTTCGTGACCGCGGCCGCGCGGACCGAGTCGACGCGCAGCTGCTGGCCCAGTTCCCGCCAGAGGTCGCGATCCGCCATCTGTGTAACGTAACGTCTCGATGCGGGTCGCGGCCGCTTTTGACCATCGCGGCGTCAAGCTGCGCGAACGCGCGCTGGAGGAGATCGTGCGCGCCGGCCACGAACCGGTCGACCTCGGCACGGACTCAGCCGAGCCGATGATCGACTACCCGGACAAGGCACGCGAGATCGGGGAGGCGATCCAGGCGGGGGAGGCCGAGCGCGGTGTCCTGATCTGCGGCTCGGGTGTTGGCGCATCGATCGCCGCCAGCAAACTCGCCGGTATCCGAGCTGCGACCTGTCACGACACTTATTCGGCTCACCAGGGGGTCGAGCACGACGACATGAACGTGCTCTGCATCGGTTCAGAGGTCGTCGGGTCCGAGCTGGCCGGTGAGCTCATCAGGGTCTTCCTGGGGGCGAACTTCGGCGGCGGGGAGCGCTTCGTGCGAAGGTTGGAGAAAATAAAGGAGCTGGAAAGGACACATGGCTGAATCTAGGCTTCATCAACTTTCAGAGCTGGGCCAGGCGGTTTGGATCGACTCGCTCTCGCGCGAATGGCTCGAGACCGG
Source organism: Gaiellaceae bacterium (assembly GCA_036395295.1). Lineage (GTDB taxonomy): Bacteria > Actinomycetota > Thermoleophilia > Gaiellales > Gaiellaceae > VAXT01. Next base: position 2,275 of record DASWDJ010000026.1, on the reverse strand, counting down.
CGAACTCGCCCGGATGATGCGGGAGGACGCGGTAGTCGGCGTCACGTCAAACCCCACGATCTTCCAGAAGGCTATGTCTGAGGGTGAGTGGTACGACGAACAGCTGCGTGAGGTGCTGAACGGAGAGGACGACCTCAAGGAGATCTTCCTCCAGCTCGCCGTCCGCGACATCCAGGGCGCCTGCGACCTCCTCCGGCCTGTCTGGGACGAAGGACATGGCCGTGACGGCTACGTCTCGATGGAGGTCGACCCGAACTTCGCCTACGACACCGGAGCGACGATCGAGGAGGCGTCACGGTTCCACGACTGGATCAACCGCCCCAACCTGCACGTGAAGATTCCGGCGACCGCGCCGGGCCTGCCCGCGATCGAGGAGATGATCGCCCGCGGGCGGAACATCAACGTCACGCTCACGTTCTCGCTGGAGCGCTACGCCGAGGTCGCCGAGGCCTACATCCGCGGGCTCGAGCGGCTGGTCGCCTCCGGAGGCGACCCGTCGACCGTCGCGTCGGTGGCGAGCTTCTTCGTTTCGCGCGTAGATACGGAAGCGGACAAGCGCCTGGACGAGATTGGTCGGGCCGACCTGAAGGGAAAGCTCGCGATCGCGAACGCGAAGCTCGCCTACCAGCGCGGCAAGGAGATCTTCGCGGGCGCGCGCTGGAAGGCTCTTGCCGACAGGGGCGCGACGACGCAGCGCTGCCTCTGGGCCTCGACCTCGACCAAGAATCCCGAGTACCGCGACGTCATGTACGTCGAGGAGCTGATCGGGCCGGAGACAGTGAACACGATGCCGAAGGAGACGATCGAGGCGTTCCGGGATCATGGGGTGGTCGCGCTCACGCTCGAGCAGGGGCTCGACGAGGCCCGCAAGCTCTTCCGCGACCTGGCCGCGGCGGGAATCGACTACGACGACGTGACCCAGACGCTCGAACGTGAAGGCGTGCAGAAGTTCATCGACTCGTTCACCGAGCTGCTCGGGGGCATCGCGGCCAAGCGCGGCCAGCTAGTCGGAGCGTGACGGGGCTCTACCGGGAGGAGGCGGGTGCCGGGCCCGCCGTCGTACTGGTGCACGAGGCGATCGCCGACAGCCGCATGTGGGATCCGCAATGGGAGACGTTTCCCCGCTCGCATCGTACGATCCGCTTCGACCAGCGTGGTTTCGGCCGCTCGCCGATCGAGCCGGGTGTCTTCTCCCACGCCCGCGATCTCGTCAGTCTGCTGGACGAGCTCGGCCTCGAGCGCACTTCGCTCGTCGGTGGTTCGCTGGGTGGACGGGTCGCGCTCGAGGCAGCCGTCGCGCAGCCCGACCGCATCGAGAAGCTCGTGCTCATGAACCCCGGCCTGCCGGGGCACGCGTGGTCGGAGGAGACGCAGGCCGGCTGGGCCGAGGGGAAAGCTGCCCTAGAACGCGGCGATCTCGATGCGGCAGTCGAGGTGGACCTGCGGATGTGGGTCGACGGCCCGCACCGATCCGCAAAAGACGTCGACGCGGATCTACGCGCACGCGTCGGCGAGATGCAGCGGCGCGCGCTCGAGCTGCAGCTGGCCGTCGGCGAGAATGCGCGCGAGGAGCTGCTCGTCCCGGACCTCTTGGAGCGTCTCGGGGAAGTGCGCGCGCCGACGCTCGTTCTCACAGGCGACGAAGACCGCGACGACATAAAGTCGATCGCCAACTCACTCGCGGAGCAGATTCCTGACGCGCAGCGCACTTCGATTCCCCGCGCTGCGCATATCCCCAGCCTCGAGCGGCCGGCTGAGTTCGACCGGGTCGTCCTCGACTTCCTCTCGTGACCGCGCGTCCCTGGCCGGCCGCCGCTCCCGCCCGGCGAAGCCGGGCTCCGCGCCGGCCTGACGCCGCTGGCGGCACGGTGCTCTCCGGGCCCGTGCTAATGAGCACTGTTCCCTCCGGCCCCGCACCGCCAGCGGCGCCCCAGGAACCCGCGTGAGCTCGCTCGAGCCCGTCGAGCTCGTCGACCGCATCTGGGCCCGCGACCCGACCGTGTGGACGGGCGGCGACGAGGCGCACTGGCTCGGCTGGCTCGACGAGCCGGCGCGCATGCTCGAGCGAGTCGACGAGCTAGAAGCGCTCCAGCGTGACTTCGAGCATTTCGTCATCCTCGGGATGGGCGGCTCGAGCCTCGCGCCCGAGGTCCTGCGCCGCACCTTCGGGATCGATCGCCTACACGTCCTCGATACGACCCATCCGGCTGCGATCCGCCGTCTCGGGGAGCAACTCGACCTCGAGCGCACGCTGTTCGTGGCCGCCTCCAAGTCG
>DASWDJ010000025.1:0-1664 GCA_036395295.1 Gaiellaceae bacterium | reverse complement strand
CGCTTCTGCAGCGCGCGGTCGTATTCGCCGTCGCGGATCGCGCCCCAGACGAACAGCAGCGCGACGATCGCCAGCGGTAGACCAAGGAGGATGATGAGGACTGCCGCTTCGAGCGCGCTCATGCCGAAAGCTTAGGGGCCTCCCGGCTGTGGATCGATGATCCCCGAAGGTCACCTTGGGATACCGCGAGCGCATTCGCCCTAAGGAGCCGCCTGTCTAACGTGTAAGTCGCGCACAGGCGCGATAGAACCACACTGCCTCAAACAGGCTCACCAGTTCTGCCTGCGAGCTCCCGGGTGACGCCCTGGATCTCCCGCTGCTCGGGCGTGAGCTCGAAGTCCATCGCTCTGACTTTAGTCGTGGTGGACGCGCCGGTATGTGCGACCGGCGCGGCGGCGTGCCACCGTGCGGAGCCCGCTCGGCGTCGCCAGCCTGCGGAATCTCCCTGGGCGCAGATCGGCGCAGAGCACAGCCGAGGCGGCCGGGCCTCGCGCTCCGTACCGCACGCCGCGCGAGTCGAAATCCGGAGCGGCGCGCCAGCCCTCGGGAGTCAGCTCGTAGCTTTCCTGCTCTTCAACGAAGAACCCAGCGCGCCTGAAAAGTCGAGTCCAGCCACGCTCGTCCTCCTGTCTAAACCAGCCGCAGTCGTCCGGCTCTCCGAGCGGCACGGTGCAGAGGAGCGACCCGTTACCGCGCAGGGCACGGCGAAGACTGCGGAGGGCAGAGAGGCGTGCGTCGCCGGAGTCGGCGGGCTCCGTCTCGAGTCCGTACACGCTGTTGTCCGCGCCGATGTGCTCGAGCGTTGAGACGAGCAGAACCTGGTCGAAGGACCGGTCGGGGAACGGGAGCGCCCGGACGTCGGCTTCCACTCTCTCCATGCCGTCGACGTCGAGCGTGGCGAGGTCGACGCCGACGAGCTCGACGCCCGAGCGTAGGAGTGCTCCCAGGTACGGCGGCTCGGCGAAGGCGTACCCGACCTCGAGCACGCGTCCGTTGCCCCGCAGGCGAGAGAGCACCCACGGGATCTCGATCACCCGCTCGTCCGTTCCTCCCGGAGCCTGGAGCCAGCGGAGCCTTTCCTCCCGCTCGCGAGCGCGGAGCCCGAGAGCAACAGCGTCGTCACGCTCTTGTACGCGCTCGAACTCGACGCTCGCCGCGAGCTCGTGCAGGAGCGTCGCGCGCGAGAGCGTGCCCTCGGCCAGCTTTGTGAGCGCCCGCTCACGTGCCTCCGCCTCGGGCGGCCGCCGCAGGACGAGCCCGAACGCGCGGTCGACGAACTCCTCGTCGGATCCCGCCTGGGCTTCGAGCTCAGCGGCCAGACGCTCGTCCATCGAACGACCTAGTTGGCGTTGTAGTCGTAGAACCCGCGGCCGGACTCGCGACCAAGTCTCCCCGCGGCGACGTGCTCCCACAGGAGGGGCACGGCGCGTACTTGTCGTCGCCGAGCCCCTCGTGGAGCACCTCCATGATCGCGACGCACGTGTCGAGCCCGATCAGGTCCGCGAGGGCGAGAGGGCCCATCGGGTGCGCGAATCCGAGCTTCGCGATGGTGTCGATCGCCTCCGCCTCGGCGACGCCGTCCATGAGCGCATACGCGGCCTCGTTGATGAACGGCATCAAGACCCGGTTGGAGACGCAACCGGGGAAGTCGCGCGCTTCGGCCG
>DASWDJ010000024.1:0-3361 GCA_036395295.1 Gaiellaceae bacterium | reverse complement strand
GCTCGTCTACTCGAACGTCCTCATCCGCAAGGACAAGAGCACGTTCGTGAACGACGAGCGGGAGACGTGGCCGGTGACCTACGAGGACCTCGAGCCTCACTACGAGCGGCACGAGCGGATGCTGAACGCGACTCCCTACCCATACGAGAAGGACGTCGCGAAGCGCGTTCCGGCACGCGAAGCGTACGACCGCACGTACAAGACGCGGGCCATGCAGTTCGCCTCGGAACGGCTCGGGCTGGAGTGGTACCTGCCGAAGCTCGCCGTCACCTTCGCGGCGAACGGAGAGCCCGGGCTGGGGCAGCCCATCCTGGACGAGCCGCCGAACCTCCACGGGCAGGTCCGGATGACGTGTCGCCTCTGTGGCGAGTGCAACGTCGGCTGCAACTACGGCAGCAAGAACACGCTCGACCTGACCTATCTCTCCGACGCGGGGCTGCGACACGGCGCGCACATCCACACCCGCTGCGAGGTCAAGTCGTTCGCACCGCGGCCCAACGGCGGTTACACCGTCACCTATGTCGACCACTCGCAGGCCGTCGAGGGAGAGAAGCGGACGGAGCCGCCGCCGCAGCACACGATCAGCTGCGACCGCCTCGTCCTGTCGGCGGGAGTGTTCGGCACCACCTACCTTCTGCTGAAGAACCGGCACGCATTCCCCGGCCTCAGCGACCGGCTGGGCACGCGCTTCTCGGGAAACGGCGACATCCTGATGATCGCGCTCAAGGCGACCGAGAGTGGCGGGCCACGGATCGTCGACCCCGGATACGGGCCCGTGATCACCAGCACGATCCGGGTTCCGGACGCCGCCGACGGCGGCCCAGGCCGGGCGCACTACATCCAGGACGGCGGCCACCCGCAGATCGTCAACTGGATCGTCGAGTCGAGCTACCAGCTCCAGGTGATCAGGAAGGGGCTTCGGCTCGGGCTGCGCCTACTCAAGCTCTGGCTGAGGCTGAACCGGCGTAGTGACATCGGCCGGGAGATCGCCGCCTTCTGGAGCCCGGGCTCGCTCTCGTCCTCGTCGATGCCACTCTTTTCGATGGGCCGCGACATCCCCGACGGGACCATGAGCCTGACCGGCGACGGCTACCTCGACCTCGACTGGCGAAAGAGGCGCTCGAACGAGTACTTCCGGCTCGTGCGCGCGACGGGCCGCCAGATCGCCGAAGCCCTCGACGCGACGTTCCTCGACAGCCCCAGCTGGCACCTGAGCCGCCTCGTCACTGTGCACCCGCTCGGCGGCTGCCCCATGGGCCGCGACGAGCGCCAGGGCGTGGTCGACTCGTACGGCCGCGTGTACGGCCATCCGGGTCTACTGATCGTCGACGGCTCGATCATGCCCGGGCCCGTCGGGCCCAATCCGTCCAACACGATCGCCGCGCTCGCGCACCGCGCGGCTGAGCGACTCATCGAGGAGGCGAGCTAGCGAATGGCGGTCGACACCGACGCACGCATGCGGGTGCTCGAGGAGCACGTCCAGGCCGAGATCGACAAGGACATGGACCGGATCATGGCCACCTGGGGCAAGAACCCCTCGTTCGATGACGTTGCCTGGGAGGAGCAATGGTCGGGCCGGGAAGGTATCCGCGAGCACTACGAGGAGCTCCTAGGAGCGTTCCCCGACATGGACATCAAGGAGGAGCGGCGGCACGTGACCGACGATTATGTGATCCTCGAGGTCGTGGTCACCGGGACGCACACCGGGCACTGGCGCGAGCTGCCTCCGCTCGGCCGGAAGATGCGCTCGCGCGTCTGCGGGCTCTACGCGTTCGACGAGGAGGGGCTGCTGACCCTCGAGCGGACGTACTACGACAAGGCGATCATCCTCGAGCAGCTCGGCATGTTCCAGGACCCGCGCACGCCGATGGGACGTGTGATGGCGGTGATCACGCCGCCATTCGCGGTGGTGAAGGCATTCCTCCGCCAGCTTCTCCGCAGGCGTTAGAGCTTCTGGCCGAAGAGCCAGCCGAGCCAGGCGAGCACCCGCCAGACCGGGCGCTGGAGCCAGATCGGGAAGCCCGGCACGGCGATCTCGCGCCGGTAACGATGCATGAGCACGGCGAAGAGCAGGATCGGCCTCGGTAAACCTCTCTCCGGGACGCGCAGCCGACCTTCGCGCGAGAGGGTGAAAAAGTCGCGGAAGTAACCGGCGAAGTCGAGCGCAGGACGAATGGTCAGGAGCACGTGCGACTCGTCGGCGGTGGGATCGAATCCGTGTTTCGTCCGTGGGGGAACGACGTCGCTGGAGCCGGCCGCGAGCGTGCGAGTTTGTCCGTCGACGTCGAGGACGAACGTGCCGGCAACGACGACGAACGTCTCTTCCTGCGACGGGTGGACGTGCTCGCGGACGAACGCGCCCGGCCTGAGGTAGAGGTCGACCTCCAGCGCCTCGGGGTCGTTGCGGCGAAACACGACCCGCTGGCCGGAGTGTGGATCCTCGATCTGCTCAGGCAACGGAGGCGGTGGGCTCGGCAGTGGGGATGATGCCGAAGGTCTTTGCTTCGTCGAGCGAGCGGACCTTGGCGAGACGACCCACAACGACCCTCCCGATTCTGCGCCGGCCGCGATCCCGGGACGAGCCGCAAGCGTCGACGAGGGTCGGCGAAAGGATGACGAGTTCCTCCGAGGATATGCCGCCGCAGGGTGGGGTTTCAAGAGACTGTGCGGCCGGGGAGATGCCGCAGGACCTTGGCAGCCGGCGCCAGGCGTAGTAGCGTCTGATAGCGAGACACCGAACTGCGGCGGAGGGAAGCTCGAAGCCCGTCGCAGCGTCGTCGGTCGTTGCTCCTCCGTCGCCGACGAGGGGAGGCGCCGTGAGCGTGAGTGAGCGTGGCCGCGAGGAGCCCATGCCTCAAGGCGCCCCTGAGGAGACTCCTCGCTTCGTCCTCCTTACCGAGTGCCTCCAGAACGACTTCTTCCTCAACACGCAATGCCGCCTACGCCTGCCGGACACGATCGTGCCGCAGATGCTGCTCGGTCACCGCGACTTCGATCTGGGCGCTGGAGGGAACAAGCCGAACCGCTCGCGCAGTCGCGCGATCCGTGAGGGGCCCCTGGGCGTCTTCCTCAGCGCCGTCGTGGGGGCGAGACTCGAGAATGCCAAGCTTCCGGTCCTACACCTCGTCAACCTCCGGGACTGGCACGTCCCCGGCAGCGAGTACGACCTCGAGCGGCGCGCCTACGGCATGCACTGTGAGGCGGGCAGTTGGGGGGCTGAGTATCTCGAGGGGGTCGAGGCGTATCTCGACCCGAACGCAACGGCGGTCACTGCGGATTATGCGGAGGCGGGCTCGGTGCGTGTCTATCACCTGCGCGCGGACTCGGTCTTCGACTTCAAGCCACGCGCCGAGCGCCGCGA
>DASWDJ010000023.1:0-4433 GCA_036395295.1 Gaiellaceae bacterium | reverse complement strand
GGATCGGCGTCGCCGGTGTGCTTGAGGATCCCGTCGCGCACCTCCCAGGTGAGATTCAGCGACTCGGCGATGCGAAGCGATTGCTCGTTGTGCCGAAACCCGAGCTCGAACCGCGCCCGCAGGCACTTGTCGAGCGCTTCCTCTCCCGCATGTCCGAACGGCGTGTGACCCATGTCGTGCCCGAGCCCGATCGCCTCGGTCAAATCCTCGTTCAGCCCCAGCGCCCGTGCGACGCCGCGGGCGATCGCGGTCGTCTCGAGCGTGTGCGTCATGCGGGTGCGGAAGTGGTCGCCTGCGGGATCGATGAAGACCTGCGTCTTGCCCTTCAGCCGCCGGAACTCCTTCGAGTGCAGAATCCGATCGCGGTCGCGCTGGAACGGCGTCCGCACACGGCATTCGGGCTCCTCGCGCGCGCGCCCGCGCGTGTCATAAGACCGCACCGCGAACGGCGAGAGCCAGGCCTCCTCGTGCTCGCACACGCGAGCCTCGAATTCATCCGCCACTCTTCCCACCAGTTCGGGCATCTTCTCCGCCACGTTAGATGATGATTGGGACAGTCCCGCCGTCGGCGCTCCAGGCCGAACCTGTCACATAGTTGGCACGGTCCGAGCACAGGAAGACGATGACCGCCGCGATCTCCTCCGGCTCGGCAAGCCGTCCGAGCGGGCGCCCCTGCGCAACGACCTCGAGCACCTCAGCTCGCGTCTTGCCGGTTCGCTGCGCCTGCTGGTCGGCAAGGCCGCCGGGCGCGAGCCAGGCCTCCGTCGCCGTCGGCCCCGGCGCGACGGCGTTGCAGCGGATCCCGTCCTTCGCGTAGAGGTCGGCGACGAGCCGCGAGAGCGACAGCACGCCGGCCTTCGTTACGGAGTAATTCGGCATCGAAGTCGACGGCCGCTTCCCCGACGTGGAGGAGACGTTGACGATCACTCCTTTGCCGCGCTCGCGCATGCCGGGCAGCACGGAGCGAATCGCCCGCACGTAGCTCATCACGTTCAGCTGCCACATCTCGTCCCATTGCCGGTCGGTGAGCTCCTCGAAATCGGCCTGGTAGGCGTCGCCGACATTGTTGACGAGACAGTCGACGCGGCCCAGCGCTCGCACGGCTTCGCCGATCAGCTGTTCGGGCGCCGCGGGCTCGGCGAGATTGCAGGTGACCCCGAGCGCAGCACCAGCCGCACTCCGCGCCAGCTCGACCCGATCGCGATCGCGGCCGCAAATGACGACCTGTGCTTCGTCCTCTGCGAGCAGCTGCGCGCAGGCCAGGCCGATCCCGCCCGTCGAGCCGGTAACGACGCAAACACGATCCCGCAGGCCGAGGTCCAAGGGCGGCTAGCGTACAGCCGTGACGACGATCCTTCTCGCACGACACGGAGAGACGGATTGGAACCGCGACGGGCGCTTCCAGGGTCATGCCGATCCGCCGCTCAACGCAGCCGGCCGCCGACAGGCGGAGGGCCTTGCGCAGACGGTCGCGAGCGAACGTCCGGACGCGGTCTATGCGAGCGACCTCCGCCGCGCGTTCGAGACGGCCGAGATCGTCGGTGCGCGCCTCGGGCTACCGGTCGGCCGGGAGACCGCGCTGCGCGAGATCGACGTCGGCTCCTGGCAAGGCCTCACCCGAGAACAGATCGACGGACGCGAGTGGGACGGCGAGACGTACGAGCAGCACCGCGAACGTGTGCTCGGCGCTCTGCGGCAGATCGGCGAGCGGCATGCTCGCGGCCGCGTCCTCGTCGTCGCCCACGGAGGCTGCCTGCGCCGGATCCAGGAGGTCGTCCTCGGAGAGAGGCTGCCTGTCATCGAGCATTGCGGCGTCTGGTCGGTCGTGATCGAGGACGGCGACCTGCGCCGACTAGACTGAGCCTCCGGTGGAGGATTACACGAGCAAGTACAAGGGCGAGCAGGTCGACGTCGCCCTGTTCGGCGGCGACTACCACGAAGGGGTCCTAACCGCGTACTGCGCGGTCGACGAGGTACCCCATATCGAGCTGAACGGGCACATCCTGATCCCGCTCCAGAACATCGCCTCGTTGCACTGCACGAGCCGGTGCGACGCTCCCGAGCCGGACTGGCCTCCGCGCGGCTTCGCCGAGGACGAGCGCGACACCTAGGCCGGGGGCCGTGGGCTTCGTCCCGGTGGCGAGGAACCTGCTGAAAGCTTGGCTCTTGCTGCTCGGCTTCTGCGGCGTGGTCGGCGGGCTCGGCTGGCTGCTCGGCGGGTACCGGACAGCCTCGATCTTCACCTTCTGCGCATTGCTGGCCGCTGCGGGGGTCTACTGGTATCTCGACCGGGTCGCGCCGGGCATGGTCGGGGCGCGGGAGCTCGCCGCCGCCGAGGCGCCTCTTCTCCAATCGACGGTCGATCGGCTCGCTGCGCGGATCGGGGTCGCGCGCCCGCGCCTCTACCTGCTCACGGATGCGCACCCGCGGGCTTTCGCCGCCGGACGAGGCCCGCGGGGCTCGTCGCTCGCGGTGAGCGCCGGGCTGCTCTCGTCAGCGCAGCCGGCGGAGCTCGAGGGCGTGCTGGCGCACGAACTGGTTCACGTGCGGAACCGGGACGTCCTCGTGCAGACGACGGCTGTCGTACTCGCGGGCTTTCTGCTCGAGATGAGCCGGCTCGGGGGCTGGTTTTCGCGGCTGCTCCTGTTCGTACTGGCCCCGATTGCGGCTGCCCTGACGCATGCGCTGCTCTCGCCCAGCCGTGAGTTCGCCGCCGACCGGGCGGCTGCGGCGATCTGCGAGTCGCCGCACGGCCTCGCGGACGCGCTCCTTCGCCTCGAGCAAGCCGGCTCGTTCGTCGAGTTTCGCGCGAGCCCGGCGACCGAGCCGCTCTACACCGTGAACCCGTTCGCAGAGGAGGGGATCGCAGCGATGTTCGTCACCCATCCCCCGCTCCCCGAACGTGTGCGCCGCCTACGTGAGCTCGATCCCGACTGGCGCAACAAGCTGCGCGCCGCCTAGATCAGTTCGTCCGGCAACGCAGAGAACATGATCGAATCACGACGTCTGCCGTCGCGGTACTCGAGTGACGAGCGCAGCAGCCCCTCGCGCTCGAAGCCTGCCTTCTCGGCCACCCGTTGCGAAGCGACATTTTCGGGATCGGTGAGGAGCTCGAGCCGTTTGAAGTCCAGCGAGTCGACGGCCCACCGACAGAGAGTCTTTAGGGCCTCCGTCGCAACTCCGCGCCCGCGGGCCTCTCTGGTCACCCAGTAGCCGAAATGACCAGTGCTGAACCGCAGGACTCGCACGCCGATCGAACCGGCGAGCTGTCCGTCGGCGGCGTCGAGGATCGCGAAATTGTACGCCTCGCCCCGCTTCCAGCTCTCGTGCGCTTGCCCGATGAAGGAAACAGCGTCTTCCTCGCCGTAAGGCGATGGGATGATCGGAAGCCAGCGCGCAATCTCGGGGTCGTTGCAGGCTTCGGCGATCGCGGGCGCATCATCGAGCTTCCACGGCCGGAGGATCAGTGTGTTCGTCCTGAGCTCCATCTCGCCGATCGTGCTAGTCGAGGTCAGCCGGCAGGAGCGAGAAGATGACCGAGTCGCGACGCCCTTCGGGGAAGCGGATGTGGGATCGGAGCACGCCTTCGCGAGTGAACCCGGCCTTCTCCGCAACGCGCTGGGACGCGACGTTGTCCGGGTGCGTGGTCAGCTCGAGTCGCTGGACGCCGCCCTCGGTGACGGCCCACTCGGCGAGCAGCCTGGTCGCGCGCGTCGCCACCCCCCGGCCCCGGGCCCCCTTGGCGATCCAGTAACCGATCGATCCGATCTCGCCGAGACGAACCTCGATCGCACCCAGCAGTTCGTCACTCGACGCGTTGACGATGAGGAACGTCTTCGACGCCTTGTCGCGCGGGTTCCGGGAGGCGATCCAGCCGCGGGCGTCATACTCGCGGTACGGCTTTGGAAAGCCTGGAATGAAACGCGAGAGCTCCTCGTCCTGACAGGCGGCGACCACCGCCGGCACGTCGGCGTCCGTCGGCGGCCGTAGCAGCAGCTCGTCGTCGCGTAGCTCCATCGCTCGATCGTACGGGATAAAAAAAGGCTCGGAGTCTGGGACTCCGAGCCTGAAAGTAATTCGGCGGCGACCTACTCTCCCGGGAGGTTGCCCTCCGAGTACCATCGGCGCTGGCGGGCTTAACTTCTCTGTTCGGAATGGGAAGAGGTGTACCCCCGCCGCTATGACCGCCGAAAGGTTGTCGTACTCCGGTGCCAGACTTCCGGTGCCAGACTTCAATCTGGCTTCGGCGCACATTCCTTTCCAAAATTGTCAGCCTCGCCTTTGCCACGCCGTTGGCGCACCCTCAAAACTCCATAGCGGCTAACACATGTTCAAAATCAAGACCTCGGGCAATTAGTACGGGTCCGCTGAACGGATCGCTCCGCTTGCACGTCCCGCCTATCAACGTGGTGGTCTCCCACGGCCCTTACTCC
>DASWDJ010000022.1:0-5977 GCA_036395295.1 Gaiellaceae bacterium | reverse complement strand
CCGCGCTCGCGCGCATCGATCCCCGCGAGCTGACGTTCGCGCGCAGCGATCGCAGACACCTGCACGACGCGGAGCGGCCGACCGACCTCGAGTACGGGCGCTATATGGCGATCGTCGAGCGCTTGCGCGAGCGCGGTTATCGCCCCGCGTCGCCGAGCGAGGCGCCGTTTGCCTACGTCGATCTCGCCTTCAATTCGATCCTCGCGGTCGCCGAGGACGATCTCGCGTGGCTCTTCGGCGAAATCGGCGGCGACGGGAAGCGGGCAGCCGCCGGGGCGACTCGCCTCCGCGCCGCTCTGGCCGAGCGGTGGGACGAGACCGAGGCCGCGTACCGCGAGCGGGACCTGCATGGCGCAGACGGGACCACGCAGACCGTTGCCGACCTGTTTCCGGTTTACGCGGGCATTCCCGACGAAAGGCAGGCCCGGAAGCTCTTTGCCGAGTCAATGTGGTCTCCCGAGCGGTTCGGCCCCTCCGAAGACGCGCCGTGGGCCGTGACGACGGTCTCCAAGTCGAGCGCGGCCTACGACCCTCGACGCTACTGGCGAGGGCCGGTCTGGATCAACATCAACTGGTTCCTCGTCCGCGGCCTCGAGCGGGGCGGGCTCGCAGCCGAGGCGGAGGAGCTGCGCCGCCTCACTCTCCGGCTCGTGGAAACCTCCGGCTTCGCTGAGTATTACCACGCGCAGACCGGCGAGCCTCTCGGCAGCGAGGACTTCTCATGGAGCGCAGCGCTCGCGCTCGATCTTCTCTCGTGAGCTACGACCAAAACCCTTGTTACCCGGTCAGCGGCAGGCAGCCCGTGAACGGCTACGACATCCCGGCCGCCGAGCTCGCCGCTCGCAAGCCGTGCGTGGTCGCCGTTGATGGACCCGCGGCGCTTGCCTGGGAGCGCGTCGCCGCCGAACTCTGCGCTGCCGTGCGTCGCGCCGGTCCGTCGTGTAGGGCGCTCGACGTACGCGCGTCGTTCGCCCCTTGGGACGAGATCCGACGCCGTACGGCCGAAGCCGAGCTTCCCGGTGACCCCGTTTTCGGCAGGGTCTTCGAAGGGTCACTGTCCGACCTCTTCGACGAGCTCCCGCGTCCTCGGACGAGCCCGGACGTCGACGTCCTCGTCGTCTTCGGTCCCGGGAGCGCGCTGGTCGAGCACGACGTGCTCTGGTACGCGGACGTCGCGAAGCGACACGGTCTCGCTGCGCTGCAGCGGGGGGAGGTCTCCAACGTCGGGCAGCCCGCAGGACGGCCGGGCTCGGAGCCGCGGCTGCTCTTCGTCGACTGGCCCGTGCTCGACCGCCACAAGCAGGGTCTGGCCGGCAGCATCGATCGGTACTTCGACCTGAGAGACGTCGAGGCTCCGCGCTCGCTCGACGGAGAGTCGCTGCGGCGCTCGCTCGAGCAGCTCGCCGCGGGTCCTTTTCGGGCGCGGCCCACCTTTCTTCCCGGGCCCTGGGGAGGCCAGTGGCTGCGGCAAGCACTGGGCGTCGCGACCGACGCGCCTAACCTTGCGTGGTCGTACGAGCTGATCACGCCGGAGAGCGGGATCCTCCTCGGCATCCCGGAGCCCGTGGAGGTGGGATTCGAGCTCCTGATGGCCCTTCAGAGCGAGCGCATCCTCGGGCCGACGCTCGCGAGTCGGTTCGGGCTCTCGTTCCCCATCCGCTTCGACTACCTGGACACGCTCGAGGGAGGCGACCTCTCGATTCAGTGTCACCCGGCGGAGCGCTACATGCAGGAGACCTTCGGACTCCCGTACACGCAGCACGAGACCTACTACGTCATGGTCACGAGACCGGGCGCGAAGATTTTCCTGGGCCTCCGCGACGACGCCGACCTCGACGCTTTCCAGGCCGACGCGGAGCGGGCGGTCGCGCCGGGAACGCCCCTCGACCCCGAGCGGTATCTGCAGACGCATCGAGCCGAACAGCACCGCCTTTACCTGATTCCGGCGGGCACGCCTCACGCGAGCGGAGCCGGAAACGTCGTGCTCGAGATCAGCGCGACGCCGTACCTCTACACGCTTCGCTTCTACGACTGGCTTCGACGCGACTTGGACGGAGAGCTGCGACCGGTTCATCTTGCTCATGCGTTCGCGAACCTCGATCCAAGACGGTCGGGCAAGGCCGCGCGACGCGAGCTCGTCCCTGAGCCGAGGCCGCTGCGCAGCGGTGCCGGGTGGGCCGAGCTGGAGCTCGGCCGCCTGCCCGATCTGTTCTACGGCGTGAACCGACTCGAGTTCGAGGAGAGCGTCACGGACGAGACAGCAGAGCGCTTTCACGTGCTCAACCTCGTCGAGGGCGAGACGGTTGAGATCGAGGCGTCCGGAGCGACGCATCTCCTTGCTTATGCGGAGACGATCGTCGTCCCGGCGTCCGTCGGGAAGTACCGGATCCGGCGGGTGCACGGCGGAGCCTGCAAGGTCGTCAAGGCGTTCGTCCTGTGAGCTCGAACGAGGTCGTCGGCGCGCTCGACGTCGGCGGGACGCACGTGACCGCCGCGCGAGTTGACGTCACCGCGGTGGCGGTCGAGCCTGGGAGCGGCGTCCGCCTCTCGCTTCCCTCTTCGGGAACCCGATCCGCGCTCGTCGGCGCGATCTCGCGCGCGGCGACCGCGATCGCGCGGCCGGACGTTTGCCGTGTCGGGGTTGCCGTCCCGGGACCGTTCGACTACTCGACCGGCGTCTCCAAGATCGCGCACAAGCTCCAAGGGTTCTACGGTCTCGATCTTCGCGCGGAGCTCTCCGGGGCGCTCGGTCTCCGAGACGGCGAGGCGGTTCGCTTCCTGAACGACGCCGAAGCGTTCCTGCTCGGCGAGTGGTGGGCGGGGGCGGCGCGCGGCCATGCTCGTGTGGTGGGCATCACGCTCGGAACCGGCCTCGGCTCGGCCTTTATGGACGACGGCCGCATCGTGTCGGCGGGGCCGGGAATTCCGCCGCGCGGTGCTCTCTATGAGCTTCCATTCCGAGGTGCGCCCGTCGAGCACGCGATCTCGAGCAGAGGACTCCTGGCACGGTACGCGTCGCCGCCCGAGGAGCAGGTCGACGTCGAGGACGTCGCGTCCCGGGCAATGGCCGGCCAGAGTTCGGCGTGCCGGGCATTCGAGGAACTGGGGCAGGCACTCGGGGAGTTCTTGGTGCCGTGGCTCCGGACGTTCGAGCCGGGCTGCCTGGTCGTCGGCGGCTCGATCGCGCACTCGTGGAACCTCATCGAACCGAGCCTGCTAGGAGTGCTCGACCCGATCGAGAGCCTTGCGTCGGTTACCGTCGCCGAGCACCTCGACGACGCGCCGCTCCTCGGCGCGGGCCGATTCGCCGCGGGAATCGAAGCCTGATGGCAGCGACACGACTTCATCCTCAAGTCGAGCTGCTTCGGCGCCGGTGGCTCGCGGCCGGGGTACGACCCGTGCACGAGCTTTCCGTGGCGGAGGCACGTGAGGCCGAGCTGACCGGACTCGAGCAAATGACGTCGGAGCCCGTGGCCCAGGTGCTCGACCTCACACTGCCGGGACCTGCCGGAGCGATCGCCGCCCGCGTCCATCTACCCAGCGCGAGGCATCCACTTCCCGTGCTGCTCTACCTCGTCGGAGGAGGCTGGGTGCTCGGGTCTCTCGAGACCGCCGACCCCGTGTGTCGACGGCTGGCGAACGCGGCATCATGCGCCGTCGTCTCGATCGCGTTCCGGCGAGCGCCGGAGCATCCGTTTCCCGCCGGGCTCGAGGACTGCTATGCGGCAGCCTGCTGGATTGCCGAGCACGGCGCGCGGCACGGTCTCGACCAGGGCCGGCTCGCGGTGGGCGGCGTCAGCGCCGGAGGCAATCTCGCCGCCGCTGTCGCGCACCTCGCGCGCGAGCGAGGCGGACCGTCCCTTGCGCTCCAGCTGCTCGTCTATCCACCTCTCGATCATCGAGCCGCGACGCCGTCGATGCGCCGTCCGCCCGACCGTCCCTTCTTCGGGCCCGAGGACGTCGCGTGGTGCTGGTCGCACTATCTCGCCGATCCCGCGCACGGCGAGAGCCCGCTGGCCTCGCCCCTTCGTGCGAGCGACCTCCGAGGGCTCCCGCCGGCCCTTGTGATCACAGCCGAGCTCGACCCAGTTCGCGACGAGGCCGAGCTCTATGCTGCGCGTCTCCGCCACGCCGACGTGCCGACCGAGCTCGTCCGCTTCGACGCCGTGATGCACGGGTTCTTCTCACTGTCGGACGAGCTCGATGCAGCCGCCGAGGCACAGGAGCTCGCCGCGGCCGCTTTGAGAAGAGGGTTTGCGGCGACGCTCGCGGACGCGAGAATCTGAGAGATGCCCTACGAACTGCTCCTCACCGAGCCGCGATCGATCAGGCTCGGTTCGTACGATGACTCGCCACTCGCGCCGGAGCAGGTACGGGCCGAGGCGATCGTAAGCGGCATCAGCCACGGGACGGAGCTCGCCCTTTTCCGAGGCGTCTCGCCGTTTGACGGCAAGCGATTCGATGCCGACCTCCGTCTGTTCGTGGACGACAACCAAACCGCGACGTACCCGATGCGGCTCGGATACGAGTGGGTAGGGACGGT
Source organism: Gaiellaceae bacterium (assembly GCA_036395295.1). GTDB lineage: Bacteria > Actinomycetota > Thermoleophilia > Gaiellales > Gaiellaceae > VAXT01. The sequence goes on along the minus strand of DASWDJ010000022.1, from coordinate 1,434 downwards.
CCGCGAAACAGGCGCGGCGGTCCGCACCCCGCAGAGCGGCGACCTTGTCCACCTCGCGCTTCCGCACCGTGAGACGCAGACGCTCACGGTCGAAGACGATCCGCGCTCGCCGTTGACAGCGCTTCCGAAAGGTCTCGGTCCCGAGCGCGCCGCGCTCCTCCAGTCGACCACCATCGCACTCCAGGCGATCCACGACGCTCGGCTGAAGGTCGGCGACACGGTCGCAGTTTTCGGCCTCGGCGCGTTCGGGCTGCTGGCTGTCCAGCTCGCGCGTCTCAGCGGCGCGGCCTGGATCGCAGCCGTCGATCCGATCGCAGGCCGCCGGGAGCTTGCGCGCAGGCTCGGTGCCGACGCCGTGCTCGACCCTTCGGCCGAGGACGCCGGCCGGGAGATCAAGGTCGCGGCCGGACGAGGCGGCGTCGACGTGGCGGTCGAGCTCTCGGGACGTTACGCCGCCCTGCACGAGGCGCTGCGCAGCGTTCGGCTTGCAGGCACCGTCGTGGCCGCCGGGTTCTACACCGGCGGTGCCGGGGACGACCTGCGGCTCGGCGAGGAGTGGCACCACAACCGGCTGACGCTCGTCGGAAGCATGAGCGGGTGGGGCGCGCCGCACCGCGATCCCGGATGGGACCGCCGGCGTCTACGCGCGGCCGCGCTCGACCTGCTCGCGAGCGGCCGGCTGGAGGTTGACGCGCTCGTGACGCACCGGACCCCCTTCGCGGAGGCAGCCGCAGCCTACGACCTGATCGACCGAAGCCCCGAGACGACGCTCAGAGTGGTGCTCACGTATCCCTGAGATCGCGCACGCGGCCGATCGCCGCCGACACGTGCTCGAGCGGCAGGTGTTCGAGGATCAGGGGTAGGTCTGGGCGTCGCGTCGCCAGAAACTCGAGGTAGGCCTCTTGCGAGAAGCTTCCCGTTCCGAACTCGATCGTCGCGACATCGGCGCCGCCCGGATCAACGTCCTTGAGGTGGGCGAGCACGAAGCGGTGCTCGAAGCGTTCGAGGAAGTCGCGCGTGACCCGCTCCTGCGCAGGGAGCAGGTGACGAGAAACGTAGTTGTAGGGATCGAGCACCACCTGCAGGTGCGGCGACGGAAAGCGCTCGAGCACTCCGAGAAGCGTTACCCGTGACCTGAGGACGGTGTTGACGTGTGCCTCGAGGGCGAGGATCGCGCCGGCACGCTCGGCGGCCGGGACGAGCTCGGCCAGCGACGCCTCGAGCAGCTCCCCGGTCTCGGGCTGTACGTTCTCGGGCGAGTCGACCCAGTCGCCGGCGAGGGACCTCGTCCCAGTCCCGGTCGCGACCACCGAGGTGCCGAACCGCGGTGCAAGCTCGAGGCAGCGCGCGAGGAAGTCGAGGTTCGCACGCCTCGTCGCAGGATCGGGGGCAACCAGGTTCCTGTACCCCGCGAGTGCCGCGATCGAGATTCCC
>DASWDJ010000021.1:0-3004 GCA_036395295.1 Gaiellaceae bacterium | reverse complement strand
TCGAGGTGGAGGTCGAGAAGCCGGCGGAGGAAGGCGCTGACGAGGAGGAGGTACTTGCGCCGGTGCGGCAGCGTCTGGGCGCTCGCCTCGGACTGCTCGAGGCGGTCGAGCAGATCGGCGATGTCCTCGCGGAGGGCGACGATCCCGCGGCGCGTCGACGCCTCGCCGACCAGGTCGGCGATCAGCAGGCGGAGGAGCAACTCGTTCTTGACCGGCGTGAAGTGCACCGGCGTCTCCGCCCAGCGCCGCAGTGCGGCGAGGCCCTTATCGGTGAGCGCGTAGACGGTGCGCTGGCGCGTCTTGCCCGGCTCCTTGCGGGCGTCGAGATAGCCGAGGCGAGCGAGCCGTTTCGGTTCGACGTAGTACTGGCTCTCGCCGGCCCAGGCGAGAATCCGGCCGCGCTGCGCCATGCGCAGCAGGTCATGTGGGCCGGCCCCGCGCCGGCCGACGAGGCCGAGGATCTCGTAGGAGAAGAGGGTGAGCTCGTCGTCGACTAAGCTACGGGTCATAGTCTATAACTACGATTCGTAGTCTACGGGAAGGAGCGGCGATGAGCGGCGCGACGGCAGCTACCGGCTCGAGAACGCGTACGTACCTGATCGCCCACGCGTGAGTCTCTTCGCCGTCATCCGTGAAGCGGGACCCGCCTGGCAGGCCGGCGGCATCTTTCAGCAGCCGTCAGTGAACGAGCACGCCGCCTTCATGAACACGCTCGCAGACCAGCGCTTCGTTCTCTTCGGCGGTCCGCTCGCCGGAACCGAGCAGGGGCACGTTCGCGTGCTGCTGGTCGTCGACGCAGACAGCGAAGCGGCGATCCACCGCCGCCTCGCCGACGACCCCTGGGCGGCTACAGGTCAACTCCGGACCGTGAGCATCGAGCCGTGGAAGATCCTCGTCGGCGCAGAACGGCTGTCCTCCCCATACGACGCGCAACCCACGGACGCGTCTCGCGATCACGTCATCTGACCGGCCATCATTCGACGATCAGGACCGGCTCGAGTCCGGCGAAGGCGCCAATCCGGTTCACCTCGTCGTCAAGTTGCGCGCGCCGGGGGCGCGTGAGCCTCCGCACCGGGGTGACGTGAAGTTCGATCCGCTTGCCGCGCTTCTTGCGCTCCCACAGCCCGCCGGCGACGCCGTCGATGATGACAAGACGGACGCCCGCGGGCCCTTCATAACGGCCGCGTCGATGGGCAGCGATCTGTTCCCTCACCGCCTCCCGAACAAGGTGCTCGCGCTCCCGGAAACCCATGATGTAGACGTCGTACTCAGGAAGCAGCCGAAGGCCCGGCCGCAACTTGGGAAAGACGGTGTCGCCCGCAAGAACGTACGCGCGGTGGCCTTCGACATCGATCTCTTCGAGCCTATTGCCGAGCGAGTCGAAGAGCGCACCGGCTTGGGCAGCATTGAACGCTCGTGACGAAAACCACTCCCGGAAGTCAGCGGGCCGCGCCGGGCCGTACGTGTGCAGATAACGCCGCGAGACCTCGAGTAGCGCTTCTTGCTCCTCGACCTCCTGCCAGCCGTCGATCCACTGATCCGGCCGGACGAGGGTGACCTTGGTTCCCTGCGGTGGCCCTTGGCAGAGCTCGCCGAGGAAGAACGCGAAACCCGAGAGCAGCCGCTGCTGCGGTCCGGGCCCGACGCGCTTCACGACTTCCTCGGCGAGCTCCTCGCGGAGCAGGCACCGGCCGTCGAGCGCATCCCAGACCGCCGCGCGAATCGCCTTCACATCATCACGCCCGAGCGGCGGGTGCAGAACACCCGCCGGATCCCGCCACGCCTCTAACTCCTCCTGGTCATCCGGCGCCAGACCGGCGACAGCGCGCCGGGCCGCATGCCAGAGCTGCAATTCGTCGGCGGGATGCAAATGCAGAGTTCCGCGCAGCGTCCAGGCCTTGACTAACTGCCGCCGTTCCCAGAGTGCCTCGCGGACGTCTCCTTGGGTGATCCCGTCGACGCGTACCGCGAGCTGGAGCTCCGCCGAGGCCTGCACCTGCGCGTGCACCCCGCCGAGGTCGTGAGCGACTTCGACGAGCCGATCTGAGCCCGCACGCTCAACCAACGAGCAACGGGCCAGACGGCGCGCACGAACCTCGTCCCAGGTCGCCGAAACCATCGCAGGGATCTTGCCTAGCCCCGGTCATCCCGTCGCGTCATGTTGGCGATCAACGCTTTCTCTCGACAGACGGGCGTCAACTTGACAACGCTTCACAGTGCAAGTACGCCTACTGAGTGACCGAGCTCCCGCGAGGGACCGTCACCTTCCTCTTCACTGACATCGAGGGTTCGACACGGCTGCTCAAGCAACTCGGAGAGCGGTACAGCGACGTCCTCGACCAGCACCGGCGCATCCTGCGGGAGGCGGCAGAGGCTCGCGAGGGTCGCGAGGTCGACACGCAGGGAGATTCGTTCTTCTTCGCGTTTGCCCGCGCCAACGCGGCCTTGGGAGCCGCCGTTGTAGCCCAGCAGTCTCTGGCAGCGCAGGACTGGCCCGAAGGGGTCGACGTTCGGGTGCGTATGGGCTTGCATACGGGAGAGCCCGAGGTGGGAGACGGTAGGTACGTCGGGCTCGGGGTGCATCGCGCGGCGCGCATCGGAGGAGCGGCGCACGGTGGTCAGGTGCTGCTCTCGAGTGCGACCCGTGAGCTGGTCGCGGACGAGGTCGGCGGCGTCGCCGTGCGCGAGCTCGGCTTCTATCGGCTCAAGGACTTCGATCGCCCGGAGCGGCTGTACCAGCTCGACATCGACGGGCTTCCGTCGAAGTTTCCCCCTCTGCGCGCTGAGGCGGCGCCGTCCCGCAGGAAACGACTGCTGCTGTCGGGCGCCGGCCTTCTCGTCGCATGCCTCGCCGCAGTCGCGGTCATCGCGTTCACAAGTGGCGGAGGCCCCGTCAAGGTCGGCCCCACGTCGCTCGCAGTCATCGACCTCAAGTCGAAAAAGGTCGTCGACGCCGTCGACCTCGGCTTCAAGTCCAGCCTGATCGCGGCCGGCGCCGGCTACG
>DASWDJ010000020.1:0-3948 GCA_036395295.1 Gaiellaceae bacterium | reverse complement strand
GATGATCAGCCGGTCTGCCTTCGAGGGCATCGGGCAGGTCATCTGGCCGCTCTTCTTCGCGACGATTGCCTTTTTCGTCTTTCGTGCCGGCGACAGCCCTCGAACGCTGCTCTACGCCTCGCTCGGGGCGGCCGTGATGGGTATGTGGTCGGCAACGAGCACCACGGCGGGCGCCGCGATGCAGCGGGAGCGCTGGTTCGGGACGCTCGAGCTGCTCGTCGCAACTCCGCCCCATTTCTCGCTGATCCTGCTCCCGGTCACGCTCGGCATGGCGACGATCGGCCTCTACTGCATGGCGGCGACACTGCTCTGGGGCCGCTTCTTGTTCGGGATCCACGTCTCGATCGTCCATCCATTCCTGTTCGGGCTCTCGATCCTCGGCACGGTCATCTCATTCGGCGCGCTCGGCTTCCTGTTCGCGGTCTGTTTCGTGCGCTTCCGGGCCGCGTGGGCGCTCGGCAATCTCTTCGAGTACCCGGTCTGGCTGATCGGAGGCTTCCTCGTCCCCCTCGCGCTCTTCCCGGACTGGGTTCACCCGATCTCCTGGGTGCTCGCGCCGACCTGGGGCATGAACGCGATCCGCGAGTCGGCACTCGGGGGCTCGCCTTTGAACGATCTCGCGGTGTGCCTGGGCCTCGGGGCGGCGTACGTCGCGCTCGGAGTGCTCGTCACCGAGCGCGTGCTGCGGGCAGCCCGGGTGAGCGGAGCGCTTTCCTTGACGTGACCGTCGCGGCGCGGATCTTCTTCGTCGGCGGGGTGACGAGCTTCCGTGCGCTCTTCTACTGGCTCACGCCCTGGATCTACGTCCCGAGCCTCCTGGTCGGGCCGATCTTCCAGATCCTGCTCTTCGCCTACATCGGGCGCTCGGCCCATCTCCGCTCCGACGAGTTCTACGTGATCGGGAATGCGATCCAGTACGCGGCCATCCCCTGCCTCTTCGCTATGTCCCAGATGATCGGCGGCGAACGCTACCAGGGCACGCTCAGCGCGATTCTCGTCAGTCCCGCGGGACGCATCCCGCTCTTTTTCGGCCGCTCGATGCCGGTGGTCGTCAACGGCGCGTTCGTCGCCGCCGTCGCGCTGGCGCTCGGCTGTCTCATCCTCGGCGTCCGGCTTCCGCTGTCGTCGATCGCGCCGATCGCACTCGTCGTCCTGATCGCCGCCTTCTCCTGCACGGGGCTGGGGCTCATCAACGCCGCGATCAGCCTGCGCCTCCGAGAGAACGCCGTGCTCACGAACGTCATCTTCGGATTCCTGCTGATCTTCACGGGCGCCAACGTGCCGCTCGATTCCCTGCCGGGCTGGATGAGCACTTCCGCGCAGGGAATGCCCTTCACGCACGCGATCGTCGCTGCACGCCGGCTCGCCGACGGGGCGAGCCTGGGCGACGTCGGCGGCCTGGTCGGGGCCGAGCTTCTCGTCGGGCTCGCCTACGGGCTCTGCGGCTATGCGCTCCTGCGCTGGCTCGAGGCTCAGGGTCGCCGCTACGCCACGCTGGAGCGGGCGTGAGGATCGCACGCCTCCTCTACATGGGCTGGGCCTTCCATCTGAAAAGCCTCACGCTCTCGGGCTTCTTCATCATCGTCTCCGTCATCTCGCCCGTCATCTTCGCGTCGATCGCGTACTTGATGTTCAGAGCGGGCGCGCGTCCTGGGTCGCTGCTCTTCGTGGCGATCGGCGCCGGAATGATGGGCATCTGGTCGGCGACCCTCTTTGGGTCGGGTGGCGCGATCCAGTGGCAACGCTGGCAGGGCACCCTGGAGTACTGCATCGCCGTTCCTCCCGCTTTCATCTGGGTGATCCTCCCGCTGACGATCGCGACGGCGACGATCGGGCTCTACTCGCTGACCTCGACGCTCGTCTGGGGCTGGCTCTTCTTCGACGTCCCCTTCGAGCTCGCCCATCCAGCCTGGTTCGTGGTCGCGCTGCCGGCCGCCGTGCTCGCGCTCGGGCTGCTGGGGCTCGTGCTCGCTTCGACCTTCGTCCTCTACCGGCACGCGAATGCGCTCTCGAACCTGCTCGAGTATCCGGTCTGGCTCGTGACCGGCCTCCTCACCGGCCTCGCTCTGCTGCCGGGTTGGACGCGGCCGATCTCGTGGGCGCTCGCTCCCACCTGGGGCGTGAAGGCGCTCCGCGAGGCCGCGCTCGGAGGCGATCCGGCGTTTCCGGTCGCCATGTCGATCGCGCTTGGCATCGTGTACCTCGTCATCGGGCACTTCTGCCTGCGCTACTTCGAGAAGCTGGCCCGCGAGCGGGCGACTCTGGCAATCGCGTGAGCTCGCTGCGCATCTTCTTCGTGGGCGGCTATCTCGCCTACCGGGCGCTATTCAACTGGCTGCGGCCCTCGATCTACATCCCGACCATGCTCGGAGGCCCGGTCTTCCAGATCCTCTTCTTCGCCTACATCGGCCGCTTCGCGGGGCTGCGTAACGATGAGTTCTTCGTCGTCGGGAACGCCGTTCAGGCTTCGGCGCTGGCCGGGATCTTCGGGATGGCGATGACGATCGGCGGCGAGCGGTGGACGCAGACGCTCTCACCCTTGCTGGCGACGCCCGCCAACCGGATCGCGCTCTTCCTTGGCCGGGCGCTGCCGCTTGTCGCAAACGGCGTCTTCGTCTCCGCCTTCGGCTTCGCAGTCGGCTGGGCCCTCCTCGACTTCCGGCTCTCCACGGGCGAGGTGCCCGGGATCGCGCTCGTCGTGCTCGTCAGCTCGTTCGCGTGCACGGCGCTGGGCCTGATGACGGGGGCCGTGGGGCTCCGCGCGCGCGACGTGTTCTTTCTCGCCAACCTGGTCACGCTCGTCCTCCTCCTCTTCTGTGGCGCGAACGTCCCGCTCGACTCGCTGCCGGGCTGGATGCAGACCGTGGCGAAGGGCCTCCCTCTGACACACGGGATCCAGGCTGCGCGCGAGCTGGCGGACGGGGCCCCCTTCTCGGACGTCTCGGGCCTTGTCGCCACGGAGGCCGCGATCGGCGCCTGCTACGCGGCTGCTGCCTACTTCCTACTCAGGTTCTTCGAGGCCGACGGTCGCCGCCGCGCGACGCTCGAGACGATCTAGCTCTGCACGGCGAGTACGGCAGCGCCGCGGATGCGCCCGCCGCGCAGTTGGCCCAGCGCGTCGTTCGCCTGCTCGAGCCGGAAGACCTCGACCTCCGTTCGGACCGGAATCTCGGGCGCGAGCGCTAGGAACTCCTCGCCGTCGCGCCGCGTGAGGTTCGCAACCGAGACGAGCCGGCGCTCTCCCCAGAGGAGCTCATATGGAAAGGACGGAATGTCGGTCATGTGGATCCCCGCGCAGACGACCGTCCCACCCTTGCCGACCGCCCGCAATGCCCGGGGGACGAGCTCGCCGACAGGCGCGAAAATGATCGCGGCGTCGAGCTCCTCCGGCGGGCCGGCGTTCGTCGCCCCGGCCCAGTCCGCGCCCAGCTCGAGCGCCAGCGCCTGCGCTTCCTCGTCGCCGGGACGGGTCAGCGCGAAGACCCGTAGCTCCTCGTGGCGCGCCACCTGGGCGACGATGTGCGCGGACGCGCCGAAACCGTAGAGTCCCAGGCGCTCTGCCGGCCCCGCCGCGCGGAGCGCGCGGTAGCCGATCAGACCCGCACAGAGAAGGGGCGCCGCCTGCAGGTCGGGATACCCGTCGGGGACCGGGAAGCAGAAGCGCTCGTCAGTAGCGGCGTACTCCGCGTAGCCGCCGTCGAGTTGGTAGCCGGTGAAGCGGGCCCGGTCGCAGAGGTTCTCACGGCCGCTGCGGCAGAAGCGGCATTCGCCGCACGTCCAACCGAGCCACGGCACCCCCACCCGCCGGCCGAGCCCGAAGCGGGAGGCGCCCTCGCCTACCTGTTCGACCGTGCCGACGATCTGATATCCGAGCACGAGCGGGAGCTTCGGGTCGGGTAGCTCCCCATCGGCGACGTGGAGGTCGGTCCGGCAGACACCGCAGGCACG
>DASWDJ010000019.1:0-2393 GCA_036395295.1 Gaiellaceae bacterium | reverse complement strand
GAGTGAAGCGATCGCGGCCAGCACGATGATCCCGTTCGAGTAGACGAGCCTGTCGCCGAGATTCACGAACTGGCGCGGGAAGAAGCGGTCGCGGGCGAGGACGGCCGCAAGTCGGGGGAAACCCTGGTACGACGTGTTGGCTGCGAGCACGAGGATCCCGAACGTCAGCGCCTGAAGCGCGAAGTACATCGGCGACGAGGCCGAGGAGGAGGGGAACGTCGCTCGCGCGATCTCGGACACCAGTGACACGCTCTCGCTCGGGCGGGCGTCCACATGAACTGCGAGATAGGAGACGGCAACGAAGAGGCTGATCGCGATCAAGCCCATCGCGAGGAGCGTCCGGGAGGCGTTCTTCCCACTGGGTCGGCGGAATGCGCTGACGCCGTTCGAGATCGCCTCGACTCCGGTGAGCGCGGCAGCTCCGGAGGCAAAGGCCTGGAGGAGGACGAAGACGCCGACGGCGCCGGCTCCGGCCTCGATGGGGTGCGGGGCGTGCGCCTGTGGGCACTCGCCGACCGCGCATTTGCCCACTCCGGTCGCGACCATCGCGTACATGGCCGCGACGAACGCGTAGGTCGGTAGCGCGAAGAGGATGCCCGACTCCCGGACGCCGCGCAGGTTGACGACCGTCAGGAGTGCGATGAAGCTGAGCGAGAGCGCCACCTCGTGGCTCCGCAGCGACGGCGCCGCCGAGGTGAGGGCGAGCACCCCGGCTGCGACCGACACGGCGACGGTGAGGATGTAGTCGACGAGCAGCGCCGCGGCGGCGACGAGGCTCGGCGTCTTCCCGAGGTTCTCACGCGCAACGACGTAGGCTCCACCACTCGTCTCGTACGCCTTGACGGTCTGCATGTAGGAGAGGACGACGACCGCGAGCACGCTTGCGATCGCGATCGACACCGGCAGCACGAAGTGGGTGGCGGAGGCGGAAGCCGCGATCAGGACGACGAGCGCGGCCTCGGTTGCGTAGGCGACCGAGGAGAGCGGGTCGGACGCGAAGATCGGCAGGGCGAGCTTCTTCGAGAGGAGGGTTTCCTCCATCTCCCCAGTCGCTCGCGGACGGCCGATCAGCGTTCGCTTGAGCGCAAGCTGGCGCTGGGCCATGCTCTTACGCTAGGCCGCGCCCCCTCAGGGCGGACTCAAGATTTCGAATCGACCAGTCGGTAGCCGGCGCCGGTCTCGGTCAGGAGATACCGAGGCCGGGCGGGGTCGTGCTCGATCTTCTGGCGCAGCTGCGAGACATAGACGTGCAGGTAGTGAGATTCCGACTGGTACGCCGCGCCCCAGACCTCGCGGAGGATGGCCCGGTGGGTGAGCAGCTTCCCCTCGTTGACTGCGAGCAGCCGCAGGAGCGCAAACTCGTGGGGCGTCAGCTGGACGAGCTCGCCGTCTCGGCGGACGGCGTGCTTCTCGAGGTCGATCTCGAGCTCACCGATTCGTAGCACGGGCTCGCCCGGTCCGGCCCGCCGGAGCGCCGCTCGCAGCCGGGCGAGGAGCTCGTCCATCCCGAAAGGCTTCGTCACGTAGTCGTCCGCCCCGGCGTCGAGCGCCGCGACCTTCTCGCTCTCCTCGCCGACGACGGAGAGCACGAGCACCGGCGCGTCCGTCCACTCGCGTAGCTCTCGGCAGACCTCGACGCCGCTCTTGCCCGGCAGCACGAGGTCGAGGATGACACCCTCGGGTGGACGGACCGCAGCCTGGATGAGCGCGTCCTCGCCTGTCGCAGCGGTCTCCACGTCGTAGCCGGCGCCGCGGAGGGTCGTCTCGAGCGCCCTCAGGATCTGCGGCTCGTCGTCGACGACGAGGATCTGCGCTGCGCTCATGACTGCGAGGGAACGGACAGGACGAAGGACGCTCCGCCTTCCTTCGGCAGCTCGGCTTCGAGCGTGGCGCCGTTCGCATGCGCAAAACCTCTGGCGATCGCCAGGCCGAGCCCCGTCCCGCGGCTCGCGGCCCGCCCCTGCTCGAAGGGCTCGAAGATCCGCTCCAGATCTGAATCGCTCAGTCCGGGGCCGTGATCGAGGACGCGTACGACCACGTCGCCGTTGCGGCGCTCGCCTCGAAGCTCGACCGGGTCGGCGGGCGAAGAGAACTTGAGGGCATTGTCGAGGAGGTTGACGAGCACGAGCTCGATCTGAGCGCCGTCGACCTCGATCGGCGGTAGATCTGTTGAGAGCGAGACCAGAACTCGCTCGGCTCCGCTGCCGAGCTCCGCGAGTGCCTGGCCGACGAGGCTCTCGACCGTCCAGAGCTCGGGCTTGGGCTCCGCTGCACCAAGCTCGAGTCGGGAAAGGTCGAGCAGATTGCCGACGAGTCGATCGAGCCGTTTTGCCTCGACATCAATCGTGCTGAGGAGGGCGGTGCGATCGGCCTCGGTGAGCTCGAGCGATTCG
>DASWDJ010000018.1:0-2349 GCA_036395295.1 Gaiellaceae bacterium | reverse complement strand
CCGCAGCGCGCGCCACAGGTCGACCGGCTCCGCCTTCCCCTTCAGCTCGTGCTCCCCGGCGCTCTCGTAGACGATTGCCTGCTCGGTCGACCGCCGGGTGGCATCGCCGACGAGCACCGTTCCGGGCTCAGCTGCGGTCTGGATCCGCGAAGCGGTGTTCACAAGGTCTCCCGCAACCATCCCCTCGCCCTCGGCGCCGAGTGTCACCGCCGCCTCGCCGGTCAGCACGCCGGCCCTCGCCTGCAGCGCCTGGTCGAGCTCCGGAACCGATGCGACGAGGTCGAGCGCCGCCCGGACGGCCCGCTCGGCGTCGTCCTCCGTGGTCGTCGGCGTGCCCCATACCGCCATGACCGCGTCGCCGATGAACTTCTCCACCGTGCCCCCGTAGCGCTTGATCAGCGTGCGGGCCAGCTCGGAGTAGCGCGAGAGCAGCTCGCGCGCCTCCTCAGAGTCGCGGGCCTCGGAGATGGTCGTGAAGCCGACGAGGTCGACGAACAAGACGGACACGAGGCGACGTTCAGAGGCGGGAACCTCGTGCGCAGCGGGTGCGACCGATGGCGCTGCCGGGGTCAGCGCCGAGCCGCACTCGCCGCAGAAGCGCTCTCCAGGCTCGTTCGCCGTGCCGCAGGCAGGGCAGAGCAGAGCAAGAGCTCGCCCGCAATCCGAGCAGAACTTGCGCCCCTCACGGTTCTCGGTGCCACAGTCCGGGCAGATCATGTGTCCTCAAAGACCCTAGCCCTTGGTCGCCAACCTGAAAAGGGCTTGCCGAGCGCTCGAGCACGCGCTCGCTTCTGGCGGGCGACCTAGCCGGGGACGACGAGCTTCTCGCCCGGGACGATCGTCGCCCCGGCCAGATGGTTCGCCTGCTGGAGCTTCCAGACGCCGGCCCGCGGGTCGCCGCCGTACGTCCGAACGGCGATCGACCAGAGCGTGTCGTGCGGCTTCACGACGTAATGGCGCTCCCGGCCGGCCCCGTTCGACGCGCGGGCGATGACGCCCCAAACGATCAGGGCGGCGATTGCGATTACCAGCACCTTTCCGAACATCTGTTCGTATAGTAAGGGCGAACATGCGTTCGTGTCAAGGAGAGGCAACTCCCCGCACAGCGCATGCCTTTAGTTTTGGCCGTACATCCCTTGTTGGGCTCCCCCGGAGCCCCGTACTGCGTCTCGAACTACTTCTTGTGGGTCCTGTCCCTGAAGGGCTTGCTGGCGGGCGCGTTCGAGCAAGTAGCGTCGATGAGCCTTCCGCTGCCGACGTTCGACCAGTCGCTTCCTGAAGTTCACCTCGCCCTCCTTTTGGCCGCGCGCGATTTTCTCGAAGTCTGACAGTCGTGAAGGCGACAAACCCGAAATCAGAGCTCGACCATCTCCGGCGCGATCCGCGCTGACCGCACCTCGACCACGAGCATGCCGTGGTGACGCCCCCTCCGCCGCTCCGTAGGAGAGCCCGGATTCAAGATCCAGACACGCCCCTCGCGCGTCATGTCGGGCAGATGGGTGTGGCCGTAGACGATCGCGTCGCATCCGGGGAACTTTGCCCGCAGCCGAGCGATCCTCCCCGCAGCCGGCCCGGGGATGTGCACCATCCCGATTCGCGCACCCTCCACCTCCACGATCCGCTCCCTGGGGAGCGCCGCCTTAAGCGCCGGCTCGTCCATGTTTCCGTAGACGGCCTCCACTGGCGGCCCGAGAGCGCGCAGCTGCTCGAGCGCGGATGTCACGACGAAGTCGCCGGCGTGGAGGATCAGATCGGCGGAACGGCAGAGCTCGACGCAACGTGCAGGAAGCTCGCGGCTGCCCCGCGGCAGGTGCGTGTCGGAAATGACGGCGAGGGTCGCCGTGGCGCGACTAAATCTCGATGTTCGGCTTCTGAAGCTTCTTGGTCTTGAGAGTCGCCGTCCGCGCCGGGTTCGTCGTCGCACCGAGCTTCACGCTGAAGGTGTAACTGCGCGAGTTCTTGTACGTGATGCCCTTCAGCTTGACATTGACGGCGACGTACGCCTTGACCTTGCCGCGGAGGGTGACGGGCTTCAACTTCTTCTTGAGCTTCTTCGCCAGCTTCAGCGCGCTTTTCGTCGGCGTGGCCGTGGCGGTGAACGTCGCGTCCTCGCTCGCCCTCACGAAGAAGAGATAGCCGGACTTCGGCCTCCAGGTCACGCTCGCCCCGTTTACGCTGGTTGAGTGCCGCCACGCGAGCTGCGAGCCGGTGCAGCCGCCTGCGATCGCGCTCTTCACGGCGCCGGCGACGGGCTTCACGGAGCCGTCGGCACGGATGGCGCCACTCTGGAAGCCCTGAGGGCCGCGCGTCTTTTCGTCCACCCAATGGAAGAAGAGGAGCGCACCGACG
>DASWDJ010000017.1:0-3575 GCA_036395295.1 Gaiellaceae bacterium | reverse complement strand
GCGGGGAGCCGCGGCTCATCCAGACTGTCCGCGGCGTCGGCTACGCCTTGCGGAACGGATGAGCTTCCGCGTCCGCCTGACTCTGGTCGCCTCCGCGGCCGTCGCGCTGGCAGTGGTCGCCGCGTCGATCCTCGTCTACGTCGTCGTACGGGGACAGCTGTACGGAAGCGTCGACGACGCACTGCGCAGCAGCATGGATCGGATCACGCACGGTCCGCCGTTCGAGGTCGGAGGCGGACCTCCGCAGCCTGGCGTTTTTGGCGGCTATCCCCAGATCGTGGGCTCGGACGGGCAGGTCATCCGCCCGAGGGGGCAGACCGTGACGCTCCCGGTCACCGACCGCATGCTGGAGGTCGCGAACGGTCACAGCGGAACCTTTCTGACCAACGCACACGTCTCGGGGACGCACGTCCGCCTGATCACGTTCCAGTACGTGCCCGGCTATGCGATCGAGGTCGCGCGCTCACTGGAGGAGGCCGACCACTCGCTTTCGCGGATCAAGCTGCTGCTGATCCTGATCGCCGGCGGCGGGATCCTGGTCGCGTCGGGCCTCGGCCTCGCGGTCTCGGGTGCGGCGCTGGCGCCGGTCCGGCGCCTGACCAAGGCGACGGAGACCGTGGCCGAGACCGGGGATCTCTCCGGGCGGATCGACGCAACCGGCCGGGACGAGCTCAGCCGCCTGGCCGCGAGCTTCAACACGATGCTCGGCGCGCTTGAGGAATCGACCCGTGCCCGGCGCCAGCTGGTGGCAGACGCGTCCCACGAGCTGCGGACTCCGCTCACGAGCCTGCGGACGAACATGGAGGTGCTGGCGAGCGACCGCGCCCTTCCGGCCGGCGAGCGAGAACGTCTCCTCACCGACGTCGTCGACCAACTCGGCGAGATGACGACGCTCATCGCGGAGCTGATCGAGCTCGCCCGAGGCGAGCAGCACCCGGAGGAGGCGGAGGATGTCCGCCTCGATCTCGTCGCGGCCGATGCCGTCGAGCGCACGCGTCGTAACCAGCCCGGCCTCACGTTCAAGACCGAGCTCAACGAGTCGCTCGTGCACGGCGTGCCGAGGACGATCGAGCGCGCGGTCGCCAACCTGCTCGACAACGCAGCCAAGTGGAGCCCGCCCGGCGGCGAGGTCGAGATCGCCGTTCGCGACGGCGAGGTGACAGTGCGTGACCACGGGCCGGGCATCGCCGAGGAGGACCTGCCGTACGTCTTCGACCGCTTCTACCGCGCCCGTTCGGCGCGCGGGCTGCCCGGCTCGGGCCTCGGGCTCGCGATCGTCCGCCAGGTTGCGGAGGCGCACGGCGGCAGCGTCGTCGCCGAACAGCCGGACGGTGGCGGCACGCTCATGCGCTTCCGGCTCAACGGCACCGGCTAGACCAGTCGCTTCTCCAGGTACGCGCCGAGGCGCGTCAGCGGGAACGAGATCACGAAGAAGACGAGCATGACGAAGCCAAAGATCATGAACGGCGCGTACGAAGGCGCCGTTGGCCCCGCCACTCCGGAAGTCACGTTCTCGAACTGCCGCGTCCCGGCCTGGAGGACCTCGTTAACGCCGATCACGAACGCGATCGTCGTGTTCTGGATGATGTTCACGAGCAGCCCGACCATCGGCGGCAGCAGTCGCCGCAGCGCCTGGGGCAGGATGACGAACGTCTGCCGTCCCACCCAGCCGAACCCGAGCGCCGCAGCCGCCTCGTGCTGCTCCTTCGGGATCGACTGCACCGCGCCACGAGTAGCCTCCGCCACCTGAGCGCTCCCCCAGAGCGTCAGCGCGATCGCGGCCGACTTGTACGCCTCGGTCTGAATGTGGAAAGGACCGACGTGGTAGTTCGGGAGCCAGTAGATGAAGAGCACCGTCACGAGGATCGGGAGCCCTCGCCAGACCTCAATGTAGAGCCGGATGAGCCATTGACTCGGCCGGAACCTGATCGTCATCAGCGTCCCGAGGACGATCCCGATGAGGGCGCTCGCGGTGACTGCGATCGCCGCGAGCCTCAACGTCTCCGGCAGCCCTTCGCGGAGCATGTACTCCGCGATGGGACGGAACCAGTCCGGCAAGAGGGTCACAGCGCCTCCGGAAGGGCGAGTCGCCGCTCCAGCACACGGATAAGGGCGGAGAGCGTCCAGACGATCACGAGGTACTCCACCGCAAGCACGGCGAACATCTCAAACGTGCGAAAGGTGAGCGACTGGATGTTGTTCGCGACGTAGGTCGCCTCCGGGTAGCCGATGATGAGCAGCAGCGACGTGTTCTTCAGCACCGAGATGTACGTGTTGATCGATGAGGGAAGTGCGATCCGCCCGCCGATCGGGAGCGTCACGTTGAGGAAGTTCTTGATCGGGCCGAAGCCGAGCGCGTAGCCCGCCTCACGCAACCGCTGCGGAACGGCCTCGAAGCCGGCGCGAAAGTTCTCGGTGTTGAAGGCTCCGCCCCAGATCATGATCGCGAGCCAGGCGACGGTGAAGGTCTCCAGTTGAATGCCGTCGTCGCCCACGCCGGGGATCGGGACGCCCGCGATCTCTGCGGGCAGGGCCGGCAATCCGTAGTAAAGGAAGATGATCTGGACGAGGATCGGTGTGTTGCGGATCACCTCGACGTAGGCCCAGGCGAGCTGGTTGAGCACCGGGATCCGGTGGGCCCGAACCGCTCCCACGATGAGGCCGATCGCGAACGAGCCGGCGATGCCGACCGCCGACGCCTTCATCGTGTTCTTGAAGCCGTCCCAGAGCTGGTCGCGGTTGTCCCAGATGAAGGACCACTCGAACGAGGCCAGGATTCTCATGCGTCAGGGCTATGAAACACGAATGGCCGCCCCGGGAGGCGGCCATTCGCTTGCCTGGTTTCGCTTCTAGCTAGGGCAGTTGTTCTCGGGCGGATCCGTGCGCGGATACCTGGGCCTGTTCGTCGGGCTGGGCGCGTTCTTCTTGAACGACGCCCAGAACCGCCGAGGGATTGTCCTGCGCAAGATCGCCCAGAACATGTCGCGGGCCCTCATGCCGCGGATTGCCGCGTCGACCCAGCGCTTCATGGCCGCCTCGTTCTTGCGGATCCCGACCCCCCAGGGCACGTTGAGGAACCTGTTGGCCGTCATCTTGAGCTCACGGTTGTTCGCCGCCACGCCGACGAGGAACGCGTCGTCGTACATCATCGCGTCCGCCTGCCCGTTCTGGACAGCGAGCACCCCCGCGCTGGGGCTCGAGATGACCTGGAACGTCGTGCTCCGGAAGCAGTTGCGGATCCAACGATCGTAGATCGACCCCGAGGTCGAGACGACCTTCTTGCCGGGCATCCACGTCGAGAGCTTTCCGACCGTGGCGGAGTTCTTGACGAGCAGGCGCCCCACTGCGCCGTAGTAGGGGAGCGAGAAGTCGATCACCTGCTCACGCTCGGCCAGCCAGGTGAGCGTGGAGATGATGATGTCCACACGACCCGACGTCAGCGTGCCGATGCGGCTCGCGGTCGTGACGCACGTGAAGTCGACCTTGCTCCTCGATCCGAAGGCCCACTTCGCGAACTGCCGGGCGACCTCGACGTCGTAGCCGCGGTTGCGGCCGCTCGTGTCCTGCCAGCCGAA
>DASWDJ010000016.1:0-6584 GCA_036395295.1 Gaiellaceae bacterium | reverse complement strand
CTGGGCAACGCGGCGGAGCAAAAGGCGTTCAAGGCGAAGTACCACCGCGCCCTGGCCCCGCCGAAGACGTGGGACCAGTATCTCCAGGTGGGCCAGTTCTTCACGCGCAAGGCCGGAGAGAAGCTCGCCGGCAAGACGCTGAAGCGGCCCTTCTACGGCTGCGCCGAGTACGGTCAGCGCGGCTTCTCATTCGCATGGTTCGTCGACCGCTGGGCGAGCAGCGGCCAGGTCTACTTCGACCGGAACATGAAGCCGCAGATCGACTCGCCGCAGGCGATCAAAGCGCTCAAGAACATGGTCACGGCGGTGAAGACGTGCTCGCCGCCCGACGTGCTCAACTTCGGCTACGACCAGCTCCGCGACTCCCTGCTGAAGAACCAGACGCTGATGGTCGTGCAGTGGAGCGACGTGCCGAAGAAGGGCGCCGATCCGACCCAGAGCCAGGTCGTGGGCAAGCTCGGCTACGGGCTGCTCCCCGGCACGATCGTCAACGGCAAGCTCAACACCCGCTCGATGATGCCCGTGGGCCGTGTGCTGGCGATCCCCAAGAACAGCAAGCACGCGGACGCCGCGTACTTCATGGCGAAGTACATCAGCGACGACGTCAGCCGGTTCAACGTCTCGACCCCGCTCGACGGGCTCGACCCCTACCGCTACAGCCAGCTCAAGCCCAAGTACTACAAGGAGTTCAAGCCGGCCGACGCGAAGAAGTACCTCGCCACGGTCAAGGGCGCCCTCGAGCACGGCTTCCCGGAGATCTACATTCCGGGCGCCGCGCAGTACGAGGACGCGCTCGACCTCGCGGTGAACAAGGCCATCTCAGGTCAGAAGAATCCCGCGGCGGCGCTCCACGATGCGGCGAAGGCGTGGAACGTCATCACCGACAAGCTCGACAAGAAGCACCAGACCGCGCTGTGGCGGAACGCGCTCAAGCAGTACAAGTCGATCGGACTGATCAAGTAGGCACGCGGTAATCTCCCCCGCCGGCTCTCGGGCCGGCGGGGGAGCTCACGCGTTATGGTCCAGGCGAGAGGACAGGACACGGCGGCCGGCCTCGCCGCGCGAGTGCCCCGGTCGCGCCCGCCGCTCTTCGCCTGGCTGATGGTGCTGCCGGCGGTCGCTGTGCTTCTCGCCGTCACGGTCTATCCGCTGATCTACTCGCTCCGGGAGAGCTTCTACAGACTGGAGCTCTCGTTCTCGCCCGTCGCGCACTGGGTCGGCCTCCAGAACTACGTCGACGCCTTCACAAAGGACCCGCGCTTCTGGCCGGCGATGGGCCGAAGCTTCTACCTCGTCGGCTTCGGGGTGCTCATAGAGCTCGTGCTCGGGTTCGGGCTCGCGCTCGTGCTGAACCGGCTCGGGCGCGCGCGCACGATAGTGACCGCGCTCCTCCTCGTGCCCGTGATGATCGCGCCGGTCGCCGTCGCAATCGAGGGCGTGGTCATCTTCAACAACTCCTGGGGCCCGCTCAATTACCTCCTCTCGGAGATC
Source organism: Gaiellaceae bacterium (assembly GCA_036395295.1). GTDB lineage: Bacteria > Actinomycetota > Thermoleophilia > Gaiellales > Gaiellaceae > VAXT01. The sequence continues at coordinate 5,093 of DASWDJ010000016.1, read as the reverse complement.
GGCATCAGCGGGCCGATCTGGCTGGGCGACCGCTCGGTCGCGCTGAACTCGATCCTGCTCGCCGACGTCTGGCAGTGGACGCCGTTCGTGGCGATCATCCTCGCCGCCGGTCTGCGCACGCTGCCTGAGGAGCAGTACGAGGCGGCCGAGATCGACGGCGCGACGCGGTGGCGGCTCTTCACCACGATGACCCTGCCGCTGCTCCAGCCGCTGATCATCGTCACGGTCCTGATCCGCGCGATGGACATCTTCAAGACGTTCGACACGATCTACGTGATGACCGGAGGCGGTCCTGGCTCCTCGACCGAGACGGCGAGCTTCTATACCTACCTCCAGGGACTTCAGTTCTTCAGCTTCGGCTACGCGGCGGCGATCAGCTACATCCAGCTCATCGTGATCACCGTCGTCGCGACGCTCCTCGTCCGGCGGATGCGAAAGGGCCTCGGGTGAAGGGCTGGTCGATCGTGAAGAACGGCCTGACGTGGTTCGTCGTCGCCGTCGCGCTCGCGTTCTTCCTCCTGCCGGTCGTCTGGATCCTGATCACCTCGTTCAAGGCGCAGGGGGAGGTGTTTCACTATCCGCCGATCTTCTGGCCCAAGAACATCGATTTCCGTCACTTCTCGTCGGTCCTGCACGGGCCGGGAGGACATGCGCTGAAAGCAAGCCTCATCGTGGCCTCGGCGAACACCATGCTGTCGCTGCTCGTCGGCGTGCCGACCGCCTACAGCCTCAGCCGTTTCGCCGTCGGCGGCAAGCACCTAGCGTTCTGGATCCTCAGCATCCGGATGTTCCCGCCGGTCGCCTCCGCGGTGCCGCTGTTCCTGCTCTTCCAGAAGTACCACCTGCTGGACACCTATTGGGCGTTGATCATCGCCTACCTGACCTTCAACGTTCCCTTCGTCGTCTGGTTCGTGAAGGGCTTCTTCGACGACCTGCCCCGCGACCTCGAGGAGGCCGCGCTCGTGGACGGAGCGACGCGCTGGCGCGCGTTCACCGGGATCGCCCTGCGGCTCGCCGTCCCGGGGATCGTGACCAGCGCGCTGTTGGCGTTCGTCTTCTCGTGGAACGAGTTCCTGCTCGCTCTGTTCCTCACCCGCTCGCAGGTGCGGACACTTCCCGTCGCGCTCGCGAACCTCGTCGGCGGGCACGAGATCCAATGGGGCGAGATCGGTGCGCTTACGGTGATCGCGATCGTGCCGGTCGTCGCGCTCGCGCTCGTGTTGCAGCGGTACGTCGTCCGCGGGCTCACGTTCGGGGCCGTGAAGGGATGAGAGGAGGACGATGGAGGGGCCAGTGAAGCTGATCGCCCTGCTGAAGGCGAAGCCGGGCCTGAGCCGAGACGAGTTCGCGCGGCGCTGGGTCGAGGGACACGCGCCACTCACGCTCCGGTTCAAGAACCTGAAGGGCTACCGAATCAACGTGGCGATCGCGGAATACCAGGAGCTTGAGGGCGCGCTGCCCTACGACGGCACGGCCGAGCTCTGGTGGGAGTCGCTCGAGGAGATGCAAGCTGACTTCGCCTCTGGCGAGGCCGCGGTGGCGGTCGCGGACGCGGACACGTTCACCGTCGTCCGTACGCACATCTACACCGAGGAGTTCGTCCTCCGGTGAAGGTCTGCGTCGTCGGCGCGGCGAACATCGACCTGATCAGCTATGTCCCGCGCCTGCCGCGCGTGGGGGAGACGCTGCACGGAACGCAGTTCCGGATGGGCTACGGCGGCAAGGGCGCGAACCAGGCCGTGATGGCGGCCCGGCTCCGAGCCGAGGTGACGATGGTCTGCAAGCTCGGGCGAGACGTCTTCGGGGAAGGGACGCTCGAGAACTTCCGGGCCCACGGCGTCGACACGACCCACGTTACGTTCACCGAAGACGCGTTCTCTGGCGTCGCGCCGATCGCTGTCGACCCCGACGGGCGCAACGCGATCATCATCGTCACCGGCGCCAACGACCTGCTCTCGCTGGACGACCTCGAGCGGGCCCGGCCGGCGATCGCGACGGCCGACGTCGTCGTCTGCCAGCTCGAGCTGCCGGTCGAGACGACCCTGTCCGCGCTGCGGATCGCGCGCGAGGAGGGCGTGCGGACGATCTTCAATCCGGCGCCCGCCCGCGACGACCTGCCGGACGAGCTCTTCCGGCTCAGCGACGTGATCTGCCCGAACGAGCCTGAGACCGAGCTGCTGACGGGGATGCCCGCGGGCGAAGGGGCCGCGCGGGAGTTGCTCGCCCGCGGCGTGGGAGCGGTGGCACTGACGCTGGGCGACCAGGGGTGCCTGCTCGTCGAGGGCGACAGCGTGACCGAGGTCCCGGTCGAGCCGGTACGGGCAGTGGACACGACGGGAGCCGGCGACGCCTTCGTCGGGGCGCTCGCCACGTTCCTCGCGGCCGGCCGCAGTCCGGTCGACGCAGCCGAGCGATCGAACGCGGTCGCCGCGCTCAGCGTCCAGGGGCGCGGTACGCAGACGAGCTTTCCGAGCGCCGACGACCTGCCGGCCGCTTTGCTCGGCTAATGGAGTCGACGGAGGAGGTTCCGCTCGGCGGCACAGGGTTGACCGTCACGCGCGTCGGTCTCGGGACGGCCGCACTCGGCGGGCTGTACGAGGTCGTCGCCGACGAGGCGGCGCGCGCCACGATCGACCGAGCGTGGGAGCTCGGCCTGCGCTTCTTCGACACCGCGCCGCTGTACGGGCACGGGCTCTCGGAGGAGCGCCTGGGCGCCGCGCTCGCGTGCCGCCCGCGCGGCGACTTTGTCCTCGCCACGAAGGTCGGCCGTCTGCTACGCGCCGGCGCCCCGCCCGACGACAGCCAGCTCTCCGGCGGTCTCAAGCGCTGGCCAGGCGTCAGCCCCGTCAACCCGGTCTTCGATTTCAGCTATGACGGCGTCCTGCGCTCGGTCGAGGAGAGCCTCGAGCGGCTCGGCCTCGGCCGGATCGACGTGCTGCACATCCACGACCCCGATGAGCACTACGAACAGGCTCGGCGTGGCGCCTACCGAGCGCTCGACCGCCTGCGGTTGGATGGCACGATCGACGCCGTCGGCGCCGGAATGAACCAGGTCGAGTTGCTCGTCCGCTTTGCGCGCGACGCGGACTTCGATTGCTTCCTCCTCGCCGGCCGCTATACGCTGCTCGACCAGTCGGCACTGGCGGAGCTCTTGCCGCTCTGCCTGGAACGCGGAATCGCGGTTATCCTCGGCGGTCTCTTCAACAGCGGTATCCTCGCGGACCCGCGGCCGGGAATCACGTACGACTACAGCCTCGCGCCGCCGGAGCTGCTCGAGCGGGCCCGCCGCATCGACGCCGTCTGCGAGCGGCACGGCGTGCCGCTGAAGGCGGCGGCACTCCAGTTCCCGCTCGCCCATCCCGCCGTGACCTCCGTCCTGCTCGGTGCCCGCTCTGTGGCGGAGCTGGAGGAGAACCTCGCGCTGCTACGGCTGGAGTTGCCCGTCGAGCTCTGGCACGAGCTGCGCGCCGAGAGACTCGTCCGGAAGGATGCCCCGACGCCGTGAGGGTCGACGCGCATGTCCATTTCTGGGGCTCGGCCGAGCTCGCCGGCTACGGGTGGATGACGCCGGAGATGGACGCGATCCGCCGGTCCTTCGGACCCGAGGACCTGCGCGGCCACCTCGAGCGGCACGGCTTCGACCGGGCTGTCCTCGTCCAGACCTGTCCGAGCCACGAGGAGACGCGCGGTTACCTCGAGCTCGCCGCGACGACGGGGTTCCTGGGCGGCGTCGTCGGCTGGGTCGACCTCACCGACCCGGCAGTGGCGGAGACCGTTGCCGAGCTGAGAGAAGGACCGGGCGGGCGCTATCTGGTGGGCATTCGGCACCAGGTGCACGACGAGCCCGACCCGGAATGGCTCCTGCGCGACGACGTACGCCGTGGCCTGTGCGCGATCGGCGAGGCCGGGCTCGCCTACGACGTGCTCGTGCGAACGCGGGAGCTGCCCGCCGCTCTCGAGACGATCCGCGCCCTGCCGGAGTTGCGCTTCGTGATCGACCACATCGCCAAGCCGCCGATCGCTTCGGGCGAGCTGGACCCGTGGGCAGAGCGGCTGGCCCCGCTCGCCCGCCTCGCGCACGTGTCGTGCAAGCTCTCGGGCCTCGTCACGGAGGCCGCCTGGAAGCGGTGGCGTGCGGAGGATGTCCTGCCGTACGCGTCGCGGGTGCTCGAGTGGTTCGGCGAGGAGCGGCTGCTCTTCGGATCTGACTGGCCCGTCTGCACGCTGTCGGGTTCGTACGACTCCGTGGTCTCGCTCGCCGAGCAGATCGTGGACGCGAAGGACGAGCGGGTCTTCGGCGGCAACGCCGAGCGCCTCTACCGGCTGCCGGCGCCCTGATCGAACGCGCCTCTCAGCGTGGCGATTTAGGGACTCAGAGGCGTCCCTACGTAGACACACTCGACTGGCTGCTGATCCTCGGCCGCCGCCACCTCGAACGCACGCTGCGCAGCTACACGAACTGCAACCGCGAGCGCTCGCACCGGAGGCTCGGGCTGCTCACACCCGAACCGGTCAACAGCCGCCCGGCCGCCAACGACGGCGCTCGAGCAGTGGCTCTGGGACGCAGCTGATCGCGCGGCTGCTCGACCCCGACGAGGCCGTAGCGGAGCTCGCAATTATCGGGCGGCTGGCTCGAACGTGGCGACGAGGTCGTTATTCCTCGACGACCACGGTGCGCTCTTCGGCCTGTGCGACCGCGTCGGCTGCGGCCTCGGCCTCCTCCCGGCTGGTGTGGTCTTCGGTCTCGCCTTCGCCGTAGTCGACGTGCCACATGTCGTGTCCCTTGTAGACCCGGATCGGTAGTCCGCTCTCGGGCATGTGTGCCCCTCTCTATGAGCTTCGCCGCTCGACAGGGTCGTGCGGCGTATCAGGTCGACCTTCGACCTCGATCCTGACGATCGCGCTCGCGCGTACACGAGAGCGCCCGTCGTCCGTCGAGAACCAGCTGCGATCGTCGGCGTTCTCGACCTTCTCCATCAGGTCTCGGGCTGAGCCTTCTCCAAGGTCGAGATCGCACTCGTGGCCGCCCGTAAGCCACACCCTCAGTCGCTCTGCCATGTCGGCACCTTAGACCAGTCCAATCCAACAGCAGG
>DASWDJ010000015.1:0-15939 GCA_036395295.1 Gaiellaceae bacterium | reverse complement strand
GCAACGCCCTTTCGGACGAATCCCGTCGGCGAAGCCTGTGCCGTGCACGTACAGACGCTCGCCTTGCTCCGTCGAGATGTAGCCGTAGTCCTTGGCTTCGTTGAACCAGATCATGGTTCCCTGCATGATTGTTTCCTGCATTTGGACCGCTTTCGTCGGGAGCGCGCGCACACCAAAGGTATCACCCTTCTTCTTCGACCCCCACGCGCGCGAGGATGAAGGCGATGAGCGCAACGACCATCCACGCCGCGAGGTAGAGGAACGCGACGCGCGGAGAGACGAGCGTCCAGAGCGACCCGGCGGTCACCGAGGCGCCGAGATTTCCGAAGCTCTGGATCGCGGCCAGGATCCCGAACGCCGAACCTCGGACCTCCGGCGGAGCGAGCGCCGCGACCGCCGCCTGTTCCGCCGTCTCGACGAGCCCCTTGCCGGCGCCGGCGAGCAGGAAGAGCGCAGCCAGCAGCACGATCGTGGCTCCCGCTAGGGCGAAGCCCGCATACGCAACGAGAAAGCATCCGACCCCAAGCGAGAGCACGAGGACGCTTCCCCGGCGATCGTGCAGCCCTCCGGCCGGAAGGCTGGCAACCGAGGCGGCCAGGTTGTAGCCGGCGTAGAGCGCGAGCCCGAGCTTCACCGCCGCGCCGTGGCCGTGCGCTGGAGTGAGCAGGTCGGTTGCTCTCAGGATGAGCAGCGTCGCCGCTGTATTGCCGACCTCAAAGGCGGTCACGCCCCAGAGGAGACGGCCCAGGCTGCCCCTGAGCACCGGCCGCACCCGGAGGCGAAGCGGCCTGCGCTCGCGCTCTTCGAGCCTCGGTGCGGCCCTGACCGCGACCACGACGGCGAGCGCCGCCAGGAGGCCGGGAATCACCGAGAGCAGAATCGCCGTCCGAACCCCGGCCGCGGCGACGAGACCGAGAGCGAGCAGGGGGCCGCCGATCGCGCCGAGATTGTCCATGGCACGCTCGAATCCGTAGGCCCGCCCGTAGGCGGACGGCGGCACGACGTCGGCGAGCAGAGCGCTGCGTGCCGGCCCGCGCAGGCCGCGCGCGATCCAGCCGCCGACCCGCAGGGCGCCGGCCTGCCAGACCGAGGTCGCAGCGCCGATGAGGGCCGTGAGAACGGCGGTCGCCGTGTAGCCGCCGACCGCAGTCGCCCGCCGCCGCTCGGGGTCGTCCGCAAGCGCGCCGCCGGCGAGCCGCGCGACTCCCCCCAGGCCATCGGCGACGCCCTCGATGATCCCGAGCGCGGCCGCCGGCGCTCTCAACGTCGACGAGAGGAACGAGGGCAGAAGAGACGTCGGCACCTCGTAGCCGAGATCGGCCAGCAGGCTGGCGCCGCCGATGGCCGCCACGCCGCGGTTGAGCCAGGCCGGCCGGGTAATCACCAAGCGGGCCAGCCGCGAGTGTTTCTAGCTTGCGGCTGCTGTCCGGAGCGCCGGCGTGCAGCTCGAGCGGCCGCGCTTCTCCAGGTACTGCTGGTGGTAGTCCTCCGCGACGTAGAACGTCGACGCCGGCTCGATCTGCGTGACCACGGGCTTCGCGTGGCGGGTCTGCTCCTGCGCTTTCGAGCGCAGGGCTACCTCGCGCTGCTCGTCGTCCTCGAACAAGATCACCGAGCGGTACTGGTCGCCGATGTCCCAGCCCTGGCGGTTGAGCTGGGTCGGGTCGTGCTTCGCCCAGAAGACCTCGAGCAGCTGCTCGTAGGAGATCCGCTCTGGGTCGTAGGTGACCTGGACGACCTCCGCGTGGCCGGTCGTGTGCGAGCACACGTCCTCGTAGGTCGGGTTCTCGAGCGTCCCGCCCTCATAGCCGACCTCGGTCTTCGTGACGCCGTCGAGCTGCCTGAACGCAGCCTCGACGCCCCAGAAGCAGCCTGCTCCGAACGTTGCCTTTTTCTCCACTACTCCTCCTCCAATTTGAGTGCCGCCGAGTTGATGCAGTAGCGCTGCCCGGTCGGTTGCGGCCCATCCGGGAAGACGTGGCCGAGATGGCCGCCGCAGCTCGCGCACAGAACTTCCGTGCGCACCATCCCGAACGTCGAGTCGGTCTCCTCGTCGATCGCTTCCTCGCTCGCCGGCGCATAGAAGGCCGGCCAGCCGCAGCCCGAGTCGTACTTCGTCTCCGAGACGAAGAGCTCGGTTCCGCAGCCGGCGCAGTGATAGGTGCCGGGCTCGAAGACGTGGTCGTACTCACCGGTGAACGGCCGCTCCGTCCCCTTCTCGCGCAGCACGTTGTACTGCTCGGGCGTCAGCTCGGCGCGCCACTCCTGCTCTGTTTTCTGGATTTTTGTCATCACTCAACAGTCTGCCGAAACGTTGTCACGTTACGCCGTGACCTCGGCCATTCCGACGACCTCGGGCATGGCCTGCTCGGCCGCGGCTTTCACCCCTTCGCCGAAGGTCGGGAACACGTGGTGCATCGCCGCGAGGTCGTCGATCGTCGCGTCGAGCCTGAGCCCGAGGGACAAGCCCTGGACGATGTCGCCGCCGTTCGGCGCCACGACGTGAAGCCCGAGCACACGGCGTGAACCAGGATCGAAGAGCACCTTGTAGAGACCGCGCTTCTGCTCCTTGTACGAGGAGCGCTGGACGTGCTTCAGCTCGTGCACGACCGCTTCGTATTCGAGCCCTTGGTCCCGCGCCTCCTGCTCGGTGAGCCCGACCCCGGCCAGCTCGGGCTCGGTGAAAATCGCCGTCGGTAGGACCGAGTAGTCCGCGGGCTGAGCGTCGCCGCCGAACATGTCGTCGACCGCGAGGCGCGCCTGGTACTGGGCGATGGGGGTGAACTGGTACCTGCCGGTGACGTCGCCCGCGGCCCAGATGCCCTCAACCGACGTGCGCATGTGCTCGTCGATGACGATCCCGGCGCGGTCGCGTTCGATGCCGATCTCCTCCAGCCTCAGCGCCTCCACGTTCGGCGCCCGGCCCGACGCCAGCAGGACGTGCGTGACCAGGAGCTCGCGGGAGTCCTCGGCTTCACGCTCGCGCGGGCCGACAATCGCCACCACCTGGTTGCCGTCGCGGTGGACGCTCTTCACCGTCGACGAGAGGAGGATCTCGATCCCATCCTCCTCGAGCACGGCGTGCAGCTCCTCCGCTGCCTGCCGGTCCGAGCGCGGGGAGATGCGGTCCGCGCCCTGGACGACCGTCACCTGCGAGCCGAAGCGCGCGAAGATCTGTGCGAACTCGAGTCCGACGGGCCCGGCACCAAGGATGAGTAGCGACTCAGGCAGCTCCGTCAGCTCGAGCGCGGACACGTGGTCGATCCAGTCGATGTCGTCGAGCCCCTCGATCGGCGGCACTGCCGTGCGCGAGCCGGTCGCGATCAGGATGCGCTCTGCGGAAAGCTCTTCGTCGCTGACTCGAACCGTGCGGGCGTCGAGCAGAGTCGCCTCGCCTTCGTAGGTGTCGAAGCCGGCGCCGTTCAGGTCCTCGACCCACTTCGGTTGCGGCTTCTTGAGCGAGTCCTTGCGCGCCTTGACGCGCGCCATGTCGATTCGCGCCGGCCCGACCTCGATCCCGAGCTTGCCGGCGATCTGGTTGATGTCGCGCATCAGCTCCGCGACGACGAGGTAGGCCTTCGTTGGCTTGCAGGCCACGTTCGGACAGCTCCCGCCCCAGCGGGCGCTCTCGACGAGTGCGACCTTGGCCTCGTACTTCTTCATCGCCTTCGCCGCGCCGTCGCGCGCCGCCGAGCCTGCCCCGAGCACGATCAGGTCATAGCGGTCCATCCAAGAACCTCCTTCTCCTCGTCATCCCGAATCGACTCGCGCGGACGCCTGCCGTTACACATAACGCTGGTTCCTCTCAGCGTCCTTGAGAACTGTCACACCTTTCATCGGGGTCTGACCCCCTCTGCGCTCTCCATCGTCGTCATCGATTTTTCGGGCATGTCGAGCGCGATCGCGGCCAGGATGATGCCGAGGTGCGAGAACGCTTGGGGAAAGTTGCCGAGCATTTCGCCCGAGTGCGGGTCGATCTCCTCCGCCAGCAGCCCCACGTCGTTGCAGAACGAGAGCAGCCGCTCGTAGAGCTCGCGCGCCCGCTCGGTCTCGCCCGCCCGCGCGAGGCACTCAACGAGCCAGAACGAGCAGATGGCGAACGTCGCCTCGTCCCCGGAGAGCCCGTCGACGCCGTCGGTGACGTAGCGGTAGACGAATCCGTCTGCGGAGAGCTCGGCGACGATCCTTTCGACTGTCGCCCGCGCCCGCGGGTCGGTGTGCTCGACGAAGCCGACGATGGGGATCATGAGGTTCGAGGCGTCGAGCTTGCCGCCGTCGCCGAAGGACTGCGTGAAACCCCCGCTCTCCGGATCGACTCCGTCACGCTCGACCTGCTCCTGGATCTCGTCCCGCGCCGCGCGCCAGCCTTCGAGGTCGCCCTCGCGCCCGTCGGCCTCGGCCAGCTTCAGCAGCCGATCGAGCGCGACCCAGGCCATCACCTTCGAATAGACGAAGTGCCGAGGCTCGCCGCGGATCTCCCAGATGCCCTGGTCGGGCTCGGACCACTTCTCCGTGACAGCGCCCCCGACACGCGTCAGGAACTCCCAGAAGACCTCGTCGATCTCGCCACCCCGCTGGCGGTAGAGCCAGGCCGTGTCCAGCAGCTCCCCGAACGTGTCGAGCTGGAACTGCGACGCGGCGCCGTTACCGATTCGTACCGGCCGTGAGCCGCGGTAGCCCTCGAGATGGTCGAGCTCGATCTCCGGCAGGTACCGCTCGCCGCCGACGCCGTACATGATCTGCAGAGCCTTCGCCCGGCCAGCGGTAGTCCGGCGGAGCCAGGCCATGTAGTCGTGGGCCTCCTGCGAATAGCCAAGAGCGAAGAGCGCGTTCAGCGTCAGGGCCGAGTCGCGCAGCCACGAGAAGCGGTAGTCCCAGTTGCGCTCGCCGCCGATCTCCTCCGGAAGCGATGTCGTCGCCGCAGCGATGATCGCCCCCGTGGGCCCGTTCGTGAGCGCCTTCAGCACGAGCGCGCTCCGGATCACCTGCTCACGGTAAGGCCCTTGGTAGCTGCACAGATCGGACCACTCCTCCCACGAGCGGACGGTCGACTCCAGCTCCTTCCGGATCTGGCGGTGCGAAAGCCGCTCGGGATCGAGCTCGTGCGGAAGCTGCCAGGTGAGGACGACGTAGGCGTCCTCACCCTCCTTCAGGGTGCCGGCGACCGCGCAGGCGGAGACGTCCGCGGTGGCGATCGGCAGATCTGATTGGAGCACGAGCGCGTCGGGCCCGCCGTAAGCAATGGCGAGGTCGTCCTCGAGCTGCTCGACGCGAGGCTCAGTGATCCCGTAGTCGAATCGCGGCTCGAACTTCGCCTTCACGGCGACCTCGCCCTCCTCGCAGCGGACGTGCCGGATCAGGCGATGCTCAGGATGACCTTCACCGAGGTGGAGAACGAAGCAGTCGGTGAGGACCAACACTCCGTTCTCGGTCTGGAAGCGCATCTCCAAGACGTTCGTCCTCGGGAGATAGCGCCGCGTCGTCGCGTAGTCATCGGTCGGGGCGATCCGGAAGAAGCCACCCTTGCCCCAGTCGAGCAGGCGGGCGAACACAGGCGGGGCCTGGAAGCGGTGGAACGAGCACCAATCGATCGAGCCGTCCTTCGAAACCAGCGCGCCCGAGTGACAATCGGAAATGAGTGCGTAGTCGGAGATCGGCGGGTATCGCTCTGGGCTCATGTGCTTCCCTTCACCTCCACGTAGACCTTGATCCCGTCGGCCTGCGCGAGGTGCTCGATCATCTCCTCGTAACGGTCGAGCCCGCGGACCGGAGTCGTCAGGAGCTTGCCGAGCCAGCCCGGGTAGATCGCCTCGGCCTTGATCAGGTCAGTGACGCCGCGTTCGAAGTCCTCGCGGGAGGCGTTCACCGTTCCGACCATCACCTTGTTTCCGAGCACGAAGCCCTGGTTGATCCTGTCGGCGGGCACCTCAGCCCTGCGGTCGCCGCCGGTGACGCTGGCGAGCACGAGCACGCCGTTCTTGCCGAGCGCCGCCGCCGCCTCGAAGACGAGCGGGCTGAAGCCGGTCGCCTCGAACATGACGTCGAAGGGGCCGTGCCTCTCGGCCACATCGGAAAGAGACATGTCCTGCGATGAGACATAGGTCCCGCCGAGCTCCTCGATCAGGTCGCTGTTCAAATACGGCCCTCTCGGGAGCGAGTAGCAGATGACCTCGAGTCCACGCAGACGGAGCGCGAGCGCGGCAAGCAGGCCGATCGTCCCCGAACCGAGTACCGCCGCCCGCCGGGGCTGCCAGACCCGCAGTCGCCGCTGGATCTCGTACGCTTGGTTGATTCCCTTCTCGGCCACGGTCGTCGGCTCGAGCAGGACTCCGACCTCGCGCAGGGTTTCGGGCAGGGGTACGACGTACGCGCTGTCCTCGACATAGCGCTCGGCGAGATAGCCGTGCAGGAGGTTGATGCCGCGTTCGTAGTACGTGTCGTCCGTCGTCATATCCTGAAGCCCGATCTCGTCGTAGATCGAGTGGCCCGGCCGGCGCACAGTGGAGACGACGAGCCCTCCCGGCTCGATCGTGCTCGGGACGTTCGGCCCCACCTCGAGCACGCGCCCGAAGTTCTCGTGCCCGATGACGAGGAAGTCGTCTCCGGGGGGCGCCATGCCGTATTGCGCCTCGTTGATCTCCTTGTCCGTTCCGTCGACCCCGACCCGCAGCACCTCGACGAGGACGCCGCGCCGGCCCGGCACGTCGTCGACGGAAGGCTCGGGAAGGTCGGCAAGGTGGATCGACATCGGCCTGCCCGGATGGACGGCTATCGCCTTCATGCCGCCTCAGTCTCTACCAGTTGAGACTCGTTACAGTCGAGTCGTGGAGCACGCCGTCCAACTCGAGGAGCTGCAACTGATCGAAGCCCTGCGGGGCGGCGACGAGCGTGCCTTCGAGGAGCTGATCCGCATGTACCAGGCAGCGCTCGTGCGTGTGGCGCAGATCTACGTCTCGAGCCGTGCCATCGCCGAGGAGGTCGTCCAGGAGACGTGGCTCGCGGTTCTGAACGGGATCGACCGCTTCGAGGGGCGCTCCTCGCTGAAGACGTGGATCTTTCGCATCCTCGCCAACCGGGCAAAGACTCGCGCCGAGCGCGAGGGGCGGACGATTCCCTTCTCGGCGCTGCGGAACCCGGAGGGCGTCCCGGAATCGGCGGTCGACGCCGACCGCTTCCTGGATCCGGAGCACCCGCGCTGGCCCGGACACTGGGCCGCGCCGCCGACGCAGTGGCCCGAGGAGCGGCTCCTGGGAGAGGAGACGCAGCGCGTGATCGACGAGGCGATCGAACGCTTGCCGGCGGCGCAGCGCGCCGTGATCACACTTCGCGACGTCCAGGGCTGGAGCGGCGAGGAAGTCTGTAACGCCCTCGAGCTCACCGAGACCAATCAGAGAGTGCTCCTGCACCGCGCCCGCTCCAAGGTGAGGCGCGCGCTGGAGGAGTACCTCTCGGAGGATCAGTGACGGAAACTGTTGAGCGGCTGAGTTGCCAGGAGCTCGTCGAGCTCGTGACCGACTACCTCGAGGGTGCGCTCTCGGCCGAGCAGAGCGCCCGCTTCGAGGCGCATCTGGAGCCGTGTCGCGGGTGCACCGCGTACGTGGAGCAGATGCGAGCGACGATCGAGCTCGTCGGCCGGCTCACGCCCGAGGACGTCAGCCCCGAGGCTGGGGCCGCGCTGCTCGGCGTCTTCCGCGACTGGAAGAGCTGACCCGCCGGCCGCCATGCGGCTCTTCGTCCTCGCACGCCACGCTCAGTCGACGCTGAACCTCGAGCAGCGGGTGACCGGCGATCCGGCGCTCGACGTGCCACTCACCGAGCAGGGCAGGAAAGAGGCTCGCCTCCTCGGCGCCCAGCTCGCAAACCTGCCGCTGGACGTGTGTATTCACACCCGTTTCCCGCGGACGCGACTGACGGCTGAGATCGTCGTGGCCGGCCGCGACGTGCGAGTGGAGACGGAGCCGCTCTTCGATGACGTCGCAATCGGAGAGCTCGAAGGTTTGGCGGTCGCGGATTACCGTGCCTGGAAGGCGCACCACGCGCGACACGAAGCCTTTCCCGGAGGAGAGAGCCTCGACGCGGCGGCTGATCGCTACGCCCTCGCGTACCGACGCCTCCTGGAGACGAAGCACTCCTCGGTGCTCGTCGTCTGCCACGAGATCCCCATTCGCTACGCGCTCAACGGCGCCGCCGGCTCGGACTCGCTCGACGGGCCCATCCACGAGATACCGAATTCCGTGCCGTTCTGCTTCGACGAAGACGCTCTCGAGCGGGCAGCGGCAGGGATCGAGCGGCTGCGGCACTCCTGAATGTCTGCGGCAGGCGCCATTCGCGCCGTTGCCATCCGGCCGCGCAGGACGCTCAGCGCGGCCGACGGGAAGATCAGCACCGAGACGAGGCCGGCGGCGACGAGCGCCGCCCCGTTCGCTTCGCTCAGGAGGCCGAGGTCCATTCCGATTCGCCCCGCGACGACGAGGAAGCCGAGCGTGGTTGCCTGGAGCAGACCCGCCGCGACGACGGCAGGTGTCTCGACGCTTCCTCTGTAAGTGACAGCAGGTAGGGCGCGCACGGCGAGTAGGGCCGCGACGAAGAGCGGCACCCGCGCGAGGGTCGAACCGTTGCCGAGCGCGTCGATGTCGAGCTGCAGGCCCGCAGTGACGAAGAAGAACGGCACGAAGACCCCGTAGCCAGCGGCCTCCAGCTTCCGGTGGAAGAAGGGGTGCGTCATCATCCGGTCGCGGTCGACCAACTTGAGGACGGCGCCGGCGATGAAGGCGCCGAGGATCGATTCGATGCCGAAGCGGTCGGCAAGGACGACGAAGGCGGCCAGCAGGAGGAAGGCACCGCGCACGCGGATCTGGGCCGTCCTGTCCTGGAGACGGACGAGCATGTCGGTCAGCCGCCGAGAGCGCTCGGCGCCGAGGATGGCAAGCCCGACGGCCGCTGCGAAGACAGCGAAGAGGCCGAGCAGGATCGCGCGCGTTGCGGTGCTGCCGGACTCGGCCGAGAAGAAGAGCGACAGGAGGACGATCGTCGCCACGTCCGCAATCGTCGCCCCGGCGAGCACAAGCTGTCCGAGTTGAGATCCGCTCTCCCCAGCGTCCTTCAGGACTGGGATGACGACCCCCAGCGAGGTCGCCGAGAGCATGATCGCGAGCAGGAGCGGAGACTTGGCGAAGCCGGCAGCATGGAAGGCGAAAGCGGCGGCAAGCGCGAGCGCGAAGGAGAGGACGAAACCGAGCAGCGACTCCGAGCAGGCGGCCCCGCAGACGGTCGAAGTCGACCTCGAGCCCGGCAAGCAGGAGCAGGAACGCGAGGCCGAGCAGCGACAGCGTCCGCACCGGCGAGTCCACCTCCGCCCAGCCGAGCACCGAGGGGCCGACGAGGATCCCGCCCACGAGCTCGAGCACGACGGCGGGCAGCGGCGCGCGGGGCAGGAGGCCGAGAAGGAGCGGCGCCAGAAACGCGATTGCCGCCACGACGAGCACGCTCGTAAACGACAAGCTCACTCCGCACCGTCCTGCTCGACCGCCGAACGTTACTGAGCTGACCGCAGGAATCAGGCTCGGACGGCATCTATTGAGACGAGCCGGGTGACGGCTTCTTGCCGGCGAAGGCAATTGCGGCATTGCAGCCGGCAAACGCCGCGGGGTTCGCCCGGCTCTACCCTTCGTGCCGCGCATGCGCGTCGTCACGATCATGCTCGGCACGATCGCTCTCACCGGCGGCGCAGGATTGCCGACGTGGGGACGAGGCGCCCCGCTGCCGGTCCCGCGCGGGGAAGTGGCGGCCGCGCTCGTAGGCAGGCAGATCTACGTCGTCGGGGGCTTCACCGCCGACGGACAGAGGTCGCCGCGAGTCGACGCGTACTCGCCCGCCGGGGGCAGCTGGCGCCGGGTGCCCGACCTGCCGCTGCCCGTCGACCACGCGATGGCGGCCGGCTACCGGGGCAAGCTCTACGTCGTCGGCGGTTACGGGCCCGGAAGGTCACCCCTGTCGAGGCTCTTCGCGTATTCTGGCGGCTCCTGGACGAGGCTGGCGCCGATGCCCGAGCAGCGCGCCGCGGGCGGAGCGGCGGTCGCGAACGGAAAGCTGTACGTCGTCGGCGGCGTGGCCTCGTCGATGAGCGCCCAGCCGAGTCTGGCGCTCCGGCTGGCGAGGTCGACGCTCGTCTACGACATCGCCCGCAATCGCTGGGCTACGCGCCGAGGGCCGACGCCGCGCGAGCATCTCGGCGTGACCGCGCTCGGCGGGCGTGTCTACGCCCTCGGCGGACGCACAGCCGGATTCGACACCAATCTCGCACTGCTCGAGGTCTACAACCCACAGACCGGCAAGTGGAAGCGGCTGCCGCGGCTTCCCGGCAAGCGCGGCGGGACCGGGGCGGCAGGCGTCGGCCACTCGGTCGTGTCGGTCGGCGGGGAGTCGCCGCCCGGGACGATCCGCACTGTCTATCGCTTCGACGTCAGGCGCCGCCGGTGGAGCAAGCTTCCGAATCTGCCGACACCCCGGCACGGGCTGGGCGTCGTCGCGGTCGGCCACCGTGTCTACGTGCTCGGCGGCGGCACGACGCCCGGCCTCTCCGTCAGCTCGGCGAACGAGTTCCTGACGATTCGATAGGCAGCCCGCTCGCGACCACGCGGCGCCCGCCCGACTGGTAAACGACATCCACGCTGTCGTTCTGCCGGTACGTGCCCGCGACGCCCAGGAAGAGGGAGAGCCAGCGCCAGAAGCCGAGCCTCCCCTCGTGGGCGAGGCGACGCTCGAAGACGAGCGCTCCGTCCTCGACCTCGAAGTCACTTCCGGGTTGTTGCCGGACGCCGTTCAGGTAGACCTCGAACGGCTCCGTGACCTCAGCGGGAAGGGTGACCCGCGCCTGCTCAAGCATGCGACACCCGGCTCAATGTGGCCCTCCCGGAGGCACCTTCATAGAATGCCAGCGCCTTGCGCCGGAAGCTCCTTGTCGCTTCGCTGAGCCTCCTAGCGCTGACGCTCGTCTTTGCGGGGAGCGCCGTCGCCGGCAACGGCGGCATCGCTCCTCCGGCGCGCTCGCCGAACGCGGAGGGAATCAGGGATCTGCACTGGGTCCTGCTCTCGATTACCGGCGGAATCTTCGTGCTGGTCGAGGGTGCCCTCCTCCTGTTCGTCTTCCGTTTCCGAAGCCCCGATCGCAGGCGTGACGTCGAGGGCCCGCAGATCCGCGGGCACCAGCGGCTGGAACTGATCTGGACGGCGATTCCCGTTCTCATCGTCGCCGCGATCATCAGCGTCGTCTTCTACAAGCTCGGCGGCATCAAGAACGTGCCCTCAGCCGGCGCGGCGGGCCCGAAGATGACCGTGAAGGTCGAGGGGCGCCAGTTCTACTGGCGCTACACCTACCCGAATGGAGCGGTCTCGGTGAACGAGCTCCGCGTCCCGGCCGGAAGGCCCATCGAGCTCGAGATCACCGCGCCGGCAAACGACGTCGCCCACAGCTGGTGGGTCCCGGCGCTCGCCGGCAAGACGGACGCGATCCCGGGCAAGACGAACCGAACCTGGTTCCTCGCGAACGATCCGGGCACCTACAAAGGGCAATGCGCCGAGTTCTGCGGCGTCCAGCACGCGCTCATGGTCGCCAGCGTCCGAGCAGTGCCGGAGGCCGAGTATGAAAGGTGGGTTTCCGCCCAGCTGACGGCGGGCGCGGAGCTCGGAAAGCAGACATTCGAGGGCGCGTGCGGTCCCTGCCACGGGCTCAGCGGCAAGGGCCTGATCGGGCCGCCTCTCCAAGGCAACGCAACCCTGGCGCAGCGCGACCGGCTCATTCAGCTGCTCCGGAACGGGAAGAACGCGATGCCCCCGGTCGGCCGCGGGTGGAACGAGCGGCAGCTGAACGCACTCGCCGAGTACGTCAAGCAGAGGTTCGCGAGTGGCGGTTAGGGCAGAGACCCCCGCCTATCCGCTTCCGTGGCATCGGGGCCTGGTGACGAGCTGGATCACGACCGTCGACCACAAGCGGATCGGGATCCTCTATCTCGTCACCTGCCTCGTCTTCTTCGGTGCAGGCGGCGTCCTGTCGTTGCTCATGCGCACCCAACTCGCGCAGCCGAACGAGCACTTCCTCACGCGCGACTCCTACAGCGAGGTCTTCACGCTGCACGGGACCGCGATGGTCTTCCTCGTCGTCGTCCCCATCCTGGCCGGCTTCGGGAACTTTCTCGTCCCGCTGATGATCGGCGCGCGCGACGTCGCCTTCCCGCGCCTGAACGCGCTCTCCTACTGGCTCTTCCTCTTCGGCGGCCTCACCCTCTTCTCGAGCTTCTTCGCGTCCGGCGGTGCTCCCAAGACCGGCTGGACGATCTACGCGCCGCTCTCGGAGCGGCTTGGAGGCGACGGGGTCGACTTCCTCATCCTCTCGCTCCACATCCTCTCGATCTCCTCGCTGCTCGGCGCCATCAACTTCGTCGTCACCATCCACCGGCTGCGCGCCCCGGGGATGACCTGGATGCGGGTCCCGCTGTTCGTGTGGTCGATCGACGTCTATGCAGCGCTGCTGATCGTCGTGCTGCCTGCGCTCTCGGCCGGACTCACCCTCCTGCTCCTCGACCGCCACACGGGCACGAACTTCTTCGACCCCTCGGCCGGGGGGAACGCCGTGCTGTGGCAGCACGTCTTCTGGTTCTTCGGGCACCCCGAGGTCTACGTGATGATCCTGCCCGTGATGGGGATCATCTCGGAGGTGATCCCCGTCTTCTCCCGCAAGCCGATCTTCGGCTACACGGCGATCGTCTTCTCGACGGTGGCGATCGGCTTCTACTCGCTGCTCGTGTGGGCGCACCACATGTTTACCGTCGGGCTGGCCACGCCGCTGCTGGGCTTCTTCATGATCTCGTCGATGATCATCGCCGTCCCCACCGGCGTGAAGATCCTGAACTGGCTGGCGACGACCTGGCGCGGCAACCTGATCTTCGACACCCCGATGCTGTTCGCGCTGGGCTTCATCGCGCTCTTCACGATCGGCGGACTTTCCGGGATCTTCCTCGCTACGTTCCCCTTCGACTGGCAGGCTCAGGACTCGTACTTCGTGGTCGCCCACCTGCACTACGTGCTCTTCGGCGGCTCGATGTTCGGGATCTTCGCCGGGCTCTACTACTGGTGGCCCAAGATCTTCGGACGTCTGCTGGACGAGAAGCTCGGGAAGTGGCACTTCTGGCTGCTCTTCATCGGCTTCAACCTCGCGTTCTTCCCGCAGCACATGCTCGGTTTGCTCGGCATGCCGCGGCGGATCTACACGTATGACCAGGGCGGCGCCTGGGAGGTCTACAACACGATCTCGACCGTCGGCGCGTTCGTGATGGCCGCTGGGATCCTCGTCTTCGTCGGCAACGCGCTCTGGACGCGCAAGCGGGCGGGCACACGGGCCGGGAACGATCCTTGGCTCGGCGACACGCTCGAGTGGTACACGACCTCGCCGCCTCCTCCGCACAATTTCGACAAGGTTCCTTACGTGACGAGCGCGCGACCTCTGCGAGACCTGCGCCGGCGGATCTGGGAGCGGCGCGTATGAGGCCGAGTCCCTGGCTGCGCCTGACGGCGCTCGGCGGCGGCGCAGCGACGCTGCTCGCGGTCGTCTCCGGCGCGGTCGGGCTCGGCGCAGGCCACCGGATACTGGCCGCGCTCGCGCTGCCTCCGCTCGCCGCGGTCGCTGCGGCCGCGTGGGTCACGTACCGCAGGCTGCTCGCTCCGGCGGTGGCCGCCCTTGTCCTCTTCGGCCTCGCGGCCGCCGTTACGGCTCCAGGTCTCCACCTTGCCCTCGCGGCCGTTGCCTTCTCGGCCTCCGTCATCGTCGCTGCTCTGACCTTCAAAGGCGAGTCGGTCCCGGCCGGCGCTCCGCGCGACTACCTGACGCTGACGAAGCCGCGGATCATGACCCTGCTGCTTCTGACCGGCTTCTGCGGGATGCTCGTGGGCGCGCGAGGACTGCCAGGGCCAGGGCTGATCATGGCGACGATGGCCGGACTTGCTCTTGCCTGCGGAGGAGCGAGCGCCCTCAACCACGTCCTCGATGCCGACATCGACCGGCTGATGGGGAAACGCACGCGCTCGCGTCCGGTCGCGGCAGGGCGCATTCCGGCGCCCTATGCGCTCGAGTTCGGGCTTGCGCTATCGGCGCTCTCGTTCGCCCTGCTCGCCGGCGTCGTCAACCCGCTGACCGCCCAGCTCGCACTCGTCGGGAACCTCTTCTACGTGCTCGTCTACACGCGGCTGCTGAAACGGTCGACTCCGCAGAACATCGTCATCGGCGGTGCGGCGGGAGCGGTGCCTCCGCTCGTCGGCTGGGCGGCCGCGACCGGAAACCTGACCCTGCCCGCGCTCGTCCTCTTCGCCGTCGTCTTCCTCTGGACGCCGCCGCACTTCTGGGCGCTCGCGCTGCTCATCAAGCGGGATTACGCGGCCGCGGGGGTGCCGATGCTGCCCGTCGTACGCGGCGAGGACGAGACCGCGCGCCAGATCGTGCTCTACACAGCGGCGCTCGTCGTCTTTACGCTCGCCCCGGCCCTCTGGGGAATGTTCGGTCTCGTCTACCTCGTCTCGGCGGCCGCGCTCGGCGTCGCCTTCCTCTGGCTCGCTTGGCGATTGCGGCGCGAACGAACGCCCGCGCGCGCGCGATTGCTCTTCCACTACTCGCTGGCGTACCTCGCGCTGCTCTTCGTCGCCATGGCCCTTGACGCGGTGCTCGCATGACCGAGCAAATCCCCGAGCCCTACCGGCCGCAGTCGGAGCACCTTCCCCGTGAGGCGACCTATGAGGAGGAGCGGAGCCACGTGCTCTTCGGACTCGGCCTCTTCGCGATCTTCCTGCTGCTGTTCGCGGGAACGATCGGGGTCGCGCTCGTCTACCTCGCGCTCGACTAAGCCTGTTCAATCCCAGCCGTTTTCGAGCAGCTCGCGCACCTCCTCGACCCCCGCCTGCCAGATGCGCAGCATCTCCTCGTCCGAGTGCTGATAAGCCCCGCCGAAGGAGCCGTCCCCGACGATCCTGCGGAACTCGACTGGATCGTGGACCGAAGCCTCCACGGGCGGCTTCGGCTCGCTCGGAAGCTCGACCCCGGGCAGCCGCGTCCACGGGAAGTTCTCCATCCACGATGCGTGCGAGCCTTCGGGATCGATCTCGCGGACGACCTCCATCACGCGCGGGCTGTCCCACCAGTCGTGGTAGCGGACGCGCGCATCGATGTGCTGCGCGCCCCACTGTGAGGCGGCCGACCGTGCCGGTGTGTTCCCGCCGTGGCCGTTGACGATGAGAATGCGGCGGAACCCCTGACCACTCAGCGAGTCGAGCAGGTCGGTGACGACGGCGATGAAGGTCTCGACCCGCAGCGTCGGGCTGCCGGGATAGGCGGCGAAGCGCGGCGTGATCCCGTAGGAGAGCACCGGCAGGACGGGAACCCCGAGCGGCTCAGCGGCCTCGACCGAGACGCGCTCGGCGAGGATGTTGTCGGTTCCGAGCGACAGATAGGCGTGCTGCTCGGTCGACGCGATCGGCAACACGATGCGGTCGTCCCGCTGCAGGTAATCCTCGAGCTGCATCCAGTTACAGTCGTGAACTCTCATGCTCGACGAGCCTAGATCGTTTGGTTCGAAGTCGGCTGGATCGACCGGTCATTTCAGACAGACGCACGAGCGAAGCTCGAGCGTCCTGAAGGCGGCGCCGCAAGCGGCGCCTCAGGGGATCTACCTCGCGAGACCGGAGCAGCCCGCAGAGGGCATCCCGCTCGCGGTCAAGGATCTCTTCGACACGGCCGGCCTGACGACGACCTACGGCTCGATCGTCTACGCCGAGCACGTGCCCGAGAAGAGCGCAGAGGCGGTCAGCAAGCTCGAGGCCGCGGGCTACGCCAACGTCGGCAAGACGAACCTGCACGAGTTCGCGTACGGCATCACGTCGGCGAACCCGCACTTCGGA
>DASWDJ010000014.1:0-10310 GCA_036395295.1 Gaiellaceae bacterium | reverse complement strand
GGCCGATCCCGCCTACGTCGCCTATCACGACGAGGAGTGGGGCGTCCCCTCCCGCGACGATCGGCACCTCTTCGAGATGCTCACGCTCGAGGGCGCGCAGGCAGGGCTTTCGTGGTCGACCATCCTCCGCAAGCGCGACGGCTATCGAAAGGCGTTCGCGAACTTCGATGCGGAGCAGGTCGCGCGGTTCACCAAGCGGGACGTCGAACGGCTGCTCGTGGACCCGGGCATTGTCCGCAACCGCCTCAAGGTCGAGTCGGCGGTGAACAACGCACGGCGAGTGCTCGAGCTGGAGAGCCTGAGCGAGTACCTGTGGAGCTTCGTCGACGACGAGCCGATTGTCGGTCGTTGGAAGACGGTCGGCGAGATCCCCGCAGAGACCGAGGAGTCACGGGCGATGAGCAAGGACCTGAAGAAGAAGGGCTTCCGCTTCGTCGGGCCGACGGTCTGCTACGCGTTCATGCAGGCAACCGGGCTCGTCAACGATCACGTCGTCGACTGCTTCCGCCGGTCTGAGCTGGAGGGAAACTAGCCTCGATGCATCCTTAGGACTGGCTCTCGGCAAGCGTGAGCTCGCGGCGCAGCTCGACGGGCAGCCGGAACTCGACGTCCTCGTCGACGATCCGTCGTGCCGAGATCTCCTGGACGCCGTGCGCGCGGAACCAGTCGCAGACTCGCTCGACGAGCTTCTCAGGTGCCGATGCGCCCGACGTGACGCCGACAGTCTCCGCCTCATCGAGCCACGCCTCGTCGATGTCGGACTCGTCGTCGATCAGGTGCGCCGCGACGCCACTTGCCCGTGC
Organism: Gaiellaceae bacterium; assembly: GCA_036395295.1. Classification (GTDB taxonomy): domain Bacteria; phylum Actinomycetota; class Thermoleophilia; order Gaiellales; family Gaiellaceae; genus VAXT01. Next base: position 9,507 of record DASWDJ010000014.1, on the reverse strand, counting down.
GACCTCGACGAGCCGATTCGAGTTCGACGAGTTGCTCGACCCGATGACGAGCAGCAGCTCGACCTCTTCGAGCAGGTCCTTGACCGCCCACTGCCGGTTCGAGGTCGCGTAGCAGATGTCTTCCTTCTTCGGCGCATGGATCTGGGGAAACCGCCTGCGAAGGGCCTGGATGATCTCGCCGGTCTCGTCCACGGAGAGCGTCGTCTGCGTGATGTAGGCGACCCGTGCGTCGGGAGGAAGGTCGAGCGCCTCGGCGTCGGCAACCGACTGGACGAGAATGGTCGCGTCGGGCGCCTCGCCCATCGTCCCGACGACCTCCTCGTGGCCCGCGTGGCCGATGAGCAGGATCGTGTAGCCGTCGGCGGCGTAGCGGCGCGCCTGGACGTGCACCTTCGCTACGAGGGGGCAGGTGGCATCGATTGTCGTCAGCCCTCGCGCCTGCGCGTTGCCGTAGACCTCGGGCGCCACGCCGTGGGCCGAGAGCACGACTGTCTCGCCCTCGGGAACCTCGCGCTCGTCGTCGACGAAGACGGCGCCGCGCGCCTCGAGGTCGCGGACGACGTGCGCGTTGTGGACGATCTGCTTGCGGACGTAGACAGGCGGCCCGTGCAGGTCGAGAAGCTTCTCGACGGTGTCGACGGCTCGTTCGACTCCCGCGCAGTATCCACGCGGAGACGCCAGCAGCACGCGTTTCACCATGAGGCCCATCGTAGCGCCGGCCCTATGAGCTTCTGTGCGGATTAATAGGAAAGCCCGCCGCTCGGGGGGTCAGTGCGGCGGGCCTCCCAGATTGCTCACCGCGGCCCTTCGTGGCCAGGAACGCACTACACCGCGGTTCGCATCGCCCAGTGCGGTCAAGCTAACGAGGTTCCAGGCGGTTGTGAATAGGCCGGACGGCCCATTTTTGCAAGGCGTATAGCCGTTTCTCGATCCAAATTCCCGCGTGCTGGCGCGGCCAGCCGCCTAGTCCTATCATCCGTATGCCCAGTGACCCCCTCACAGGCTCGCTGATGTTCCTTCGACGCAACAAAAGTCGAGCGCCGAGCGCTGCAGCGCCGCGATCCGGGCCGGAGGCCGGCGAGGCGCCCGCGGCTCCCGACCGCCAGTTGACGGCGATCGCATCCCTCTCGAGCACGCTTGCCCGGGCACGCGACGAGCAGACGGTCGCGCGAACCCTGCTCGAGGAATGCTTCTCGCTCCTCGAGATCGACTTCGCGGGTCTCGCTGTCGTCGACGAAGGCGGCGAGCGCGGATCGGGCCTGCTGGCCCTGGCCCGCAACGGCGATACCGAGTGGTGGCGGGACGTCTCACTCGACTTCGAGCAGGAACCGTCGGGGATTGCGAGCGCGGTGCGCCAGGGCAGTCCAGTCGTCGTCGACGATGTCGACGGGTCGCCTCAGGTGAGCCGGCGCCTGGCCGAGAAAGTCGGGGCCAAGAGCGCTGTCTTCGCCCCGCTCGTCGCGGACGATGCCGTGCAGGCCGTGCTCGTGATCGCGACCACGCAGGAACCACGGATCTTCACCGGCGACGAGCTCGCATTGCTCCAAGCGCTCGCCGCCGAGGCTGCGCTCGCCCTCGATCGCACCCGCTCGGCCGACGCGCTGGACGACGCGCTGGAGCGCGAGCGGCTGGTGGCCTCGATCGGCCGCAAGGTGCGTTCCGAGCTCGACCTCGAGGCGGTGCTTCGCGTCGCCGTCGCGGAAACCGGCATGGCGACCGGCGTCACACGTTGCTTCGTCAGGCTCGGTGACCCCGCCGGCCCGATGCCGATCCGCGCCGAGTGGGATGCCGAAGGATTCGTCCCGATCGGAGGCTCCGCCGACCGGCTGGCCGTCAGCAATCTCGCCGCTCGCGAGCGCCGGACGGTATCGCTCGGAGACATCCGCGCAGCGCCGGAGCTCGAGGATCCGGAGCTCGGTGGGATCCAGACGCTCCTCGACCTGGACACGATCGCCGTGCTGGCCACGCCGATCGTCGCCTTCGACCGCATGATCGGCGTCTTCGGGCTGCACCGTTCCGAGGCGGGCGAGTGGTCCGAGGCGGAGATCGCGCTCGCGGAGGCCGTCGCCAGAGAGGTGGCGATCGCAATCCACGCGGCGCAGCTGCTCGACGAGAACGTCCGGCGGCTCGAGCAGCAGACGGCCCTGCTGAAGGCGGCCCAGGTCGTCACGAGCGAGCTGCGCCTCGAAACCGTCCTCCAGCGCCTCGTGGTCGAGGTGACGAAGCTGCTCGGCGCCGACGCAGCGGATTGCTACCTCTACGACTCCGATCGCTCGATGCTTCGCTGTGCCGCGGTCTACGGGCTCGATCCCGAGCTGGTCGAGTTCGAGCTTCCGGCCGACCGTGAGATCTCCGGACGCTTCCGTGAGCCCGTCGAGCACCCGGCCTACGCGGGCTTTGCGAGCGCGATCTCCGCGCAGATGACCTGGTCCGGTGAGCGCCGGGGCGTACTCGGGGTTGCGACCCGAGACTCGGACCGCCGGTTCGGCCGGCTCGAGTCTGATCTGCTGGAGACATTCGCGGGCCTCGCCTCGCTCGCCGTTCGCAACGCCGCGAGCTTCGAGCAGAGCGTCCGGCAGGCGCGGGTCCAGCGCGGCTTCTACGGCATCGCCTCCGCGCTCGCCGAGCCTCTCTCGCAGCCGGCGACGCTCGATGCCGTGGCGCAGGCGGCGAGCGAGGCGCTCGGCGGATCGTTCGCGGCGGTCCTCATGCCAAGCGGCCCACAGCTCGAGCTCGCGGCTTCATACAACCTCCCGGAGTCCGTGACGCAGGCGCTCGCCGACGGCCCTCCGGACTCGGCCGCCGTTCTGGCCGCGGCTGCACGAGACCGACGCCTGCTGTCCGCCTCTTCGCTGGCCGACGACGACCGCTTCGGAGCGGAGTGGCGGAAGCTGGCCGCCGACGCCGACGTGCGCTCGCTGCTCGCGATCCCCGTCGATCCTCCACGGCGTGAAGAGGGCGGGGTCGTCGTCGTCTTCTTCTCCGAGGAGCGCATGTTCAGTGACGACGACCTCGAGCTCGGGCGCCGCCTCGCCGGAGCCGCGCGTGGGGCCCTCGAGCGGAGCGAGCTCTACGAGAGCGAGCGCACCTCGCGCGCCCTCTCCCAGCAGCTGGCGCGCATGGGAAGCCTGCTCGCGACCGAGCTCGACCCGGGGGCGATCCTCGACGAGCTTGCCGCTCAGGCGCCTTCCTTGCTCAGCGCCGATGCTTGTGCGATCCACGTCGTCGAGGGGGACGAGCTCGTGGTCAGCGCGGTCGGCGGCCAGACCGCTCCGGCCGTGATCGGCGCGCGGCTGCCGATGACCGCTCGTCCCGCCGGCGACGTCGTCCAGTCGCGCTCGCCCGTCGTTGTCTCCGATGCTTCCGCAGATCCCCGGCTCCTCGCGGAGGACCCGGTGCTCGAGGCGGGTCATTCCGCCTATCTCGGTGTCCCCCTGATCGGCATGGAGGAGGGCCTCCAAGGAGTGATCGCCGTCTATGCGCGCCGAGCCCGTACCTGGCGCGAAGAGGAAATCGAGGCCCTGGCGGCGTTGGCGGGCAATGCCTCGGTCGTGCTCTCGAACGCCGAGCTCTACCAGCGGGTGGCGGTCGAGCGCGAGCGGAGCTACGCGATCCTCGCGAACATTGCCGATGGGATCGTCGCCGTCGATCGCGACGGCGAGGTCGTGCTCTGGAACCAGGCGGCCGAGCAGATCACCGGCGTTCCCGCCGCCGCCGCGCTCGGCAGGACGCCGGTCGAAGTGCTGCAGCGCGAGCTCGCGTCGGAGGACGGCGGCCCGCTCGGCGAGCGGCTCCTACCGGTGCAGCGGGGCGGGGAAGAGGTCTGGCTGTCGCTCACCGAGGCGGTCATGCGCGATCCCGTCGGAGCGGTTTCCGGGCGCATCTTCGCGTTCCGCGACGTCTCCTCGGAGCGGATCGTCGAGCAGATGAAGTCTGACTTCGTCTCGACCGTCTCCCACGAGCTGCGCGCGCCGCTCACCTCGATCTACGGGTTCGCCGAGACGCTGCTCCGCCGCGACGTCCTCTTCGGCGAGCAAGAGCGAGAGACGTTTCTCGGCTACATCACATCGGAGGCTCAGCGCTTGACCTCGATCGTCGACACGCTCCTCAGCGTGGCCAGGCTCGAAGCAGGCGACCTCCAGGTCGAGCTGACCCCGACCGATCTGCGCACGGTTGTCTCCGAGGCGGTCACGAACATGCGGCACAGCGCGGAGCTGAACGGCCACCGGTTCGTCCTCGAGCTGCCCGACGAGCCGCTCTCCGCCTCGGCCGATCGTGAGAAGCTGAGCCAGATCCTGGCGAACCTGCTCGACAACGCGGTCAAGTTCTCTCCCGGAGGCGGCACCGTCACCGTCGAAGTGGCGCACCGCCGCAGCGGTCAAGTCGAGGTCCGAGTGGTCGACGAAGGTCAGGGGATTCCGGAGGCCGAGCGGGAGCGGATCTTCTCGAAGTTCCATCGCGCCGACAGCTCGGCACGCAGCCCCGGTGGCGCCGGCCTCGGCCTCTTCATCGCCCGCGGCCTCGTGACGGCGATGGGCGGGCGCATCTGGGTCGACTCGGCCGAAGGGGGAGGCTCGAGCTTCGCCTTCGAGCTGCCGCTTGCTCAGGACCCAACCTTGGACGGCGAGTGAGCAGCGGCGAGGATGGGAATAGAGGACGCGAGTTGCCGCGCGTGCTCGTGATCGATGACGAGGCTCCTATCCGCCTGCTCTGCCGGGTGAACCTCGAGGCAGCGGACATGACTGTGCTCGAGGCCGAGAACGGGCCAGCGGGGCTGGCCGCGGCCCGCAGCGAGCGACCGGACGTGATCCTGCTCGACGTGATGATGCCCGGGATGGACGGGTGGCAGGTGCTCGAGCAGCTCCTGGCCGACGAGCGCACGCGTGACGTCCCGATTGTCTTCCTCACTGCGCGGGCGGAGCTCCGCGACCAGGCGCGCGGGCTGGAGCTCGGGGGCGTCGACTACATCACGAAGCCGTTCAACCCCGTCGAGCTCGCGCCGCTCGTCGTGGACCTGTTGGCGCGGGTCGAGCGTGGGGAGGGAGAGAAGCTGCGGGGCGAGCGCCTCGCGGAGCTGCGGCAGCTCCTCACGGAGTAGGCCAGGAGGGTTTGACTCGTCGCCGGGGTGCGATGGTCGTTCGACTGAGGACACCGCCTCGGGGCGAGCAGCGCGGCCCGGCGGCTCAGCTAGCGACCCGCGAAGTCGGCGGTGGCCAGGCGACGCGAGCCGCCGGCCAGGCCGACACCGATCCGCTGAAACCCCCGATCGAGCAGGTTCTGCCGGTGCCCAGGGCTCGCCATCCACATGTTCACGACTGTCTGCGCGGAGAGCCCTCCGGACCCGGAGGCGAGATTCTCGCCGACATACGGCATGCGAACGCCGAAACGTCGCAGTCGCTGGACGAAGTCGCCATGGTCGAAGTAGCCCCGTCGCGCCATGTCCACGGAATGCGCGCGCGCTGCTCGTGTGAGCGCCGCGCCGGTCCGTAGAGGCGGAGCTCCGTTTGCCGCCCGCACAGCGTTCATCGCGCGAACGATCGCGTATTCGCCCGGGGTGACGGAGACCCCGGCAACTCTGTCAGAGGACAGGGGCAGTGGTGGCGTGGAATCAGCGCCTGCAGTCGCGCTCAGGGCGAGCACTAGCCCGAGCACGGTCACCAAGACGCTGAGAAGTGGGCGATTCCCAGACATCAGGGGGGTCGGCGGGGCACCCTACAAGGCTCCGCGGACGAGTGCGTTAAGAAGCAGTGAAGACTTTTCTGACTTGTAACGACTAGCGAGCCGTCTGTGCGAGCAGGATTCCCCCGAGAACGACGGCCCCACCTGTCAGTTGAGCCGCGGAAAGCGACTCTCCGAGCCAGGCATAGGCGACGAGCGCGCCGGCGACTGGCTCGAACATCGCCGTCACGCCGACGCGTGTGGCGGAAACGTGACGAAGCGCGCCGACCAGGAGCAGGAAGGGCAGGATCGTCCCGACGACGATCATCGTCAGCATCAGGAGCCAGATCGGCGTCGTCGTTGCGAGCAGCACCCCGTCGAGCTGCACCCGATCGTCGACGAGCCCGGCCGGGAACGACCACCAGGGCTGGATTACGGCCCAGAAGAGCGCCGCGACGGCGAACCCGAGGCAGAGGAGCGAGACCGGGTCGCGTCGGCCAACAGCATGTTCGGCCAGCAAGATGTAGAGGGCGAACGCAACCGCCGCCCCGAGAGCGGCGACGGTGCCGAGGCCATCGAGCGAGAACCCGTGCCAGAGGTCGACGACGAGCGACAGGCCGCCGAGGGCGAGCACGAGCGCGACCCAGATCCGCCGGCGAACGGGCTCCTTCGCCACGAACCTCGCCCAGAGCGCGATCAGCACCGGCGCCAGGTACTGGATCACCAGGGCAATCCCGATCTGGAGCCGGTGGATGGCGAAGAAGTAGAGCCACTGGACGAGCGCGAGGCCGAGGATCCCGAAGACCGCGAGGAAGAGGAGCTCACTCCGGCGGATCCGCAGACGCCGAGGCTGAGCAATCAGGAGCGCCGCCCCCAGGGCGACCGCAGCGCCCGTAGAGCGAACCTCAGTCAGCCGTAGAGAAGACAGGCCGGAGGAGAGGATCGCCTTCGAGACCGTGCCGTTGATCCCCCACATGCAGGTCGCGGCGAGCACCATCGCGTAGCCGAGGAGCGGGCGGCGCTCGCGTTCGGGCGGCTCGCTCCCGGAGAGGATCTGCTCCACCACGAAGCGAGGCTATCCGACTACACTTCGGGCACCTGCGGGGTGTAGCTCAGCCTGGTTAGAGTGCTTGCTTTGGGAGCAAGAAGTCGCCGGTTCGAATCCGGCCACCCCGACCTCAGGCGCCCCGGCCTGTCGAACCAAACGAATCCAAAGCAAACGCTGAACGAGCTCATCATCCGCGCGCCGACGCTGGACGACGCGCCGGCGGTGGCCGCGCTCATCGACGCCCGCGACCGGGCCGACTTCGACGAAGAGCGGCCGATCGCCTTCAGCGGAGAGGAGCTTCGGGCCTGGTGGGCCCGTAATCCGGAGCATCTCGAGACGGACGTGTGGCTTGTGCTTGCCGAAGAGCGGGTCGTCGGGTGGGCCGGCGCCGGACAAGATGGAGAGATCGCCAACGTCGCCGACGAGTCGTGCGTCCATCCGGACTTCCGCGGCCGCGGGGTCGGGACGCGCCTGGTCGAACTCGCCGAATCGTGGGCCCGCGAGCGCTCGCTTCCGCGCCTCCACATGCATGCCGTGACCAAGGAGGGTCACCGGCTGTTCGCCGAGCGCGGCTTCGAGCTCGTCCGTTACTTCTGGCGGATGGAGATCTTCCCCGATGAGGAGCCTCCTTGGCTCGAGTCGCCGGACGGGTTCAGCATCCGGGCCTACGAGCCGGGCACCGACGACGAGGCGCTGCACGCCATGCACCAGGAGGCCTTCGCGGAGCACTGGGAGTTCAAACCCCGACCGCTCGAGAGTTGGTTGCGTTGGCGCACGACCCGCAGCGACTACCTACCGGAGCTGTGGCAGCTCGCCTTCCAGGGCGAGGAGCTGGCCGGAGCGGCGCTCGGTTTCGGCCAGAGCGGGCTCGGCTGGATCCTCGATCTCGCGGTTGCCCCGAAGTGGCGGAAACGCGGCCTGGGTCTGGCTTTGCTCCAGAGGTCGTTCCACGAGCTCTACAGGCGCGGGTTCACCCAGATCGGGCTCGAGGTCGACTCGGAGAACGAGACCGGCGCGACCCGCCTGTACGAGCGAGCCGGGATGCGCGTGACGCGGCGCTACGCGACGTTCGAGAAACGAATCAGCGGCTGATCGCGGCCGCGGGTTGCTTGACGGGCCGCTCGGGCGGGTTCGCATCGACGAGCACGGCGGCGAAGAGCAGCACGGCCATGGCGACCGCGCTCTCGCCGAGCAGGCTGCGGGAGATCGCGTGCGAGCCGGTCCCGCGACCGCGCTGCAGCGCGGGGCGCACGACGAAGTGGTGGAGCGCCCCCCACGAGAGCGCAAGGCCGACGAGCGCGCTCTTCAGCAGCAGCACCTGGCCGTAGCGCTCCTGCCAGAGGTCAGAAGCCTGAGGCAGGCGGACATACGCCAGATATGCGCCGGCGCCTACCATGAGCGCGACCAGCACCGCCGCGAGCTGCGAGAAGCGGAGGAACGCCTCCCGGCGCAGGCCGGGCGCGGCCGGCCAGACGACGAACGCGAGCTGGGCGAGCCCACCCACCCAGAGACAGGCGGCGGAGAGGTGTACCCAGTCGGCGAGCTCGGATCGCCAGGAAGAACCGGTTTCCACGGCCGAGTGCCCGGAGAGTGAGAGCCCGGAGCAGAGGACGAGTCCGAGGACGAGCGCCGGCCAGAGCAGCACCGGCCGGTCGGTGAGCCAGGCGAGGAAGAGGATCGCGGCCAGGAGCGCAAACCCGAGCGTCATGGCGATGAAGGCGGTTCCGAAGCGAGTTCCCTCCGCCAGCGGGGAGAGGTCGCCGTACACGAGCCGGCCGAGCGGGAGCTGGAACGCGTCCCGTGCCCGCAGGAGGAAGCCGACGATCCCGAGCTCGATGCTGGCGATGACTCCCACCATTGCGACGAGATAGAACCGTCGCTCCAGCGTGGGCGTCGCGCGCTTGCCGACGACGAGCAGACGGAAGGCAAGCCCGCCGACGAGGAGAGCGAGGCCCAGGAAGTACCCCCAGCGGACGATGTACTCGAAGGTCGTCGGGCCGGCTGACCCGTAGGCCTCGGTGGGAGGCGGCGGAACGACCCTGACCCCGAACGTGTAGACACCCGAGAGGACGTGCCCCTCGAACGAGGTGACGTGCCAGCGCACGGTGTACGCGCCCTTCGGCAGGCGCTTGAGTGGGACGGTTGCGACTCGCTTCTGGTCGATCGTGTGCGCGGGGCCCGCGGTGACGCGCGCGCCTGTCGCGCTTCGCACCTCGATCGAGTCCGGGAAGACGTCGACGCCCTGATCGAAGTGCAGCAGGACCGCGGGCGGCGAAGTCCCCAGGCGCTTGCCGAAGGTCGGCTCGCGCTGAAGCAGGTTCGCATGCGCAAACGCGGAGGCCGGGAGCGCCAGCGCAACGAGGGCCGCAGCTGCGAGTGCTCTCATGGCCCGCCTGCGAGCGGCGAGAGGTGGCCGAAGATCGGCGCTACGTTCCGGTCACAGAAGAGTAGGACCGAAAAAGCCAGGAAGACGAGCGCAAAGCCCGCGTTGAAGACCGGCGACCGCGGACGGGCGAAAAGCGCAAGCGTGATGAGTGCTCCGACGATTGCGGTCCAGCCGAGCGCGTGGTGCAGGAAGGCCGCTCGCGAGAAGAGCCACGGGTTCTGCTCGTGAATGAGGAAGGCGCCGCCGGAGACCGCGAAGGCGAAGGGAATGGTCAGTTCCCAGAGCGGATTCCTCAGCTTCCCGCGCACGAGCCCGAGTTGCGCCGCCCCCGCGAGCATCATCGCCTGCGCCCAGACGCCGTGGGCGAGCATGTGGATCGCGGAGCTCGTGAAGAAGACCATGACCGGCCACATGA
>DASWDJ010000013.1:0-1501 GCA_036395295.1 Gaiellaceae bacterium | reverse complement strand
GTCGGGCGGCTGGATGTCCGTGATCAGGCCCCATTCGAATCGGGAACGCAGCCTTTCCTCGAGCGTCGAGATCTCCCGCGGCGGTCGATCTGAGGAGATCACGATCTGGCTACCCGCTTCGTAGAGCGAGTTGAACGTGTGGAAGAATTCCTCCTGGATTCGTTCCTTGTGCTCGAAGAACTGCACGTCGTCGATGAGCAGCACGTCGTAGTTGCGGTAGCGCTGCTTGAAGCCCTCGATCCGCTTGTCGCGCAGCGAGTTGATGAAGTCGTTCATGAACGTCTCGCTGGTGACGTAGCGTGCCGTCAGCGAGCCGGCGTGCTCGCTGGTGTACTGGGCGATTGCCTGGAGGAGGTGTGTCTTGCCGAGACCGGTGCTGCCGTAGATGAAGAGTGGGTTGTAGGCCTGCGCCGGCGCCTCCGCGACGGCGAGCGCCGCGGCGTGGGCGAAGCGGTTCGACGAGCCGATGACGAACGAGTCGAAGGTGTACTTCGGGTTCATCCCACCGCCCGGCGGCTTGTCGGCCGCGGCGCGGCGCGGGGGAATTTCCACGCTCGGCTCGGACTGGGGCTCGCGGTCGGCGACGGTGAGGGCGATCCTCCGCTCGTGCCCTGTCGTGTCGCGCACCGCCGCCGAGATCAGGCCCAAAAAATGCCCCTCGATCCATTCGCGCGTGAATCCGTTCGGCACCGTGATCACGAACGCCTCGTCGGTCAGCTCTGCACCGGCCGCACTCGCGAACCACGTGCGGTACGTCGTAGTGTTCAGTGCTCCTTTAAGCCGATCGGCGACCTCCGCCCACAGACTCTCGGCATTCAGCTCGAGTTGGCCCTCCACGTGCCGGTGTTACCTCTTTCTGTCGAGACGGGCGGAAGGTGGCGAGCATAACAGCGTGCTGGAGCGCGTCCAACCGGCGGATTTCCAGGTGTTTTTTCACGTCCACATCGTTCTCCACAGATGTGGAAACGATCTCGTGACCAGGGTCCTTCCGCTGCTAATCGAATCGCCCGGGCTGTGGATAACCCCGTGGGCGACCCTCGTCTATACTGAAGCCCCGTTGCCGCTCGGGCGGCGCGTTTTTCTCCCTCTTTGCATCTTCCTTGAAGCGGACTTACCAGCCAAACGTGCGTCGGCGGAAGCGCCGTCACGGCTTTCGTGCGCGGATGGCGACCCGCGCGGGTCGCGCGATCCTGAAGCGTCGGCGGGCCAGGGGCCGCAAGCGTCTCTCGGCGTAGGCTCCGCCGGTGCAGCGCAGATATCGGCTCAGCCGTTCCCGCGATTTCGACGCCGTCTACCGGCAGGGCCGGTCGGTCTCGTCACGGTTCCTCGTCCTCTACTGGTTTCCCCGCGATGACGGCGGCGACGAGCCGCGGCTCGGGCTCGCGGTGCCGAAGGCCAGCGGCTCGGCAGTCGTGCGCAACCGGATCAAGCGCCAGTTGCGTGAGGCCTGGCGCTCGTCCTTGCCGCAGGTCCAGCCGGGGCAGGATTACGTGCTGATCGC
>DASWDJ010000012.1:0-8632 GCA_036395295.1 Gaiellaceae bacterium | reverse complement strand
TCGTCAGCCAACAGTGAGTTCAACCTCGACCTCGGTTTCTCGAGCAGCGAGGAGCAGACGCGCGAGTGGGTCGCGCCGATACTCGAGGCCCTGCCGCCGATCGCCGACCGCAATGCCAGCGAGAGCGGCACCGACGTAGTCGGGTACCTGACTCAGAGCCAAGGCTTCAGCTCCTTCGTCCTGGATCACGGGGCCGTCTACCACACCTATTCGACCGGGGCTCGCGGGGTCGAGTTCCTGATGGGCTACTACGGGATCCTCGACCGGGTGCCGAAAGGCCGCGACGAGGGCGATGCGTTCCAGGTGTGGATCCGCCGCCACGACGAGTACTAAGCACGGTCCAGGAGGGTCCCAAGCGAGCGGGGGCGCGACTCCGAACGCGCTCGGGCTCGCCGTTGAGCCGGCCCAGTACTGGTCGGATCGAGCGGCGCTGCCGTGGAATTAGTCGGCACGAGGCCGTTCGCACAGATCCACGAACCGCGGCCTCAGAAGGTTCTCTGAGTTCCGCGCCCGAGGCCGTCGGGGCGGCGACGGAGTTCAAACCGATTCTCGGTCCCGGTCAGGAGCCGTCTGATGTTCGCCCTATGAAGCAGCAGGATCGCGATAGACGCTCCGGCCGCAAACGCAACGACGGTGAGTGAGGAGCCCAAGGCGAGCGCGAAGAGCGGAAGCGCCGCTGCTGAAAGCATCGACGCGACGGAGGTATAGCGGGTGACGAGGAAGCTCGCGATCCAGACGCCGCTGGCGGCGATGCAGGCAATCGGAGCGAGTGCGAGTGCGACTCCGCCGGTCGTCGCGACCATCTTCCCCCCACGGCCGAGGCCCATGAAGAGCGGCCGCCAGTGCCCGACCATGGCGGCGATGCCGGCGAGCAGGCCTACGAGCTCACCGCTGAGCCACAACCCGAGCAGCGCCGCGGCGAAGCCCTTGCCGACGTCGAGCAACGCGACGGCGAGGCCCGCCTTGAACCCGAGGAGGCGCCAAACGTTCGCGGCGCCCAGGTTGCCGCTCCCGACCGTGCGGATGTCGACGCCCGTGAGAAGCCGCGAGAGCAGGTAACCCCACGGGATGCTGCCGATCAGATAGCCGGCGGTAACGAGCAGAGAGTCGCGCATTCGACAGACCTCGACCGAGAGCGATTGTACGAGGCACTCTCAACAGCCGACTCGAGAGCGCCGTTCGGTGGGACGCTACAGGAGGCCTGGGCGTCATGGAGCCCGTGCGTAGCGAGGAAGGCGGCGGTGCACGAGGCCCTCCTCCAGAAACCAGTCGAGGGTTCGCCGGATCGTCTCTTCCACCGGCGTGTATCTGAGACCGAGCTCGCGCGCGGCCCTCGATCCGTCGTAGGCATGGCCGTGGAGCACCGTCCGCACCAGGTCGCGGCAGACGCTCGGGGTGGTCCGACGCAGCCGCGCCGCGGTCTCCAAGCCAGCGGCGGCCGCCATGGCGAGGACAGGCGGCAAGGTACGGACATGCGCGTCGACGCCGGTCAGGCGGTCGAGGAGCTGGACGCCGTCCCGCACGGCGAGAGTCGCTCCACTGAGGACGTACCGCTCCCCGGGCTCCCCTCGTTCCTCAACAAGCAGGTGGCCCTCGGCGCAGTCGGCGATGTCGACCAGGCTGATCGTGGAGTCGACAACAGCCTTGAGCTTTCCGTTCAGGTAGTCGAGCAGCAGCCGGGCAGTGCCCGTCGCGCGGCCGGGACCCTGGACGGACGCTGGATTCACGCAGACGAGCTCAGTCCCGGTCTCGCGCGCCGAAGTCAGAACCGTCTGCTCGGCCTCGAACTTCGAACGCTCGTAGTTCGAAAGGAACCAGCCGCGGTGTGGCGAGGTCTCCGTACCTACGGTCCCGCGGGCCTCTCCCAGCGTGGCGGCGGACGACGTGTATACGACCCGCCGGACACCAGCGGCGGCTGCGGCGTCGACGACGTTGCGCGAGCCCCGCACATTGACCTCGAACAGTGGCGAGGGGTCGCGGAAACAGAGCGCATTGACACCGGCGGCGTGGTAGACGACCTCGCAACCGCGCATCGCGGCCGCGAGCAGGTCCGGGTCGAGGACGTCCCCGCGTACAGAGTCCGCGCCGAGCGCGCGGAGCGCCCGCGCCGAGTCGTCGGAGCGGGCTAGCGCTTTGACCGCGCGCCCATCGGCGAGCAGGCGCTCGACGATCGCCCGGCCGAGAAACCCCGTGCCGCCGGTGACGAGGGCAGCTCCGGCCACCCGCGCTAGCTCGAGCCCTCCGAAAGCGCTGAGGAGAAGCGGGCCAGGTACTCGACGGCGGACATCACGGTGATAGCGGCCGCTGCCAGCATCGCCCACTCGTCCAGGAACAGCGGGCCCAGCGGATGGTGGTAGCGGAGGAGGGCGAGCAAGATGGCGACGAATTGGACGTTCGTCTTGAGCTTGCCCCAGATCGACGGCGCGAAGACCGTTCCCTCGGCCGCGACGACGCCGCGGAGCCCCAGGATCAGCAGCTCACGCCCGATGATGATGAACGCGACCCAGGCAGAGGCCCTCCCGACGTCGACGAGGGCGATGAGCGCCCCGGAGACGAGCAACTTGTCGGCCGTCGTGTCGAGGAAAGACCCGAGCGTGGTTGCGAGGGCCCACCGTCGGGCGAGGTAGCCGTCGACGAAGTCTGTCGTCGCCGCGAGCGCGAAGAAGACAGCGGCGAACGTGTACGCCCCACTCCTGCTCGGCCCGAGCAGGATGAGGCCCATCACGACCGGCACGAGCAGGACACGCGCGTAGGTCATGCTCAAGAGGAGCGAGACCGGAGCGCCTGTCTTGCGGCTCACGGCGTCGAGCTCTCTGACATGGCGATCGACGCGGCGGCGGCCTCGCCGGCGAACAGAGCGCGGACGTCCTCGGCCGAGGCCAACCGCAGCGCCTCGCGGGCGAGGACCGTGGCCGCCCCAGCGTCTACCCGCCGCACCGCTTCCTTCGTCGCCGGGATCGCAGGCGGGCTCACGCTCAGCTCGGAGACGCCGAGTCCGACGAGCACCGGCACGGCCAGCGGCTCCGAGGCCAGCTCGCCGCAGACGCCGACCCACTTCCCGTTCGCCTCGCCCGCTTCGGCGACGTTTCGGATCAGGCGCAGGACCGATGGATGCAGGCCGTCCGCTAGGCCGGCGACCTGCTCGTTGCCTCGCTCGGCCGCCATCGTGTACTGCACGAGGTCGTTTGTCCCGATCGAGAAGAAGTCGACCTCGCGCGCGAAGGCCTCGGCGCATAGTGCGGCCGCCGGCACCTCGACCATAACGCCGACCTCGATCCGTCCCGGCGTGTCCCCGCGTTGTTCCAGCCGCTCTCGGGCGCGCGCGAGCACTGACAACGCCTGCCGGTACTCGGCGAGCGTTGCGACCATGGGGAACATCACCTTCAGGGGGTGCGCGGCCGCAACGCGAAGCGCCGCCAGCAACTGGGTCTCCAGGAGCTCGGGCTCGTTCAGTCCAAGCCGGACTCCGCGGAGTCCGAGGAAGGGATTCGCTTCGGCTCGCCGAGGCAGGTAGGGGAGCGGCTTGTCCGCGCCGACGTCGAGAGTGCGCAGGATCAGCGGCCTCCCCTGCAGCCGCTCCGCGATGTCCGCATACGCCGAGTACTGCTCATCCTCGCTGGGAAGGGAGTCACGCTCCAGGAACAGGAACTCCGTGCGCAGGAGGCCCACCCCCTCGGCGCCGTTGGCCACCGCGGCGTCCACGTCCGCGGAAGAGCCGACGTTGGCGACGACCTCGATCCGGCGCCCGTCGCGCGTCGAAGCCGGCTGCCGGGCGGATGCAAGCGCCCGCCGCGCCGCCGCCTCGCGCTCGGCGCTCTGCTGCTGGTAGTCGCGAACAAGGTCCTCGGCGGGGTCGACGTACACGGCGCCGGCGTCCCCGTCGAGCACGAGCGGCGTGCCCTCGGGCACGTCCAGCAGCCGCTCCCCGAGCCCGACGGCAGCCGGAATCCCGAGCGAGCGGGCCAGGATCGCGCTGTGCGAAGTCGGGCCGCCGTAGGCGGTGGCGATGCCGCGCACAAGCTCGCGATCGAGCGTGACAGTATCCGCGGGCGTCAGGTCGGCCGCAACGACGATGCCCAGCTCGGCGACGGCGGCAGCACGTTGATCGCTGTCCACGAGCTGGGCGACGACCTGATGCGCCACCCCGGTCAGATCCTCGGCCCTGGCGCGTAGATATTCGTCATCGAGGCTGCGGTATCGCGCCGCGACCGTCTCCGCAGCCGCGTGCCAGGCCTGCGCGGCGTTCTGGCCCTCCTCGAAGACGGCGCGCCGGGCCGGCTCGAGCAGCGCCTCGTCCTCGAGAAACAGGAGGTGGGCATCGAAGATCGCGGCGTTGTACTCGCCGGCGCGGGCGGCGACGGAATCACGCGTCGTCTGGATCTCCTCCCGCACACGCTCGAGGGCGCGCTCGAGAGCCTGCCACTCCGCCGCCGGGTTGCTCGCCGGCTCCGTCGGGATCTCGGGCGCGGCCGCTCGGAAGTGGCGAGCAGGCCCGAGCGCCGTTCCGGGTGCACCGGGGAGGCCGGTCAGCGAGCCCTTGTCGGGACGGGTCGGCGGACGAGGCACAGGCGCCGCCGGCGCCGCGACGGCGGGCTCGCGCTCGTCGAAATCGCGCTCGGCGAGCGCGGCCAACGCCGCCAATGCCTCCTCTGCCTGGGCGCCGTGAGCGGCAACGAGGACCTCGTGCCCCTGACGCACGCCGAGCGTCGCCAGCGCATTGAGGCTCCGCCCGCTGGCGGGGCCGCGGCCGGTCGTCACGTTCGTGACAGTCACGTCGGCGTCAAAGCTGCCTGCGGTCTGGACGAAGCGCGCAGCCGGACGGGCGTGCAAGCCGAGGGGGTTCCGCACCGCCAGCGTCGTCGTTGCGCTCCCGTCACCGGCGGCCACCTCGACGGGCGCCTCCGCCTCGCTCGTACCGAGATGCTCGACCTTGGCCTGCAGGGCGCCGCGCGCCTCGGCTGCCACGTCGTCGAGCGAAGAGCCGAGCTTGGCGGTGACGGCCGCGGCCACCGCTCCTTCGACGAGCGGAGCCTCGCAGAGCAGGACCCGCTCGCGGCGCTCCGCCGGGAGCAGGTCGAGCGCCATCTCCGCGCTCAAGACGGCGCTGCCGAGATCCATCAGCACGAGGACTCCGTCGCCGCCGTCGGCGCGCTCGATCGCCTCGGCCACGCGGACGGCGTCGGTGCCGAGCGCAGGCTCCGGAGCGTCGATTCCGCCCGCGAGCTCGATGGGCACCTCGCCGCCCATGCCGCGCGCCAACTCTGCAACACCTGCAGCGAGAATCGCACTGTGCGTGACGATGACAAGGCCGACCATCGGTTATCCGGCTGCGGCGGCGGCGCCGAGCCCGTAGGCGCGGTGCAGGAGCTCGACGGGGTGGACGGCGTGGACGCCGGCGCCGTGCTCGATCTGCCAGCGGCACGTCTCGCTGTCGCAGGCGGCGAGGTCGTTGCCGGGCTCGCGCAGCGCCGTGAAGAGCCGCTCACCGACGGCCATGGAGATCTCGTACTTCTCCTTCTTCAGGCCGTAGGTCCCGGCAATCCCACAGCAATCGACGTCCAGCTCGATGACCTGCAGATCCTCGATCAGCGCGAGCAGGTCGAGCGCCGGCTTGCCGATTCCGTGGCCCCGCTGCTGGCATGGCGCGTGATACGGAACCGTTAGCGGGAGCGGCTGAAAATCGGTCCGGAGCTCGCCCCGCTCGTGCAGGAGGAGCAGGAACTCGCAGAGGTCGTACGTCGCCTCGCTGACGGCTCGGAGGTCCTCGTCCTCGACGCCGAGAATCTCGTGCGCCTCACGCTTTAGCATCAGGCCGCAGCTCGTCGAGTTCGCGACGATCGGCAAGCCGTCGTGGGCGTACGGGGCGAGGTTCGCGACAAGCCGCCGCACGTATGCCCGTGCCGCCTTGAAGTTGCCGTTCGACTGCAGCGGCAGCCCGCAGCAGTCCTGAGGCGGGACGACGACCTGAAAGCCGTTGTGCTCGAGAACGCGGACGACCATCTCGCCGAGGCCGGGTTCGTAGTAGTTCGTGCCGCAGGCGTGGAAGTAGACGACCCTGCGCTCGGCCGCGGAGCTGGGGCGGCTCCGCGCCCAGCGCTGAAACGTCCGGCCGGCGAACCGCGGCAAGGGGGCGTCGCGATGGATGCCGAGCAGGCGATCGGCGAGCGCTCGCAGGGGCCGGTTGCGAAGCGCCCAATTGGCGAGCGGCGCGATCGGCGTCCCGAGGCGGCCGAGCACGCTCGGCCTGGCGATCAGCTGGTTACGCAGAGGAATACCCCGCTCCTCCCAGAGCTGAGCACGAGCCTGGGAGTTGATCTCGGCGATCTTCACGCCCTGCGGGCAGACCTGCGTGCAGATCCCGCAGCCGGAGCAGTAGTCGACGGACGCATCCGCGGAGGCGCCGCTGCCGCGGTATCGCTCCGCCTGCGGCCCGACGTACTTCGGGCCCGGGAAGAGCGGCGTCACCTGCGAGTACGGACAGAACGTCTCGCAGATCGTGCACTTGACACAGTGGTCGAGCGAGTCGCGGACGAGCTCGGTCATGAGGCCCTCTCAAGAATCGCGGCGGCGGCAGCGTACCCCGTCGCGAGGCTGAGCCCGTTGCCCGAGGCCTCCCGCCACGGGAGGGCGCCTGCGAGCGTCGCGCCGCTCGCATGGAGATTCTCGTAGACGGGCCGATCGTCCCGGCCGATCGGACGCATCCCGTCATCGACCGCAACGCCGACGCGGTTCAACGGATGCTCGTCGAAGTAGTCGGGCAGGAAGCGCGGTCCGTCCAGGGACGCCGGGCCGGCGAGCGGCAGGTCGAAGACGGCTTCGGACATCCTTCCGTGCGAGTCGACCTGGAGCCCGCCGGACGCGAACCCGCCCGTCGCCAGAACGAACGAACGTGCCCGGTAGGTCGTCGCCCGTGCAGTTGGCTGCGTGACCACTGCCTCGACCCGCCCGGCGCGGGTCTCGGCCCCGACGACAGGCTCGCCCACGTGGATCCGGCCGTCGGCCTCGCGCAGGGCCGCGCTCATCGCCTCGTACAGGCGGATGCCCGACAGCGACGGCGGCAGGGTCGCGACCTCGAACACAGGCCGCCCCAACCCGGCCTCGAGCTCCCGCCAGACCTCTCCGGCGCGCCTGAGGCCGAGCACTGCGGGAAAGCCGACCCGTTCGTCCCGCTCGAGCTTCCCGGCTAGCTCTCGCACGAGCGCGTCACGGAAGGAGGGCTCCTCGAAGAGCCTGGCGAAGCCGACGCTGCTCCGGTCAGCCTCCCCTGCGACCGGAGGCGAAGCCTCGAGCGAGCGGGCCGAGACGACGCGGCCGTCGAGCGGCGCCTGCGCGAGGTTGTCGGCCAGATAGGCAGGGTAGAAATCCTTCAGCCCGAGGCCGACGAAGACAAGGCGGCCTCCGGCGCGGAGGTCACCCGCAACCATCGTCTCCGGGACGAGCGCCGACGGCTTCACCGCGCCGACCGCAGTCGGGAGCAGGAAGTTCTCCTCCAGGCCGCCCTGGTAGCCGATGGCAGGCAGCCGCGCCCGGAGCCACTCGACGCTTGCGGCGACAAGGTCCGGCGAGAGGCGGGCGTAGGGGTGGTCCGGGTTTGCCTCCGTGAAGGCAGGGAGCGCCTGCGCGGGGCTCTCAACGCGTCCCGGACCGAAGCCGAGAACGTCGATCGTGGCCGGGGCCAGGTGCGTCGAACCGACGCCATTCGCCACCACCAGCACCCGCTCGCCTGCCTCGGCCAGCCGCAGCGCCGCGGTCAGCCCGGCGACGCCGGCGCCGATGACGACGGTGTCGTAGGTCACGTCGGGAGGTGCTGCACGCCGAGCAGACCTTGGAAGATCCAGTCGTCAAGTCGCGCCTGCCGCACCTGATCGCCATGGAGGACCGGGTGGACGCCCTTCCAGCGTTCCTGCAGAAAAGCCAGCAGAGAGTCGTTCGCGGCACGGTGATCGAGCCGCTCGACAGCGTGCAGGATCCCGGTCGCGCGGTACGTGCAGAAGCCGCCCTGGCACGGGCCCATGCCGAGCCGCAGCGTGCGACGGATGTCGTCGAGATTCGCGGTGCGGCGCCGTCGCATCGCCTCCTCGAGCCGCTCCCGCGTGATCAGCTCACACTCGCAAATGATCTCGTCCGCCTGCGGAACGGGCTCGCGCGCGCGAAGACGCGAACCGAGCAGGTAGAAGTGTCCGTCGTCCGAGTCCGCCAGCGCCTCCTCGGCCGTCCGCGAGGGCCGCTCGACCCCGAGCTGGTCGCAGGCGGCGTCCACCGCCGCCTCGGCCATGAGCCGGAACGTCGTCGTCTTGCCGCCGGTGATCGTGACGAGGCCTTCGACGCCGTCTCGCTCGCGGTGGTCGAGAAGCGCGTGCGAGCGGCTCACCTCGCGCGTGTCCGCCACTTCCTCGCGCGAGAAGAGCGGGCGCGCTCCCGCCCAGACACGCAGGGCACGTGACTCGCGAAAGCCGGGGACGAGCTTCTCCCCCTCGTCGAGCATCTCGCCGATCTCGGCCTGCGTGACCTCCAGCTCGTCGGGGTCGGCGACCCGCGTATCGGTCGTCCCGATCACACAGACGGTGCGGATCGGAACGATGATGTCTCCGTCCGCCGGCATCTTGCAGCGGTTGACCACCGTGTTCACGAG
>DASWDJ010000011.1:0-1834 GCA_036395295.1 Gaiellaceae bacterium | reverse complement strand
TGTGCGATCCGTAGCGTCGCCGGGATGCTGGGCCGGAGGCCGTTGCATGCAGATCGGTAAGGCCGGGGCCCCCGTCAGCCACATCGCCCAGGCTTATCCCGACAGGGTCGAGGTGCGCGGCCGTGACCTCTCCGGCGACCTGATGGGCAGGTTGACCTTCACCGAGTACTTCCACCTGCTGGTCACCGGCCGCGAGCCGACCGAGGACCAGCGCTTCTTCCTCGACCTGCTTCTGATCGCGATCGCCGAGCACGGGATGATGCCGACGAACATCGCGGCGCGGATGACTCTCGCTGCCGATCCCGGATCGCTGCAAGGTGCAGTCGCGGCGGGGATCCTGGGCTGCGGTCCGGTCGTGCTCGGCACTTCCGAATCCTGCGCGCGGCTGCTCGAAGAGGCGCAGGAGCAGGTGGTGGCCGGCGGTGCGCCCGCGGCGGTCGCGGACGACCTGGCGCGTGGGATCCACGCTTCCGGCGGCAAGGCGCCCGGGTTCGGCCACCCGGTTCACCGGCCGCTCGACCCGCGCGCCGAACGCATTCTCGAGCTCGCCGATGCGCGCGGCGTGAGCGGACCTCACGTCCTGCTCGCACGTAGCTTCCGCGATGCGGTGGCCAAGGCCTGGGCCAAGCCGCTCACGATGAACGTCTCCATGCCGATCGCGGCAGTGATGCTCGACTTGGGCTTCCCGTCCGCCTCTGTGAAGGCCATACCGGTACTCGCGCGCACGGCCAGCCTGCTCGCTCATCTCGCCGAAGAGGAACAACACCCTCTCGGCTTCCTCATGGCGGGGAAGGCAGAGGAGGCGATCGACTACGAGCCCTGAGGTCGAAAGGCGGCCGTGGGCAGAGCAGCTCGCGGTCGACGATGGGTCCTATCGCACGCAGCTCGTCTGCCTCTTCGACCGCTCGGCCTTCTATCGCGAGAAACTGGCCGAGGCAGGGTTCGCTTCGGCCCGGGACGCCGGCGGGCTCGCGGACATCGCGCGGCTGCCCCTCACCGACAAGCGCGAGCTCAGGGAGACCTGCACGGCTGACAATCCGATCGGCGCGCATCTCTGCGCGGCGCCGTCCGAGATCGTTCGGATCTACTCGACGAGCGGTACGACCGGAACGCCCAGCTACGTCCCGCTGACGGCGAGCGATCTCGACAACTGGGTGACAGCCTCGGCGCGCAGCTACGCGGCCTCGGGCGTCACCGCCGGCCAGCGCATCGTCTCCACCTACAATGCCGGCCCGTTCGTGGCGGGTGCGGCGCTCGCGGCCTTCGACCGCATCGGCCTGTGCCACATTCCGGTCGGCACGGGAAATACCGAGCGTCTGATGCTCGCGGTCCGGCGCCTCAGGCCCGAAGCGGCGGTGCTCACGCCCTCCTATGCCGCCTATCTCGTCGATTGGGCGGCGGAGCGAAACGTCGATCTCGCCGCGTCGAGCGTCGAGCGCGTGCTCGTCGCAGGCGAGCCCGGCGGCGGCGAGCCGGCCTTCCGGTCGAAGCTCGAAGAGGGGTGGGGCGCCAGGGTCACCGAGGCGATGGGCATCGGCGACATCGGCGTGTCGCTCTGGGGCGAATGCGAAGAGCAGGACGGCATGCACCTGGGCGCGCGCGGCTTCGTCCACGCCGAGCTGATCGATCCCGAGACGGGCGTCGCCGTCGACCTCGAGGACGGCGCCAGCGGCGAGCTCGTCCTGACGCATCTTCAGCATCGCGCAGCGCCGCTGCTGCGATTCCGCACGCGCGATCACGTTCACGTGCGGATGAGCCCGTGCAGATGCGGCCGCACGAGTCCGCGCGTACGTTGCCTCGGGCGAACCGACGACATGCTGATCGTCCGCGGCGT
>DASWDJ010000010.1:0-1737 GCA_036395295.1 Gaiellaceae bacterium | reverse complement strand
CTCTCCGCTAGCAGCGGCCGGCCGCCGAGCTTGGCGAACGCCTTCGGGCGATCCGATCCGAGCCGCTCGCCGCGGCCCGCCGCAACGATGACCGCCCAGACGGAGCTAGGCGCCTGCGCCGACCTTCGCCTTCTTCTTGCCGTTGCCGACCCCGGACAGCACCTCGTCCAGCCAGGCCGCGGCTTCGGTCTCGTCCATCTGCTTCGCGTACATCAGCTCGCTCGCGAGGATCTTCTTGGCCTTGACGAACATCTGCTTCTCGCCGGTCGAGAGGCCCTTCTCGTGGTCCCGGAGGGAGAGATTCCGGACGACCTCGGCAAGCTCGAAGATGTCGCCGGTCTTCATCTTGTCGCGGTTGTGCTTGAACCGCCGATTCCAGTTCTTCGGCATGACGGTGCCGTTCCCGGTCAGGGCCTTCACGACCAGATCGACCATCGCCTCGTCGATCACTTTGCGCAATCCGACCTTCTCGACGTTCTCGCACGGAACGTTGACCGTCATGTCGTTGTGCAGGATCTTGATCGTGAGGTACTCGCGTTTCTGGCCAAGGACCTCCCGCAGCTCCTTCTTGACCACGGTTCCTGCCCCGTGGTGGGGGTAAACGACCTTTTCGCCGACCTTGTACAAGCGACCCTCCCTTTCGCTCGCCCGTATTCGCCAAGACGCCGGCGACTCGATGCCGTCGCCGGCGGGACGATTCAAGTATAGCGGAAACTTCCCGAAAATGCCATTGTTTCCAGGGATTTTCGGGAAAATCCCTGCTCACAGCAGCTAGAGCTGCAGGTAGCGA
Organism: Gaiellaceae bacterium; assembly: GCA_036395295.1. Lineage (GTDB taxonomy): Bacteria > Actinomycetota > Thermoleophilia > Gaiellales > Gaiellaceae > VAXT01. The sequence goes on along the minus strand of DASWDJ010000010.1, from coordinate 947 downwards.
TCGACCAGGTTGTGCTCCTGGAGCCGGCGCAGGCCCTCGCGTATTTCTCGTGCGCGCGCCTGACCTACGCCCTCGACCGCCTCGAGCTCACGGCCGGAAGCGCGCAGGATCGCATCGAGGCTCTCGAGATCTCCGACCACGCGCTGGACGACGATCTCCGGCAGCCGCGGAATCTGGGACAGGACGCGGAGCCCTCGGGGCGTGACCGCGTAATCGAGCGGATTGACCGTCCGCGGATAGGCGAGCAGCTCGGCGAGCTCCTCGAGCTCGAGCAGTTGCTTGTACGAGAGGGCGGCCAGGCCCTCGAGCATCTCCTCGACGCGGACCTCGCCGTTCCCGGCGTGGTAGTCGAATAGGACGGCGTCCTTCTCCTTTGGCACGTCGGCCATCAACTCCTCGAGCTGGATCCTGATCATCCGGCCCTCGGACCCCAGCTCGACGAAATCGCGCTCGACCTCGGCCGCCATCCTCGTAGTCATCTCGGCCCGCTGGACGACGACGAGCACGTCGTCCAGCATCACCGCGTTCTGGAACTCGAGCGCGGTGAGTCGTGTCAGCACCTGCTGGAAGCGCTGGACGTACGTGTCCAGGGTGGCCAGCGCCTGGTTGGTCTTGGCGAGGACGTCGGCGATCGGCTCGAGCGGGTAGCGCGCGTCGCCGACGAAGAGGGTCACCGTGAGGCGCTGCTGCGAGACGGAGACGACCATCGCACCGGTCTGCTTCGCAACGCGCTCGGCGGTGCGGTGCCGAGTGCCGGTCTCGTTGGACGGGATCTCCGGGTCCGGCATGAGCTGGACGTTCGCGTAGGCGAGCCGGCTCACGCCCTCGTCCACGATGATGGCGCCGTCCATCTTGGCCAGCTCGTAGAGGAGCTGCGGCGTGAAGGGCTGGTCGAGCCGGAGGCCGCCGGAGTAGAGGAACGACAGGGCGTCCGGGTCGCCGAAGAC
>DASWDJ010000009.1:0-14639 GCA_036395295.1 Gaiellaceae bacterium | reverse complement strand
ACCAGCGCGGCAATTGCCACGAGCAGGAGACGCCGGTGCCGTCGCGCGGCCACCCGGCGCTCACGATCCAGCTCCCGTTCCCGGCGCCACGCAAGGACCGCCTCAGCGAGGACGTCGTGGAAGATCTCGTAGCGGGCGCCGTCCGATCCGGCGCCGTCGACGGGCCGAACTATTCGCTCGCGGCCGAGCATCGCCAGCACCGGTACGAGCCGCTGCTCGTCGACGGCGGTGTATTCCGCCAGGTCCCGGACGCCGTGCGCGATCTTCGTCCCGGACGGGGTGACGAGATACCGGAAGACATCGGCCGCGACGTCTTTCTCAGGCGCAGAGAGCGCCTCGACTGCTCGGTGGAGATGCGCCCGGACGATCGCCTCCGCGCCGCCGAGCCGGTCGAGGGTCTTCGCTCGTAGCCGGCTCGACCCCGCGCCGCGCTCTTCTTCCCAGACGCGCTCCATCACGAGCTGGAGATACGGAGCTTCGATTCGGCCCTCGTCGGTCTCTCCGGGCCCGAGGCCGCCTCCGGTCTCGCCGAGATCGACCTTCCCGGCGACCGTCTCAGCGAGGACGGCATCGACGAGCGCCGGCTCGAGCTCGACCTGGCTGTCTTCAGCGGCAAGCTCGTTGTACCGCTCGACCGGGCCCTCGATGGCCCTCCGCGCGGAATGGCGGTCGAGGTGGTCCAGGCGCAGGTAGTTCCCGAAGAGGTTCGGGATGCTGCCCTTGAAACGGTCGAGCTTGGCCAGCGCATCGTCGCGCAGGGAGAGCAGAACGCGGACACGGAGCCCAGGCCGGGTCACGAGCTCGGGCAGCTCGTCCGCGAGGCCCGCTTCCTCGGCGTGATAGAGGAAGTACTCCTCCGCTTGGTCGAGCACGAGCAGGACGTCGCACGCGAGGGCCTCCGTCCAGCGGCCGAGCGTGTCGGCCAGCCGCTCTCCCTCCTGCTCGTCGAGCAGCGCGGAGCCGAACAGGTCGCTCAGCTCGCGCCGTACCGCTGCTCGCAGCCCCGACACCGGATCCTCGCTCCAACCGTCGAAGACGACGGTCACGAACTCCGGGTGCCCTCGCTCCTCGATGTTCTCTCGCGCGCGCCGGCGCAGACGGTGAGCGACACCTGCCTGCAGCACCGAGGTCTTGCCGACGCCGCTCGGCCCGTAGAGAACCGTCAGCCGTGCGGCGAGAACATTCGCGCCGATGATCTCGCTCTCGCGCTCGCGCCCGAAGAAGAGCAGGGCATCGAGCTCGCTGTCCTCGAATGGGACGAGCCCCTTGTACGGGCTCCCGAGGCGCGTTGTGATCAAGCGGGCGCTACTTCCAAGATCCGCCGCTCGAGATCGGTCACGAAATCTTCGATTGCGACGTCGTAGAGATGGACGCCGCGGTGGCGCCAGAACTCGCGCTGGATCGGATGCGCCCCGGGAAGCACTGCCCACGAGCGGTAGCTGATCGGCTGGTCGCTGAACGCGCGGTGGAGGAAGACCCGAAGGCTCCACTCGACGACGGGGTAGGCGATGAAAAGCAGATGGCTCCGTCGGAGCTTTGCCGTGAGCGTGACGGGAACGACATTCGCCAGCTCGGTCTGCGCGAGATAGCCGATGTAGTCGTCTTCGCTGACGACGAAGCTCTCACGATCGCGGTCCGGCCGTGGATCGACCTCGCCGTGGATCTTGAGGATCACGGGGCGCTCCTCCAGAGAGAGATCGGCGTAGGTGTTTGGAACTGAGACCACCGTCTCCTCGCCATCCGGTCTGCGGTGCACGAACTTGCCGCGGTCTCGCCCGATCGCAACGTACGAGACGATGTCGACAGCCTCGCCCGCGTCCTCGAACGCACGCTCGAGAGCGCGCCCGTAGCCGGTCGTGACGATGAGCTGATGGTCGCCGCCTCGGGCGCGGGCAAGCTCCGGAACCCCGGCGAGCAGGTGCTCGACGGGCCCCGGCTCGGCAGCCTCGGCGAAAAGCGTATGGAGCTCGTCGTACAGGGGGCCCACACCTTGCGTGACTGCCACGTACTGAGAGACGCGGGTCAGGTCCCCGCGATGCTCTTCGGGACAGTCAAAGGCTTCCGCAAGACGCGCCGCGATGCCATCGCCATTCTGAGTAGGACCGCCGGGGCCGAGAACCGGCACGAGCCGGCCGGCGACAAGCGCTCGCACGATCTCGCCGAGGCTGTCGTCCCCAGCATGTGGAACTGGCTCCGGCTGCAGCGCGGATTCCTGGCGCAAGATCGAGGCGTGGAGCTGCTGAAGGGCGTGGCTCGGCTCGATGCCGAGCTCGTCGACGAGCGCGCGTCGCGCTTCCTGGTACGCGCGTAGTGCCTCCGCCTGCCGCCCCGAGCGGTAAAGGGCGAGCATCAGCTGCCCGCGCAGCCGCTCGCGGAGCGGATTCTCCCTGACGAGCCCCTCGAGCTCGCCGATGAGCTCAGCCGATGCGCCGCCTTCGAGATCGGCCTCGATTCGGTCTTCGAGAGCGGCTGAGCGAAGCTCTTCGAGGCGGGCAATCTCCGACTCGGCGAACGGCTCGAACGAGAAGTCGGCGAGCGGCTCGCCCCGGCAGAGCTCGAGCGCCTCCCGCAGTTTGCGACCGCGACTCTCGGGCTCGAGCGAACGGGCCTCGCCCAGGAGGCGCTCGAATCGATTGACGTCGACTTCGTCTGCGGGGACGTTCAGGAGATAGCCCGGCGACTTGGTGAGGACGAGGTTCGCGCCGAGCGCCTTGCGGAGCTGGGAGATGAAGTTCTGGAGCGAGGTGACCGCGGTCTTCGGCGGCTGCTCACCCCAGAGGAGGTCGACGAGGCGGTCGGTCGAGACCACCCGGCCCGCGTTCAGAGCGAGGATCGCGAGTACGGCGCGCTGCTTCTGGCCCCCGATCTCGACGGCTTTGGCGCCCTGCTCCACCTCGAGGCTCCCGAGGAGTCGAAAGCTCGCCCCGTCGTCCGTTGTCATGGCACCTCATAGCGTGACACCGAACGCGGCTGGCCGGAAGTCGTCCGGTGCGGCGCGAGGCGCAGCGGCGGCGATTAGCGGGCCGTTAGGGAGCCGTGACTGCCTGGTTTGAGGCCCGCTCGACGGTGGCGGTATGGACACCGTCACCGCACATCTCAGTAGGCGTTGCAGGCCGATCATTGCCTCCGCCGTCCTCGTCGCCGGCCTACTTCTAGCCGTCGCGGCCCACATTCCGGCCGCCTCGGGCAGTGAAACGGCCGTCGTCGAGTTCACGCAAGAGCGCACCATCGCCCACCACGCGGGGATTCGCCCCTCGTACGGATGGCCGGTCAAGCCCTTCAATCGCCAGCACCCGGTCCGAGCGAACCTGAACGACCCGCGCAACGGAGACGGCGACACGAAGAACTTCCACTTCGGCATCGACGTCTCGGCTCCCAACGGCACCGCCGTCTACGCGGTCCAAGCGGGAAAGGTCTTCCTCCACCGCGGCCGCATGGCGGTCGCTGTCCAGGGAGCGACGCGCACGTTCGGCTACTGGCACGTCGTCCCCGCCGTCCGAAACCACCAGACCGTTCGCGTCCACCAGCTCCTCGGCTACGTCTGTGACGAAGGGGGCGGCCGGCACGTCCATCTCGCGGAGCGCCGCAACGACGAGTACTTGAATCCGCTCCGCCCCGGCGGTATCGGCCCTTACGTCGACCGGACGCCGCCGACCGTAGCCTCGGTCGAGTTCCGCGGCAAGGGCCGTGTCTTGGCCCCGGACGCCCTCACAGGCCGAGTGAAGATCGTCGTCGAAGCCTTCGACACCACTCCGATCATCGTGCCGAAGCCCTGGTCGAACTTGCCCGTGACGCCCGCACGGATTCGCTGGAGCATCACTCACGGTTCACGCAGCGTCCTTGCCCCGCGCACCGCAGCAGATTTCAGCCGGAGGATGCTGTCGCCAAAGCTGTACGACTCGATCTACGCGCCGGGTACGTTGCAGAACTACGTCGGCGCGCCGGGCCACTACCGCTTCTACCTCGCACATGGCCTCCACGCGTCTCGTCTACCGGCCGGGCGCAGCCAGCTGCGGATCGAGGCCGTCGACACGCGCGGGAACCGCGTCGTCGCGCAGGTCGGAATCTCAGCCGCCGGTCGGTAGAACGGCCCAACACCAGTTCCGCGTCGAGGCCGTCCGGGAGGCTGCCTCGACCGCGTTCAGCCTCACCGACGCCCTGCCTTCGATTGCAGGGTCGTTCTCCGCGAAACGAGGCCGTAGACGCTCTCGCTTCCGACGAGGTAGACACGATCCTCGTCGGCGACCAGCGGTGAGTATTGACCGTCTGGAAACTGCCAGACCGCTTTGCCTGTGCGCGCGTCGAGCGCGTACGTCCGGTAGCCCCCGCTCTCGACACGACGCTGATGCGAGTTCGTGAATCTCCCGAACGTCGAGTAGTAGACGAGCCCGGCCATGACGGTCGGCGCACCTGAGATTCCGCCGGGAGAATCATGTCGCCACCGAAGGTCGCCCGTCGCGGCATCGAACGCCGAGAAGTACCCATCCCACGTGCCGACGTAGACTGTCTTCCGCCAGACCGCGGCCGCTGTATAGATGTAGGTGCCGGCGCGCCGCGCCCAGAGAAGCCGCCCCGTCCTCGCGCCGAACGCATAGAGCGTCCCGTCGGCATTACCGATGTAGACCCGCCCGTACGCGAGTGTGGGCGTCGCGTAGAAGTATTCGCGCCGCCCGAACCGCGCGAAGGATGTCGCCTGCCAGCGGAGCTTGCCGGTTCGAGCGTCGAGCGCAAACAAGCGCCCGCCGTCGGAAGCGACGAACACCGCGCCGGAGGCGTAGGTCGGTGAGCTGGTGATCCCCTGGCCTGCGTCGAACGTCCAGTGGATCCGCCCGGTGCCGGGGTTCACCGCGTAGAACGTCCCGTCCCAGGAGCCGAAATAGAGGAGCTTTCCAACGAGGAGGGGCGACGTCTCGATCGGCGCGGCGTCGTGCCTCCAAAGCTCGCGGCCGGTAGCGGCGTCCAGGGCGACCACGAACCCCTGCCCACCGGTCGCGTGGCGCGCGCACGGGAGCGGGAGCGCATATGCCTCGAAGACGACGCCGTGCGCGAGCATCGGAGAAGCCGGGGAGCAGTTCGGAAAACGTTTCTTCCAGACCACCTTCCCGTTCGCCGCGTCGAGCGCGTAGAAGCGCCCCTTGAACGTGCTGAAATAGACCCGTCCGTACGCGACCGTGGGCGGAAACTCGATTGCGTCGTTTGCGTCCATCCGCCACGCCTGCCGGAACGGCGGCTGATGCCGGAACGGGGCGAAGTGAGTGCGCTGCAGGTCGCGGCCGTACGTCGGCCACGGCTCCCTGCGGAGCTCCTGCGCCTGTTTCCGGTCCTGCCGCCCTCCTAGGTTCGGGGAGAACTCGATCGTGGGCGACCCGCGCACGTCGCGAGGCCGGGTTTCACGCCACGCCCAAGCCCCCAGCGCCGCCCCGGCGGCCACTGAGAGGAGCGAGAGGGTCAGCAGTAGCGGGCGAAGCCGCGGGACACGGTGACGAAGGAACGCCCAGACCACGAGCGACGCCGCTCCGGTCAGGGCGAAGAAGACGGCTGCGCTCTCGACGGCTCGCTCGAAGGACAACGTGGGGCGCCAGCGTAACGGCGTTTGCCGTAGCGCCCGGGAACTGGCTTGCGGCACCGGCGGAGCCTGCAAGGCCACGGGACGTTTGAAGACGACCGTCGCGCGAAACGCTAAGGCGATGGCGTTGCAGACCGAGCGGCCGCCCTACGCGAGCTATGCGGCGATCGTGGGCACTTTCGCCGGCGGCCTCGCGGCCGCCGGCGCACTGAGCCGGTTCCTGCGCCGCGACCCCAGTGCCAGACGGCCCTCGACCTGGTCGTGCTCTCGGCGGCAACGTTCAAGGCGGCTCGAACGCTCTCCCACGACGAGGTCACGAGCTTCCTGCGGCAGCCGTTCGTGCGGGGCGAGGCACATTCGGGCGAAGACGAGGAACCAGTCGAGGGTGGCATCGAGCAGGCGATCGGCGAACTCGTGACGTGCACTCGCTGCATCGGGACGTGGGCCGCGGCAGCGCTCGCGGCGACGCAGGTCATCGCCCCCAGGTTCGGACGGCTACTGACTTGGTCGCTCGGCGCCGGGGCCGCGAACGACATCCTCCAGGCCGGCTTCTCGGGTCTCACAGCGAAGGCGAACCAACTCGAAGAGCAGGGCTGAGCGCCCGCGGCCGCACCCAGAGGCACGCGAGCGCGATCGCGCTCATCATCAGGGTCTGAATCGCCGCGAATCCGATCAGGACGGGCTCTGCTCCGAACGCGTCGAGGATGGGACCCGCGACGAAGAGCCCCACCGGCTGGAGGATCGCCCAGGTGAGCATCATCGTCGGCATCACGCTCGCCCGAAGAGCGGGTGGAATCCGCAGCGTCGACGTCGCATGGAGCGGAGGGTTGACGATCCCGTTCGCGAGCCCCGAGACGAGGAGGGCGGCCGAGAGCCCGGCCGCCGGAAGCGAGAGCGTGAGCAGCCACAGCGGCAATGCCTGCCCGAGGATGAAGGTCGCGATCAGATTCAGCGGCTCGATTCGGCGGGCGACGCGATACGACAAGAAGTTGCCGAGGACCGCACCGACGCCGAAGGAAGCTAATAGCCAGCCGGCGATGCGTGGGTCGGCTCCGAAGCGGGCGACGACGAGCACGGGCACGGTGACGAAGAACGCCGTCCAGGCCATGTCCCCGATCGCGAGTGCGGGGTTCCAGATCCGCAAGAGCGGCTCCCGGAGGATGAACCTGACCGCGGTGCGAATGCCTCGCCCTTCCTCCGGGGCCTCGAGCGGTCGCCTCTGGGGCACGAAGAAGGCGACGAGGAGGACGGCGACGACGTACGTCACGCCGTCGACGATGAGGACTCCCGGCGCTCCGATGAGGCCGATCAGGACACCGGCGAGCACCGGGCCGAGGAGCAGCGTCACGCGCGTCGAGGCCTGCGTGAGCGCGCTCGCCTGCGTGACGACCTGCTCGTCCTCCCCGAGCAGCTCCGGCACGATCACCTTCTGCGAGGCGAAGTACGGAGCGGTCATCGCGCCGACGGAAAACGCGATCGTGAGCAGGAGCGGGAACGACAGCGCCCCGGCCCAGTACAACGCGGGCACCAGCACGATCACCGGCGCCCTGACGCCGTCGCAGACGAGCATCGTCCGCCGTGCTCCCAGGTGCGAGAGCATTCGTGAGCCCGGCAACGTGAGCAGACCCATGCCGATCACCTCCGCGGCGACCACGAAGCTCATGCGTGTCGCCGAGCCCGAGGTGGTGAGGACAAACCACGGGAGCGCGAGCCACGTCATCTGCGAGCCCGTGGTCGAGACGACCTCCGCGAGCACCAGCGCCCGCAGCGGGCCGTTCCTGAGCACGCTCGGAGCGTCCATCAGGCGCGCTTGACCCTGATGTCGCCGCTCATTGCCGTCGCCCGAACTTCGACGAGGGGACCTTCCCCGTTCGGAGGGGCGTCGCCGACCTCGAGCTCAGAGCTCGTCTCGCCGCTCATCGAGCGAGCGTCGATCCACAGCTTCGAGCCCTTCTTGACCCCGATCTCGATATCACCCGAGGCGGTCTGGAGCGTGACCTCGCCCTCGCTGACGCTGCCGACTTCCACGTCGCCGGAGGCGGTTTGGATCTTCAGCGAGGCCGACGCTTCCTCGATCGAGACGTCGCCCGAGGCCGCGCGCACCTTGCCGCTGCCACCGACGTATCCGACCTCGACGTCTCCCGAGGCCGTATTGACCGTCAGGCCTTCCTCGACCCGCGAGAGCTCTACGTCTCCGCTCGCGGAGTTGACCTCCGCCGTGCCCCCGACGTTCTCGAATGTGACGTCTCCCGAAGCCGAGTTGACGTCGAGCGCGCCGAAGGAGCCGCGTCCGCGGACATCCGCCGACGCCGTCGAGAGGTCCACGTCTGCGCCAGGCGGCGAGGCAATCCGCAGGTGGATGTCCCCGCGAAGCGAGCGGAAGAGGCCGAGGCGCTTGTCGAGGACGACGCTCACCTCATGGCCGTCGCCTTTCGGGCGCAATTCGATTCGCGTCTGCTCCTCGACCTCGGGATTCGCATCGAGCTCGACGACCGTCTCGTGTCCCTCGGCGGTCTCGAGCTCGATCCGGCCGGAGGGGATGCGCACGTTCAGGAGCAGCGGGCCAGGGGTGTCGAACGTTTCGCGCCTCATCGCTTCCTCCAGAGGTCGCGCTCATCCACTGATGGAAACTCCCAGCTCCCCCAGACCCCTTCAACCGGTCCGCTTCCGCGGAGAGGCCGCCGCCCGGCCGGCCGCTCGTCGATGCGAACTTCGGCGTGACCGAAAGGCAGTGGATAGAACTTCCTCATCTGACTCTCCCTCCTTCTCAGCTCTGGGCAAAGCCCCGGAGCCGCTTGCCGGATTTCTGGACGGGCCCGGCGACGCTTCTCGAGAGCGCGCGCACGAGCCAGCTGTTGACGGAGACGCCCTCCCGAGCCGCGGCGGCTTCGACCGAGGCCTTCAGCGCCTCGGGCAGACGCAGCGTGATGCGTGCCGCGAGCCCGTCTTCAGCCGCCGGCTCCGGAGGGGCTTCCTCCTCGCCGACGTAGACGAACGCGGGATCCTGGCCGGAAAGGCGCACCTCGACGTGACCGGACGGAAGCTCAGCGCTGATCTCCAGCGCCGCCTCGCCGAGCGCGTCAAGGAGGCGCAGCCCGGCCGAGCCCCGGATCGCCTGCAGCAACCGCTCGGCTGCCGCTGCGGTCTGCTCGTCGCCGACGGCCGCTACTGCGGCGAGGTCGGACTCGAGCGCTTCGATGAACCGTGCCATCTCCATGACATCATTATGACATCATTTAGGCGTCTGTCAAGTGTCTTTGTGACACTAGAGCGCCAACTTAGACTCAGCCCATGTCGATCTGCCCGCAGTGCGGCCGGGAAAACCCAGACGGTTTCAAGTTCTGCGGTTCCTGCGGCGCGCCGCTCGTTGCCGTGGAGCAGCGTGAAGTCCGCAAGACGGTCACCGTCGTCTTCTGCGACGTGACGGGGTCGACGGCGCTCGGTGAGCAGCTCGACCCGGAATCGCTCCGCCGCGTCATGGGCCGCTACTTCGACGAGATGCGCTCGGTGGTCGAGCGCCATGAGGGGACTGTCGAGAAGTTCATCGGCGATGCGGTCATGGCCGTTTTCGGCATCCCGGTCGTGCACGAGGACGACGCAATACGCGCCGTCCGGGCGGCGGCAGAGATGCGCGACCGGCTGGGCGCGCTGAACGACGGCTTCGAGCGCGACTGGGGCGTCCGCATCCAGATGCGGACCGGTGTCAACACGGGCGAGGTCGTCGCCGGCGACTCCACCGGCGGCCAACGCTTTGCGACCGGGGACGCGGTGAATGTCGCGAAGCGCTTCGAAGAGGCGGCGCCCGCCGGCGAGATTCTCCTCGGGGAGCCCACGTACGGCCTCGTCCGGGACGCGGTCGAGGTCGAGCCCATCGAGCCGCTGGCGCTCAAGGGCAAGGAGTCGCGCCTCGGCGCCTACCGCCTGCTGTCGATCGAGCCGACCTTCCCCGGTAGGGCGCGCCGCCTCGATTCTCCGATGGTCGGCCGTGAGCGCGAGCGGATGCTGCTCCAGCATGCTTACGAGCGAGCGGTCGGCGAACGCGGCTGCCATCTCTTCACGGTCCTCGGAACGGCCGGCGTCGGCAAGTCGCGGCTGGTCGCGGAGTTCGCCGCCGGGATCGGTGAGACGGCGACCGTCGTGGAGGGCCGGTGCCTGCCGTACGGCGAGGGCATCACGTTCTGGCCCCTCGCGGAAATCGTGCGCAAGCTCCATGGCAAGGACCCGCTCGCGAGCATTCCGGCGACGCTGGCGGGCGACGAGAACGCCGAAGTGATCGCGTCACGCCTCGCCGCGGCGCTCGGCCTCGCCGAGAGGCCAGGCGCGGGCGAGGAGACGTTCTGGGCGGCACGCAAGCTCTTCGAGGCCCACGCGCGGAAACGGCCGCTCGTCGTCGTCTTCGATGACGTCCAGTGGGGAGAGCCGACGTTCCTGGATTTCATCGATCACGTCACGGACTGGACCCGAGACGCGCCGATCCTGTTGGTTTGCCTTGCTCGCCCGGAGCTGCTCGACATTCGTCCAGCGTGGAGCGGAGGGAAGTTCAACTCGACCTCGGTTCTCCTTGAGTCGCTGAGCAAGGACGAGTCGGAGCAGCTGATCGGAAATCTGCTCGGGCGAGCCGAGCTTGCCGACGAGGTGCGCCTGCGCGTGGCCGAGGCGGCCGAGGGCAATCCACTCTTCGTCGAGGAGACGCTTGCGATGCTGATCGACGACGGGCTCCTCGAGCGCAGAAACGGTGGCTGGGTCGCGGCAGGCGATCTGACCGACGTTTCCGTGCCGCCGACGATCCAGGCCCTGCTCGCTGCTCGCCTCGATCGGCTGGGCGACCATGAGCGCGGCGTGATCGAGCGCGCTTCGGTCGAGGGCAGGATCTTCCACCGGGGGGCGGTCGCCGCCCTGTCGCCGGCCGAGCTGCGAGCGGATGTCGGCGGCCATCTTCAGAACCTCGTGCGCAAGGAGCTGGTGCGGCCCGATCGGACGGATCTTCCAGGCGAAGACGCATTCAGGTTCCGGCATCTCCTCATCCGCGATGCGGCGTACGAGTCGATGCCGAAGGAGCTCAGGGCGGATCTCCACGAGCGCTTCGCCGGCTGGCTCGAGCGAGCCCAGCGCACCATCGAGCTCGAGGAGATCCTCGGCTACCACCTCGAGCAGGCCTATCTCTACCGCGCGGAGCTCGCTCCGGTCGATGAGGCGGCGCAGGCTCTCGGGAAGCGCGCCGCAGAGCTTCTCGAAGCGGCTGGGCGGCGAGCGCAGGTTCGCGGCGACCGCCCTGCCGCGACGAACCTGCTCGGGCGGGCTTGGGCGCTGTTGCCTCCGCGCGACCCCCGCTTGCCCGCGCTGCTGGTGGATCTGGGAACCTCACTGCTGGAGAAAGGCGAGCTCGGCGAGGCCGAACGAGCCCTGACGGAGGCGGCCAATGCTGCACGGGAGCTTGGCAGCCGGGGCCTCGAGCTTCGCGCCGAGCTCGAGCGTGGCTACCTCGCGACGCTCATCGACCCGGGCGACGTTCGTTTCGGTGAGCTTGCGGACAAGGCGATCCCCGAGCTCGAGCGCCTGGGCGACGAGCAGGTCCTCGCGGTTGCTTGGCGCATCGTCGCCCATCTCCACCTGTATGAGCTGCGCGGAGCCGAGATGGAGGGAGCGTTGAAGCGGTCGATCGAGCACGCACGCCGCGCCGGCGACCGCAGGGCGGAGGTCGATGCTCTGCTCTGGCTGATCCGCCTGCACTGGTTCGGCCCACAGCCGGTGGACGCGGGCATCCGCCTCTGCGAGCAGACGCTTGCGGAAGCCGAGACGGAACCGGGGCTTGCGTCGGTCGCCACCCAGGTGCTCGGCGTCCTCTACGGCTTGCGCGGTGAGTTCGACCGGGGACGGGCGCTCCTCGAGCGAGCTGCAGCCGTACAGGTCGATCTCGGGATGCAGATCGCCCGGGCGGCGGGGACTTCGATGATGCGGGCCAACCTCGAGCTGCTGGCCGGCGACTTCGAGACTGCAGAACGTGTGATGCGCCCCTCGCTCGAAATCCTCCAAGAGGCGGGTGAGAGGGGTTACTACTCGACGTGCCTTGGCTACCTTGCCGCGGCCGTCTACGGGCTCGGCCGATACGACGAGGCCGAGCAGCTTGCGCTCGAGGCCGAAGAGGCTGGCGGAGCCGACGACGTCGAGACACAGCGCCTTGCCCTCGATGTGCGGGCGAAAGTGCTCGCCAGGCGAGGCGAAAGCGCCGAGGCCGAGCGGCTCGTCCGCCGCGTGATCGAGCTCCTCGAGCCGACCGATAGCCTCACGGGCAAGGCCGAGGCGCTACTCGCCCTGGCCGCGGTCCTGGAGCTGGCCGGGCGTCATGGTGAGGGTGCGAGCGCCGCGCACGAAGCGGCCAAGCTCTACGCGAAGAAGGGAGCCAAGGCGGGCGTGCGCCTCGCCGAGACGCGCGCAGCCGAGCTGGAGGCCGAGAGCTCCTCGCCGTAGGCGTGACGGTAGATCCCCTTCAGCTCCTCGACTCGATCGACGTACGCCCGTGTCTCCGAGAACTGGATGCCCTTCCCCTCCGCCCGCCACCTGTCGACGTTGCGCTGCCCGGCGTTGTAGGCGGCGAGGGCGGTCTTCTCGTCATCGCCGTACTTGTTCAGCAGGTGCCGTAGGTACCAGGAGCCGTAGCGGACGTTGATCTCCGGATTGTAGAGGTCCGCGGTCTGGAAACGGCTGCCGCCGGTGCGGATCGCGATGCCCTTCGCAGTGTCGGGTCGCAGCTGCATGAGCCCGATCGCACCGGAGTCGGACTCGGCGTCGACCCGGAATTTGCTCTCCTGGTAGATGACCGCCGCGAGCAGCGCAGGGTCGAGCTGGTAATTCCTCGCATGACCGCGAACGATCTGCTCGTAGCGCAACGGGTAGCGCAGGCGCTGGAACCAGGCCGGCTCGCCCGCCCGCAGGTAGATGAAGCCCACCGACGCCGCCGCGACGACGAGGAGCGACATGGCCGCAATCCTTCTCAAGCGGTAGTCAGGGTACGGATGACGTCGGCGACGAAGGCGTCGAGCTCGTCGAGCGAGCCGTCGTTCACGTAGGAGAAATCGGCGCGGCTGAGCTTCTCGTCCTCGGGCAGCAGGCGCTGCTCGCGCTCGTCGAGCCGCTCTCCGGCGCGCTCGGCGCGGAGCTCGCGCGGAGCGGTGATCGCGACGACGGCATCGAAGCGATTCTCCGAACCCGTCTCGTAGAGGAGCGGCACTTCGTTCACGGCCAGGTCCGGCGGATCCGGTGAGCTCGAGAGCTGCTCCCGCCAGGCTTCGGTCCGCGCCATGACGAGCGGATGCAGAAGGCGCTCGAGCCACAGCAGCTCGTCCACGTCACCGAAGACGAGCGCACCCATGGCAGCGCGGTCGACCGAGCCGTCCGCGGCGAAGACCCGCGCCCCGTACCGCTCTCGCAGCGCGGCTTGGACGTCGTCGTCGTCGTAGAGCTCGTGCACGACCTCGTCGCTCGAGATCGTGGCCGCTCCCTGCCGGGCGAAGGCGGCCAGCGCTTCGCTCTTCCCCGCCCCGATGCCGCCGGTGACGGCGACGGAGATTGGTCTACTACTAGGTCGGTTGTTCTTCAGGCTCGTCGGGTGCGGCCGGCGGCTCGCCTTCGGAATCTCCGGGGCCCTGCTCCTCAGGCGCGACAGCGTCGGCCTCGAGGCTCGCGTCGGCCGCTTCCGGGGGCAGCTCCGGTTCCGCGGCCGGAAGGTCCGGAGTCGACTCGGCGGCGGGCTCCTCGGGCGCAGGCTCGACGTCCTCGGGCGCAGACTCGGCCGCGGGGGCTGACTCGCCCTCCTCAGCGGGAGTCTCCTGCGTCTCCGGGAACACGTCTTCCGAGAGATCGAGCCGCGGCGGCTCGGGTGTCTCCAGCGGCTGACCGTCCGCGCGCGGCTGCAGCTCGTCGGCGTCTTCGATCCGCTTCAGCGAGAGCGAGAGGCGGCGGCGCTCGGCGTCGACCTCGATGATCTTCACGTTGACGGTGTCGCCCTGGGAGACGACCTCGCGCGGGTTCTCAACGTGATGCTGAGCCAGCTCGGAGATGTGGACGAGCCCTTCGACCCCGGGCATGATCTCGACGAAGGCCCCGAACGTGACGACCTTGGTCACCTTGCCCTGCACGACGTCGCCCTCGTTGTAGGCCTCGACGACCTGCTGCCACGGATCGGACTGGGTCTGCTTGAGGCCGAGCGAGATCCGCTGGCGCTCGCGGTCGATGTCGAGCACCTTCACCTTCACGTCCTGGCCGATGTCGAGCACCTCGGACGGATGATTGACGTGGCTCCAGGAGAGCTCGGAGATGTGGATGAGGCCGTCCATGCCGTCGAGGTCGACGAAGGCGCCGAAGTCGACGATGTTCGAGATCTGCCCCTCGACGACGTCGCCCGGTGAGAGCCGGTCGAGGATCGCTTGGCGCATCTCCTTCCGTTCGTCCTCGAGCACCGCCCGGCGCGAAAGCACGACGTTGTTGCGCGAGCGGTTGAGCTCGATCACCTTGCAGCGGAGTTCCTGGCCCATGAACTCGTCTAGATCCTGCACGCGACGGATGTCGACGAGCGAGGCCGGCAGGAAGCCGCGGACGCCGAGGTCGAGGATGAGACCGCCCTTGACAACCTCGATCACCCTCCCGGTGACGGGAGCACCGCTCTCGGCGGCGCTCTCGATCGCCTTCCAGGCGATCTCGAAGCGGGCGCGCTTTTTGGAGAGGATCAGGCGGCCGTCGGCGTCCTCCTTCGTCAGGACGAGCGCGTCGATCTCGTCGCCGAGCTTGACCTCGTCCTCGGGGTTGACCGAGCGCCGGATCGAGAGCTCGGCGACCGGAATCACGCCTTCCGACTTGTAACCGATGTCGACGAGCACCTCGTCCTTGTCTACGCGCACGACCCTTCCGTGCACGACCTCGCCCTCGTTGATGGTCGGGAAGGTCGCCTCGTAGTTGGGGATCTGCTCCCCGTCGGGGCCGGTCGTCCAGACGTCTTGCTCGTCGAGCGCAGGCGTCGTGTTCGTTTCAACTGTGTCGTTGGCCATCTAGCGGGCGGAGTATAGCCCCGGGAGAAAGG
>DASWDJ010000008.1:0-3589 GCA_036395295.1 Gaiellaceae bacterium | reverse complement strand
GCTTCAACCCGCCGGCGAAGGAGCTGAACATCGATCCGAACGCGATTCAGGTCATCCGCGAAGGGCTGTTCGGGGCGACGCACTCGACGCTCGGCACCTCGTCTGGGGTCTTCGGCAGCTTCCCGATCGGGATTGCCGGTAAGACCGGGACGGCCGAGAGGACCCTGGACGTCGGCAGCTACAGCACGCTGACCAACACGTCCTGGTGGTGCGGCTTCGGGCCCTTCGACGATCCGGCATCTCGCAAAGCGCTCGTCGTCTGCGCGGTGATCGAGAACGGCGGCTACGGCGGTGAGGCCGCCGCGCCGGCGGCGCTCGAGGTCTTCGAGCAGAACTTCGGCATCAAGGCCAACAGCGTCCAAGTCAAGCAGGCCGACTGATGACCGACTACGTCGTCAACCAGCGAGTGGCAGCGAGGGCGCGTGCGCGCCCGCGTGAGGGCTCGTTCCTCCGCAATCTCGACTGGGCGCTCCTGCTCGCCGTGGCCGGGCTCGTCGCGTACGGCCTATGGGCGATCGCCGGCATCACGAAGAACGACGTCGAGGGAGACGCGAACTACTACGTCGTCCGTCAGGCAGGCTTCGCGCTGCTGGGCATCGCGGGCATGGTCGCGATGACGCTGCTCGAGCCCGGCTTCTGGCGGAAGCACGCTCGTCTCGTCTACGGATTGCTGATCGTCGTGCTCGTGATCGCGCCGGTCTTCGGGACCGAGGTGCGGAACACGCGCAGGTGGATCGATATCGGGCCCTTCCGCTTTCAGCCTTCCGAGTTCGGAAAGCTCCTGCTCGTCCTGTTCCTGGCCGCGTTCCTGGCCGAGCGCGGGAAGCGCATCGCCGAGCGCGAGACGACGCTGACTGCGACCGGGCTCGCGCTGCTTCCGGTCGTGCTCGTCTTCCTGCAGCCGGACTTCGGGACGGCGATCGTCTACGTCGCGGTCCTCGGCGCGACTCTCTTCGTCGCCGGCACGCGCTGGTCGCAGATCGCAGTTCTGCTCGGCCTCGGCGCCTTCGCGGCGGCCTTCGTCCTCTGGATCGGGCCCGCGATCAACGTCGACATCCTCAAGGAGTACCAGCGCGCGCGAATCACCGGGTTCACGAATCCCTCGAAGGATCCAGGCGGATCGACGTACAACATCACGCAATCGATCACGGCGGTGGGCGCGGGCGGCGTGGACGGCCGGGGCCCGAACGGGGCGACGCAGACGAACTACAATTACCTGCCCGAGCACGCCACGGACTTCGCCTTCGCCTCACTCGCAGAGCAGCGAGGGTTCCTCGGCGCGACGATCCTGCTGTTGCTCTACCTGCTCGTCATCTGGCGGGCGATCAAGGTGATCACTCTGGCGCGCGATGCTTTTGCCGCCATCGCGGCCGGCGGCATCGCCGTCGCGCTCCTCGTCCAGATCTTCATCAACGTGGGGATGACGATCGGGATGGCGCCGATCACCGGGATCCCGCTCCCGTTCGTGAGCGTCGGCGGATCGTCGATGGTCGCGAACCTGCTGGCGATCGGCGTCTTGCAGTCCATTTGCGTCAGACGTCGCTAGGTCCTAGTGCTGGGTCCTAGGACTTAGCAACAGACTGTTGCAAAGTCGGGAGGGGTCCGTCCGGTCCGGGTCCTAGCATCGTCGCGCATGAGCGAGAACAGGGCATAGCGATGGCGACGACGAAGCGCGAGGCGCATGAGTTGCTGCTGATCGAGGAGGCCGACGCCTGGTTCGAGTACCTCGCCGCGACGAGGGGTCAGTCAGCCGTGCGCTACAAGGAAGTGGAGCCGTGGGCGTGGGCGCGCCTCAGTCAGCGCCTGCGGGCGATCAGGACGAAGCGCCAGAAGCTGAGGCCGGCGAAGGCGGCCTGAGCGACCTCCCCGGCTGCTGCTAGCCTAGGAGTGAGGTTTTCATGAGCCTTTTCAACTACCCATGCAGCGCGCGCACCGCTTCGAAGGTCGGCCGCGCCGGCCAAGCCGGCACGGCCTTTAGAACGGCGTCGCAAGCGAACGCCTTGGCGTTGGTTGCGCGCGCGCCACAGAAGGAGATTTCGTTTGCTGAAGCTGTTTCGGCGCAAACTACGCACGGGGAAGGCGCCGAGTGACACCGCGCCTCCGGAACCACCACCTGCAGTAACCCAGCCGCCCGCCGAGGCGGGCGCACAACCCACATCGACCAGGCCAAGGCGACGACGCGGATCCCGCGGCGGGCGCAGCCGGCGCAAGCCTGCCGGCGCAGCGAGCGGCACCGCGACGAAAGTCGAGGCTCCCGCCGAGAAGAAGGCCGACAAGCCCGAGCGGAAGCCGGCCGCGAAGCCACGCGCGCGCCAGCAGCAGCGTCGCCGCACTCCATCGCGCCGTCCGCCGCTCCCGAAGGCGAAGCGCGAGCTGCTCGTCTCGGTCGACGTCGGCGAGCAGCGTGTCGCCGTGCTCGAGGACGACCGGCCCGCCGAGGTCTATCTCGAGCGCCCGGAACGCCGTTCGATCGCCGGCAACATCTACAAGGGCACCGTCGACAACGTCCTGCCCGGCATGGAGGCCGCGTTCGTCGAGATCGGCCTCGAGAAGAACGGCTTCCTCTTCGTCGACGAGATCGTCACTCCCGAGCTCGAGGGCCGCGGCAAGGGCCGCAAGATCCAGGACCTCCTCAAGCGCGGCCAGGAAGTGATGGTGCAAGCCGTCAAGGACCCGATGAAATCGAAGGGCGCCCGCCTGACGACCGAGATCTCGCTTCCGGGCCGCTTCGTCGTCTACGTCCCGAGCGGCGAGGGCCTTGGCGTCTCGCGCCGGCTCGAGGACGACGAGCGCATCCGCCTCCGCGACATCGTCAAGGCGATCGCTCCCAAGCAGGGTGGAGTCATCGTTCGCACCGCCGCCGAGGGTGCCTCGGCCGAAGACGTCGAGCGCGACCTAGCGTTCCTCCAGAAGCTCTGGAAGTCGATCGAGGCGAAGGCAAAGACCGCGAAGGCCCCCGCGCTCGTCTACCAGGAGGCCGAGCTGCCCCTGCGCGTTACGCGCGACCTCTTCACCGACGACTTCGAGAAGGCGCTCGTCGACGACGACCGCACATACAAGCGCATCGTCGGCTACCTGAAGAAGACCTCGCCGCACATGGTCGACCGCGTCATCCGCCATCGCGAGAAGACGCCGCTGTTCGAGCAGCTCGGGGTCGAGGAAGCGATTCGCTCGACGCTCTCGCGGCGGGTCGACCTGCCCTCCGGCGGCTACCTCGTCTTCGACTACGCGGAGGCGTTCACGGTCATCGACGTCAACACCGGCCGCTTCGTCGGCTCGCGATCGAAGAGCTCCGGGGGCCGGCTCGAGGACACGATCACGGCGAACAACCTCGAAGCCGTCAAGGAGGTCGTCCACCAGCTGCGGCTGCGCGACATCGGGGGAATCATCGTCATCGACTTCATCGACATGGCGAACCCGAAGAACCGCGCGAACGTCGAGGAAGCGCTGAAGACCGAGCTCGAGCGCGATCGGACGAAGACGTACGTGGTCGAGATCTCGCCCCTGGGGCTCGTCGAGATGACCCGCCAGAACGTGACCGAGGGCCCGCGCGAGATCCTCACGCAGAAGTGCCCGACCTGTGCCGGTG
>DASWDJ010000007.1:0-39413 GCA_036395295.1 Gaiellaceae bacterium | reverse complement strand
GCCAGCCTCGTCGAGGAGGTGGACGTCAAGACGTTTGCGGCTGAGATCCAATCCCGCGTACAACATGCCAGGGCCTCCCTTCGTCTTTCGAGGACGCGCGGAGCATCGCTCCGCGGGAGGCCCTCCTTCATCGCATTCCTTTCGGGCGGGCTCGTAATTCGATCGTTTCAGGAGCCGGCGGGTGCAAGCGCACTGCAACCGTCTCCTCTCCGCAGTGAGCCTCCCGCCGGACGAAGCCCGGCTCCGGCGGCCATTCGCCGTGGCTCTCGGAGGGCTCTCCGCCGGCTCTAGCTGATCCTCGCTCGCCTGTCGCACGCGCTGGCCAGACCACGAACTGTTCCGCTCGCGGAGTAGCTCTACTCGCCCTTAAGCGCCGTCGCCACTGCGCCTTTAGGGCTTCGCTGATCGTCGGCTGTTCCTCAATGGTTGCGAGGACCATGAACGTAACCTGAAACCACGGCATTAGCGCAGAATGCCGTTGCGCCAATCGAAACGCCAAGCTCTACTAGGTGTCCTCGCCCTCGCTGGTCTCCGGCAGGTTCCGGATTCCCTCGCGGCTGTGCCACTTCGAGTAGGCGTCGTTCATCGCCTCGAGGAGCTCTCCCATGAACCGCGTCGACAGGTTGACGCGGGCCACGACCACGCCGGGCACGTCGCCCTCCTCGACCTCGTGGTCGATGCGCGCGAACGTCAGCGTGAACTCGTAGTTCGAGAAGCTGATGTTGGCGAAGTTCGAGTAGACGCCGGCCATTACGTCCGGGTCGATGTGAATGTTCAACTGTCGCTGCTGGCCCTCGTCGTCCACGCTCCTACGATATACCCGTGGAGGAGGCTTTCTCGGCCAGACGGATCGCGTACGCGCTGGCGGGCGCGGTCGCGGTCATCCTCGCCGGAACGGCCGGTTTCCGCTGGGCGGCGGACGAGCCCTGGCTGCAGGCGTTCTACCGCTCCGTGGTCACGAGCTCGCTCACCGGGCTCGATACCGTGCCCTCGAACGACTCGACGCGGCTGATCTCGATCGGCCTCGTTCTCGCCGGACTGACTATCTTTGCGTTCATCGCGACGATCCTCGTCGAGGGGATCGCGCGCGGCGTCTTCACGGGCGCACTTGCCGAGCGAAGGAGACGACGGGCGATCGAGCAGCTCCACGACCACTACATCATCTGCGGGTACGGACGGGTCGGCCGCCGTGTCGCCGACGAGTTCCGCGACTCGGGCGTGAAGTACGTCGTCCTCGACTTCAACGCGGAAGCGATCGAGTTCGCGCGCGAGCGCGGCGACCTCTACATCGAAGGCAATGGGACGAGCGACGAAGATCTCGAGGCGACAGGGCTCGCCCGCGCGAAAGGCCTGGTCGCCTCGTCGGACTCCGACGTGGACAACCTCTACATCACGCTCTCGGCGCGGGCTGCCCGGCCCGATCTCCTGATCGTCGCGCGCGCCTCCGAGGAGGACGTGGCCGAGAAGCTCCGGCGTGCGGGTGCCGACCGCGTCGTCCAGCCCTACTCGACCGCGGGCAAGGAGATGGCGGCCCTGGTCCTGAAGCCGCAGGTCGCCGCATTCCTCGAGGTGGTCACCGGCACGGGGGGCGGCGATCTCCAATATGAGGAGATCGAGGTCACCGACGCAAGCGGCCAGGCCGGGAAGACGATCCGGGTGCTGCGGATCCGGCACGAGACGGGCGCGGTCATCGTCGCCCTGCGCAAGCGCGATGGCACCTTCGACTCGACGCCCGACCCCGAGGCGGTGCTCGAGGCGGGAGACGTGATGATCGCCGCCGGAAGCTCTCACGAGCTGCGCGCCCTCGAAGAGCTCTTCGCTCCGCGCGAGACCGTTGCCGGCTGAGACCGTCTCGAAGCTCGAGGAGGAGCTCAGCGGTATCACCGGCGCGCGCGTCGAGCTCGAGCGGCCGTCGAGCGCCAAGCACGGCGACTACGCGACGAACGCGGCGCTCCAGCTCGCGCCCGAGCGGAAGCGAGCTCCACGCGAGATCGCCGAGGAGCTGGCGGAGCAGGCCACCGGCCTGCCGCTCGTCGAGCGAGCGGAGGTGGCCGGGCCCGGGTTCGTCAACCTCTGGCTCGCTCCCGGCTTCTTCGGAGCAGCACTCGCCGAGATCCTCGACGCCGGAGACGCCTATGGCGGCGGGTTCGCCGAGCCGAAGGAACGGATCCAGGTCGAGATGGTCTCGGCGAACCCGACGGGGCCGATCACCGTCGCTGCGGCCCGCAACGGCGCGTTCGGCGACTCCGTCGCGCGGGTCCTCGCACACGCCGGCCACACGGTCGAACGCGAGTACTACTACAACGACGCGGGTGCGCAAATGGAGAAGTTCCGCGCCTCGGTGGAGGCCCTGCGACGCGGCGAGGAGCCACCGGAGGATGGTTATCGAGGTGCGTATGTCTCGGAGCTCGCTAGGGGCGAAGGCGACCCAGTGCCGAAGATGCTCCAGCAGATCGAGCAGACCCTCGAGCGCTTTCGGATCCACTTCGACTCCTGGGCGCTCCAGAGCGAGCTGGCCGAACGGCTGCCAGAGCTTCTCCCGCGCCTGGACACCTATGAGAAGGAGGGCGCAATCTGGGCGCGGTCATCGGCCTATGGGGACGAGGACGACCGCGTGCTCATCCGCTCCTCGCAGCTAGGAGGAGAGCCGACATACCGGGCCGCGGACGTCGTCTATCTCGTCGACAAGCTCGAGCGGGGTTTCGATCGCGCGATCTACGTCCTTGGCGCCGACCATCACGGGACCCGGCAGTGGTACGGCGCGATCGCGCGCATGCTCGGCTATGACGAGGAGCGGGTCGAGGTGCTGCTCTATCAGCTCGTGCACCTGACGGCAGGTGGGCAGCAGAGAAAGATCTCCAAGCGCCGCGGGGACGTCGTGTTTCTCGACGACTTCATGGACGAGGTCGGAGTCGACGCCGCTCGTTGGTATCTGGTCAACCGAGGGCCCGACCAGGCGATCGAGATCGACGTCGACCTCGCGGCCGAGAAGACGCAGAAGAACCCCGTCTACTACGTCCAGTACGCCCACGCGCGGATCGCCGGCATCCTGCGCAACGCGGGCGACGCCGAGATCGGCTCAGAGCCGCCCGCGGATCTCTCGCGCCAGGAGCGGGACCTGATCAAACGGCTCGCCGAGTTTCCCGAGGTCGTGGCCGAGGCCGTCGAGCGCCGTGGCCCGCAAGGGTTGACGAACTACGCGATTCGCGTTGCCGACGATTTCCATCGCTTCTACCACGAGCATCGGGTCCTCGAGAGCGAGGCTCAGGCCTTCCGGCTCGGCCTCGTGCGCGCGACGCAGACGGTCATCGCCCGGAGCCTCGACCTCGTCGGCGTCGAAGCCCCAGAGCGGATGTAGTGCGCCTCTCCGGCTGCCTGCTCGCCCTCGTCGCCGTCGGCGCCGCTTCGTGCGGCGGGAGCGGCGGCGGCTCGAAGCAGGATGTGCCGGAGAAGCCGCCGCCCACTCTTGCCTCCCGCTGCGGCCCGGAGGCCAAGAACGTGAAGGCGCAGCTGGTGTGGTTCCGCGCGAGCGACGGGACGCTGCTCGACGGCGCGGCGATCGGAGACGGCGACGTGGCGGTCGTGCTCGCCCATCAGTACCCGTCGAACCTCTGCCCCTGGCTCCCGTATGCGAAGACGCTCGCAAGTCACGGATTCCGTGCGTTCGCGTTCGACTTTCGCGGCCTGGGCGCCTCTCACAGCGCGAAGCCCTATGCGGATGCGGGCCGGTACGACTGGGACGTCGAGGCCGCCGCGGCCGAGGTGCGTCGCCTCGGCGCAAAGAAGGTGTTCCTCGCCGGCGCATCAGCGGGGGGCACAGCGGTCCTCGTCGCAGGTGCCTCGGTGTCGCCGGCGCCGGCCGGGATCATCAGCTTCTCAGGCGAGACGTACTTCTCGGATAGCCTCGACGCGCTGAAGGTGGCACCGAAGCTGAGCGCGCCGTTGCTCCTGCTCGTCGCACGGGACGACCGCTATGTGACGGTCGGGGATTACCGGAAGCTGGAGAGCAAGGCGGCGTCGGAGGACAAGCGCCTCGCCGCGTACAGTGGCGCCTGGCACGGGTACGACCTTCTGTACACGGCGCCTTACAAGTCGCAGGTGAACCAGCTCGTGCTCGATTTCCTGAACGAGCACTCAGGCGGGGATTAGGGATTGGCGAGGTATGGAGGCAGCGGGATATCAGGCGCGAGGCCGGGGTCTGCTGCGGGAAGGCTGGACCGCAGGCTCAACGGAATCACCCCGGCCCAGATCGGCAAGTCGACGTCGGCCTCGAAATCCTTCGGCGGCCCGCTCCGCGCCTTGGCCGAGGCCTCGTCGAGCGGCAGCACGAGAACCAGGGTCCCGGCCAGCTCCTTCTCGGTCGGCTGCCTCGCGTCGCTCCATCGGCCGGGCACGACGTGTTCGACGATCGCCTCGAGCGCGGCGAGCTTCTGCTGGCGGTCGCCGAGACGGCGCGCCCGCCCGAGGACGACGACCGAGCGGTAGTTCATCGAGTGGTTGTAGACCGAGCGAGCGAGCACCAGCCCGTCGAGCAGGGTCACGGTGACGCAGACGTCGACGCCGTCGGCGAGCTCGCGAAGCATGCGGCTTGCGGGCGAGCCGTGGATGAAGAGGGTGTCGCCTGCGCGGGCATGAATGGTCGGGATCACGAACGGCTGCCCCTCGTGGACGAAGCCCACGTGGCAGAACAGCGCCTCGTCGAGTATCTGCTCGATTACGGAGCGGTCGTATGCGCCCCGTTCCGGGTGACGTCTGACCTCGGTGCGGGACGTCTGTTCGTCGGAGGGCGCAGGGCGCATTCGTCAGAATCTACCCTCGCGCCGTTTGAGGGCGGAGTAGGATGGGCCGGTGAGCGAGAGCGCCGAATTCCCGCTCTCCACCCTGCCCGGCTCGGCTCCCGACCGCAATCTCGCGCTGGAGCTCGTGCGTGTTACCGAGTCGGCGGCGATGGCCGCGGGGCGCTGGATCGGGCGCGGTGACAAGATCTCGGCCGACCAGGCCGCGGTCGACGGCATGCGGCTGATGTTGGACACGGCGTCGATGTCCGGGGTCGTCGTCATCGGCGAGGGCGAGAAGGACAAGGCGCCGATGCTCTACAACGGCGAGGAGGTGGGGTCGGGCTCGGGCCCTGAGGTGGACGTTGCGGTCGATCCCCTCGAGGGGACGACCCTGACCGCGAAGGGTCAGCCGAACGCGATCGCCACGATCGCGGCCGCCGAGCGCGGGACGATGTTCTTCCCCGGAGCCGCGGTCTACATGGACAAGATCGCCTGCGGGCCGGAGGCGGCGGACGCAGTCGACATCGAGGCGCCTCCGGCCGAGAACGTCAAGCGCGTGGCGAAGGCAAAGGGGGTCCAGCCGAGCGAGATCACGGTCGTCGTGCTCGAGCGCGACCGGCACCAGGATCTGATCGCCGAGCTGCGCGCGATCGAGGCAAAGGTGCTCCTGATCACCGACGGTGACGTCGCGCCGGCCATCGCGGCTGCACAACCTGGCACGGGTGTCGACCTCTTGATGGGCATCGGCGGCACCCCCGAGGGCGTGCTCTCGGCCTCCGCGCTCAAGTGCGTCGGCGGCGTGCTGCTCGGCAAGCTCTGGCCGCGCAACGAGGAGGAGCGGCACGCGCTGATCGACGGGGGCTACGACCTCGACCAGGTGCTGACGACCGACGACCTCGTCGGCGGCGACGACGTCTTCTTCGCGGCCACCGGTGTGACCACCGGCGCGCTCCTGCGCGGCGTGCGCTACACGAAGGACGGCGCGATCACGGACTCGATCGTCATGCGCTCCCGTTCCGGCACGGTGCGCCGCATCGAGGGACAGCACGCCTTCGGCAAGCTCGAGGCGCTGTCCGGCGGCCGCTACCGCCACGTCGCAGGGCGTTAATCCTCCTGTAACAACCGGGCTCGTATCGTGACTGAGCCTCCATGAGAAGAATTTGTCTCTGTGCGGTCGCCTTGCTCTTGGGGCTCCTTGTCGCTCCGAGCGCCATGTCCACGGCTGCCGGGCGGGCACCGGTGATCAAGTACGTGGACGATGATTTCGGCGCGATTCTCGCCACGCCAAAGAAGCAAGCTCTCTACTACTGGAACGTCGAGAAACGGGCGGGCGGCAAGGTGCGATGCAAGGGCGCGTGCGCTCGAGCGTGGCCGCCACTTATCGTGCAGCGCCGGTCTCAGGTCCCGACGCGCATCGCCGGGATTTCCGGCCGCCTCGGAGTCGTCCGCAGGCCTGACGGCCGCCTTCAGGTCACGCACCGCGGCCTGCCGGTCTACACGTACGCGCACGAGGGGCCGACCCAGGTCCTGTGCAATAACGTGAACGGCTGGTTCGTCGTCCGCCTCCGGTAGGGGTCAGACCCCGATGAGTTTCGTCACACCTAGCCGAAGGTGGACGCCGCAGGTAGGGGGTCAGACCCCGACGAGTTTCGTCGCACCTAGCCGAAGGTGACGACGAGTCGGTCTATCTCGGCGTCTCGCAACCGCAGGATGAGCGAGCCCGCTCGGGCGACCGGGTCCGCCCGCCAGGCGTAGTCCGCGACGATGAGATCGTCGCCCGACTCCCGGGTGCGCAGGATCACGATCTCGTCGTCCGGAGGCTGCTCGGCATATGCACCGGCGATCGCGGGCTTGCCGCGGAAGGGGCCTACCGGCACACCCTCGAACGCGAGCTCCGCGTCGTCGGCGAATTGCTCGAGCATCGGCCCGAAGTCGCCCGAGCGTACGCCTTCGTTGAAGCGCTCGACGTGAGACCGAAGTATTTCTTCGCTAAGCGACTTCGGCCGTCTCCCACTCGGGCGCGTACGAGCCGGAGCGTGCCGCGCTGTTGAACTTCGCGCGCCGGTAGAACGCTTTTTGCGCTTCTTCCACTTTGCTCGGGTCACCGCCCCAGGCTTTCAGCGCCGGAGCCTGGAGCGCCCGGCCGTACGAGAAGGAGAGCTCCCACGGGTGCGGGCCGCGCTGGTTCATGACATTCAGGCGCGCAGTCGCGTCCTCGTCGGCCATGCCGCCGGAGAGGAAGACGACTCCGGGGACTGCGGCCGGAACGGTGTTCTTCAGGCACTTGATCGTCAGCTCGGCCACGGTGTCGTCGTCGGCCTGCTCCGAGGAGTCGTAGCCGGACAGGACCATGTTCGTCTTCAGCAGGGTGCCCTCGCGCTGAACGCGCTGGTCGAAGAGCTCGGTGAAGAGCGCCTGGAGCGTGCGATCGGTAACGCGGTAGGACTCGTCGATCGTGTTGTCGCCGTCCATCAGCACCTCCGGCTCGACGATCGGGACGAGGCCGGCCTCCTGGGAAAGAGCCGCGTACCGGGCAAGAGCGTGTGCGTTCACCCAAATGCAGTAGTCGCTCGGGATCTCGTCACCGATCGAGATCACCGCACGCCACTTAGTGAACCGGGCGCCGAGCTCGCGGTACTCCTCGAGCCGCTCGCGCAGGCCGTCGAGGCCCTCGGTGACCGTCTCGCCCTCTGCGCCCGCGAGCGGTTTTGCGCCCTTGTCGACCTTGATCCCGGGGATGATCCCCCGCTCGGCGAGCAGTTTCGCGAACGGAGTCCCGTCGGACGCCGACTGGCGGACGGTCTCGTCGTAGAGGATGACCCCGCTGATGTAGTCCTCGACGCCCTCGGTCGTGAAGAGGAGCTCGCGGTAGGCGCGCCGGTTCTCCTCTGTCGACTCGACGCCGATCGAGTCGAAGCGCTTCTTGATCGTCCCATCGCTCTCGTCGGCCGCGAGGATCCCTTTCCCCTCGGCGACGAGCTGCCGCGCAGTGGTCTCCAGATCTGTCGCTTCCATCGTGGCCATGTCCATCCCTCCTGTTTCTCGTCGCCGAGATTATCCCCCGTTGCGCGCTATCCTGACCATCGCTGATCGCGGACGTAGCTCAGTTGGTAGAGCATCAGCTTCCCAAGCTGAGGGTCGCGGGTTCGATCCCCGTCGTCCGCTTTGCTCAATCAGGCCGAAACGGCCCAGGGAGCAGCCAGGACGTCCGGGCCTGCCTAGCTCGAGCCTCGAGCGCGGACAAGAGCCCGTCCAGCTCCTCGAGGTGCGCGCGAAAGTCGTGGACACGGCCAAAGGCGTTCGCGATTGCGCTCAGGGAGCTCGCGGGATCACGGTCGAACTCGGCAAGCCGCCGCTCGAGGCGCTCGAGCTCCGCGCCCAGGATGAGCGTGCAGGCCCGACCTTCCTCCGAGAGCTTTCGTAGCTCCGCCTCGGTGACCGGGCGCTGTGGATCGTCCAGCACCCTGCGAAGCCGTTCCTTCAGAGTGGTGTCGAGCTCCAGCCAGATCTCTGGCATCGTGGCGTCGGAGCGTAGCGGGCTGATCGTGCAGCCGTGGCTATAGCGCCGCGCGAGGGTCGGTACGAGAGAGCGCCCGCGGGGTCGGCCACGGGACGGTCGCTCGAGCAGGTGGCGCTTGATCGCGGGCGAGCTTTGCAACGGCGCACCGGGCGGGACGGGGGCGCTTAGCGCGGCGTTGCGTGTCGGAGTTCGGCGAGTCGCGCCTCTGTGCGGTGCGTCGAGACCAGGTTGCCCTTGCGCTCGTAGCGCGCGAGCGCCTGCTCGAGCGCGGCGGCAGCCTCGCCGGGCTTGCCGGCGAGCAGAAGCACCTCAGCGAGGTCGGCGTGGGCGTCGCCTTGCCCGTCGAGCCAATCGGTGTCCTCGCCGAGCGCGACCGCCTCGCGCGCGAGCCGCTCCGCTTCGTCGTGTTCGCTGCGCCGCGCCAGCACCTTCGCCCTGACCTGCCGCCGGAGCATCTGCGTGAATGCGTCGTCGATCGCGCCGAGCTCCGCGGCGCGCCCGGCCCAGGCATCGGCCTCCTCGAGCCGGTCGAGTGCGTAGAGCGCCCGCGCCAGGTTCCCGGCCGCGCCCGACTGCGCACCCTTTTCACCCAGCTCGTCCAACTGCCTGAATGCTTCTTCTCCGAACTCGAGGGCGATCGCGGGATCGCCGGCCAAGAGCTCGACATCGGCGGACGAGTCCATCGTCAGCGCCAGTGCGAGTTCCCCACTACGATCGGCAAGCTGCGCACGCGCCTCGGCGAGAACCGCCCGCGCCTCGTTGAAGCGACCGAGCATGGCCAGCGCGTGGGCACGTGGTCTACGGAGAAAGGAGTCCGACTCCCCACGCGCCTTCTGCTCGTCCAGCCACGCGAGCAGCTCCGGGACCGGGGTAGTGCCGAGGAGACGACCACCGGCACGCTGCGGCACCAGGTGGTACGGCAGTCCCGCCCGACGCGCATGGGCGAAGGCTCGCTCGAACGCGTCGAGCGTCGTGTCCATCTGTGCGGACCCGAGCGCCACGTGCCCGAATGCGGTGTAGCCAAGGTAGAGGGCGAGGTCGTCTCCGGCGGCCTCGAACACCGGGAGCGCCTGCTCGACGAGCGCAGCCAACTTCTCGGTTGCGCCCTCCGGCTCGCGGTAGAAGCGGATGACGCCCCCCTTGATTGTCCCGCACAACTCACCGACGCGATCTCCGGCCGCCGAAGCTCGCTCAGCGAGGGAACCCGCACGCCAGAGCGCCTCGCCACCCTTGCCTGCCAAGACTAGAGCGTCGACGAGGTCGACCTCGAGAGCGAGGTCGACCTCGGCGGGCGGAACGAGTGCTATGGCCCGCTCGAGCAGGCTGACGGCGGCGCCGGAGTCCACCCGAACCATCGCACGGCGGCCGGCGGCGGTCAGACGGCGCCGCGCCGCCACGGGCAGCTCGTCATCGGAGGGCAGCCCGAGCTCGGCGTGGTAGCGGCAGGCCTGCTCGAGGTGGTAGCCGACGAGCTCGTCCAGCTCGACGAGCTCGGCCCCGCGCTGCTCCAGCCAGGTTGCGAAACGCTCGTGCAGCTCCGCGCGCACCCCCTTCGGCAGCGCCTCGTAGGCGGCGTCGCGGAGTAGCAGGTGGCGAAAGCGGAAGCCGTCCTCGCCGGCGACTTGTGGCTTGTCGGGTCTGATCAGTTCCTTGCGCACGAGTGCAGCGAGGTGCGGCGTCACTTGGGTCTCGTCGGGTGAGAGCGCCTGGACGGCTCCCCGGTGGAAGATCTCGCCCTCGATCGCGCCCCGCTCGAGTACGCTGCGCTCCGCCGTCTCGAGCTGGTCGAGGCGCGCCGCGAGCAACGCCTGCAGGGTGGATGGGACGAACACCTCGCCGTCGGCCTCGCTGGCCATCGCCAGCATTTCCTCAATGAAAAGCGGGTTGCCGCCCGCGGCCCGAGCGATCCTCTCGCGCAGGCGCTTGGGCACACGCTCGGCGATGAGCTCCTCGACGTCGTCGTCGGGCAGGGGCTCGAGCCGAAGCCTCACCGGCCAGGCGGGGCGGCGCTCCGTGAGCTCCGGGCGCGCCATACAGAGCAGCAGGACCGACGCACCCGAGGAGAGAAGCGCGACGTGCTCGATCAGGTCGCGAAACGTCTCCTCGCCCCACTGGATGTCATCGAACACGACCACGAGCGGCCGCTCCGCCGCAGCCTGCTCCAGCGTCTTGCGAAAGGCCCAGGCGATCTCCTCGGCGGATGTCGCCACCTCCGTCTCGCCCAGCAGCGAACGGATCGCCGCCGCGGCGGCCTTGTCGGGAGGCAAAACGTCGAGCTGCTTCAGCACTTCGACCACCGGCCAGTACGTGATCCCCTCGCCGTAGGGAAGGCAGCGGCCACGGGCTACCGTCGCCTCGACCGAAATCAGAGCCTCCGCCACCAGCCGGGACTTGCCGACGCCGGCATCGCCGACGACCGTCACCAGCTCGCAGCGCTGCTCGGCCCGCACATGCTCCAACGCTTCCCGGAGGAGCGCGAGCTCGCGCTCGCGTCCGACGAACCGCGCGTCGTGACGCCACTCCGGCGCGTCGCGCACGTGCAGGAGCCGGTAGGCGGGAACCGGCTCGGCCTTGCCCTTCAACTCGAGCGGCTCGATCGGCTCGACCTCGGCCGCGTTGCGCACGAGCCGCAGGGTCGGCTCTCCGACCAGCACCTCGCCCGGCTGCGCCGCCTGCTCCAGCCGCGCCGCGACATTCACCGCATCGCCGGTCGCGAGCCGCTCCTTGGTGCCGGTCACGACCTCCCCGGTGGTGAGCCCGATCCGTCCCTCGATTCCGAGCTCGGGCAGCGCGTCGCGCATCTCAACCGCCGAGCGCAGTGCGCGCAACGCGTCGTCCTCATGCAGCACCGGCACCCCGAACACGGCCATCACGGCATCGCCGATGAACTTCTCCACCGAACCGCCGTGATGCTCGACGATCCTCCTCATCCGCTCGAAGTACCGTGCCAGCAGTGCACGCAGCCGCTCCGGATCGAGCGTCTCGCTGAGAGCGGTCGAGCCCGTCACATCGCAAAAGAGAACCGTCACCGTCTTGCGCTGCTCCCTCGCCCCCGCGAGCGCAACGGCGAACGAGAAGCCGCACTCCTCGCAGAACTTGGCGCCCGCGCTGTTCTCGTGCCCACAACTCGCGCAAACCAGCACGGTACGAGACTAGATCGCATCCCCAGCCACAACAACCGCGGCTGCGGCCCTACGCCGACAAGCTTGGCCGCAGCCGGCGGCCAAACGTCAGCTCGGCCAGGCCTCCGCCAGCTTCCGCCGCGTCTCGATGAGATGCTCGGGCAGGACCTTCACATCGGCCAGCACGGGCATGAAGTTCGTGTCGCCTGCCCAGCGCGGGACGAGATGCAGGTGAACGTGGTCGGTGATTCCGGCGCCGGCGATTCGCCCGAGGTTCCAGCCCAGGTTGTAGCCCTGTGGGCGGTAGACCTTCGCGAGGGCGCCCGTCGCCTGTGCGGCGAGGCGGTGCACCTCGAGCACCTCCTCGTCGTCGAGCTCGGCGAGCTCACCGACATGTCGCAGCGGGGCGACCATCATGTGGCCTGATGCATAGGGGAATTTGTTGAGCAAGACAAACGCCTGAGCGGCGCGTCGCACGACGAAGCCGTCCTCGTCGCCGCCCTCCCTGGCCGTGCAGAAGATGCATTCGGCCTGCTCGTCGGCGCTGCCCACGTACTCGAGACGCCATGGTGCCCAGAGCGGTTTCGTCACGGACGGCTTGTATCAGGAGGAGGTACCGTTTCGCGAGTGAACCGCGCCGGCCTGGTCTTACTTGCGGCTGCCCTCGTCGCCCTCTGGGGTGCCTCCTCCGCGCTGGCCCCGCACGACCCCGAGCACGAGTGCTTCGGCGCGACGGAGACGATGGTCGGAACCCCAGCCAGCGACGTCATCACCGGCACGCCTGCGGCCGACGTGATCAAGGCCGGCCCGGGCGACGACACGATCGACGGCGCCGGCGGCGACGACATCATTTGCGGCGAGGACGGAAACGACTCGATCCTCGGCGGCGGGGGCGACGACGCGATCTCAGGCGACGCCGGCGACGATCACCTGGACGGCGGAGAGGGCTTCGACGTCGCCTTTCACTACTGGTCGCCGGTCGGCGTGAGCGCCAGCCTTGAGACGAATACCGCCACCGGCTGGGGTAACGACACGCTCGCCAACTTCGAGGGCCTCGTCGGCTCGCTCCACGACGACACGCTGACCGGGGACGCGAAGGGGAATCTGCTGGACGGGCGGGCGGGCAACGACCAACTCTCAGCTGGCGGCGGCAGTGACGGGCTGGACGGAGACGCGGGCAACGATCTCCTCGACGGCGGCCCAGGAGCAGACCTCGTCTTCTATGACTACTCGCCGAACGCCGTCGTCGCGAGCCTCGCGACGCACACAGGGCGCGGCTGGGGGTCGGACACCTACCGCGGGATCGAGGACCTGCACGGCTCGCAGCAGGACGATGTCCTCGTCGGCAACGGCGGGCCGAACCTCCTGAACGGCCACAAGGGCAGCGACCGGATCAGCGGCGGAGGCGGCAACGACAAAATCTTCGGGGAGCAGGGAAACGAACGGCTTTTCGGCGGCCCGGGTCGGGACAACCTGAACGGCGGGCCGGGCCGGGACCGGGTCGACGGAGGCTCCGGCCGGGACGTCTGCATCGGCGAGCGCAAGCGCCGCTGCCCCTGAGGCTTAATACCTCAGATCCAGCGCTTGTAGCGGAAGAACCCGACCATGCCGGCCAGGGCCAGGGCCATCACGCCCAGGATGACCCAGAAGGCCGTGTGCGAACCCTCCCCCGGAAAGAGGACGTTCATGCCGAAGACGCCGGTGATCACGGTCAGCGGCAGCATCGTCACGCTGATCAGCGTCAGCAGGCGCAGGACGTCGTTCTGCCGGTGCGAGATCGCCGACTCGTTCGTCGCCTCGAGCGCCTCGACGACCTCCTTGTAGTTGTCGAGCAGGTCCCAGATCCGCTCGGACGCGTCGACGAGGTCGTCGAAGTAGAGCTCGAGCTCCTCCGGGAGGAAACGCTCGACCCGCCGCTCGAGCAGGCGCAGCGCGGGGCGCTGAGGCTTGACGATCTTGCGGTAGGAGATGATCTCCTGCTTCGCCTTGGAGATGTCGGACGATCTCCTCGAAGCGTTCCTCGTCGATGTCGTCCTCGATCGAGTCGAGCTTGTGCCCGATCTTGTCGAGGATCGGGAAGCAGTAGTCGAAGAGGTCATCGAGGACGTGGTAGAGCAGGTAGCCGGAACCCTTCGAGAACAGGCTTTCGCGCAGGGCGGGGTCGTCCGAGCAGCGTTGGAAGAGACGAGTGACCGGGAGCAGCTCGACCGTCGGCAACGTGACGAGGTAGCCCGGGCCGAGGAAGACGTCGAGCTCGGCCGCGTTCAGCCGCTGGACGGCCTTGTCGTAGAACGGGAAGTGCAGAACGGCGAAGAGGTACTCGGGATACTCGTCGACCTTCGGGCGCTGGCGCTTGGAGAGGACGTCTTCGACGTCGAGCGGATGCCAGCCGAAGCGCTCCGCGAGGTCGGAGGCCGTGTCCGAATCGGGCGCGTCGAGGTGAACCCAGGTCAGGCCGTTGGCGGAGAGCTCAGCGGGCTCGCGTCGCGCGCGGACGATCGGCTCGTCGGCGCGGGTGCGCGAACGAGGGCGCTTGATGCGGGGCAGGCTTGGCATCGGTACTGAGTGGGTCGTCCACCGTCATTTCTCTTTCGCCATCGTACCCGCGAAGCCTTGCGGCTACACGGAAGTTGGCCGTCAACCGGGTGCTTCCGCCAGAGTCGGAGTCAAGGCGTCCTCACGCGGGATTCGTCGCAGCCCTTCGGGAACGTAGGGCTCGAGAGCGAGTGCTCCCACGGCGGCGAGCAGGCAGATGCCCGACGCGAGTGGCCAGAGCGCAAACGGCGCCGCCGCGAGAATGAAGCCGCCGATCGCCGGGCCGACCGTGCCCGCGAGACCCCACGAGAGACTGTGCACCGCGAAGTAGCGGCCGCGCAGGTGCGGCGGGCCGATGTCGGACACGAGCGCCTGGTGCGCGGGGCCATGGAAGCACTCGCCGATCCCGAGGATCGCTGCTGCCGTGGCCAGTACGAGGAATGCCGAGGTCGCGGTCAGCCAGTAGCCGCCGGCGTCGACGATCAGCCAGGCCGCGGCCCAGAGGAGCGGCATGAGCGCGAGCGCCCGCATCCGGCGCCGGCCCTCGATCCAGCGGGAGAGCGGGAGCTGCGCGACGACGATGAATGCTGTGTTGACGAAGAAGACGGCGCCGATTTGCCGCTCGCTCAGGTGCGAGTGGTCGCGGGCGAAGGCCGGCAGCAGGTTGAAGAGCGAGTAGCCGGCGGCGACGAACAGGAAGTTGAGCGTCCAGAGGCCGAGAAAGGTCCTGTGGCGCAGGACGGCGCGGTAGGAAGCGGGCGTCTCACCCCGCTCGTGCGGCTCGACGCCGGGGTCGCGCACGAAGGCGAGCACGCCGACGTAGGCGAGAAACGTCAGCGCGTCGAGCACGAACAGGATCGTGAACGTCCTCGGCTCGTGCACCTTGGCGATCCAGCCGGCGGCGAGGCCTCCGAGGCCGATTCCGAGGTTCATCGTCACCCGCTGCTGCGCGAAGGCGGCGTGCCGGCGGGCGGCCGGCGTGAGGCGCGAGATCAGCGTCGACTGGCTCGGCCAGAAGCCCGCGCTCCCGGCGCCCTCGAGCGCGACGAGGGCAAAGGCTTCCCACGGATGACGGACGAGCGGCAGGAGGCCGTAGCCGATGGCCTGGAGCACGAGCCCCATAGCGAGGGTGCGCCTGGCGCCGAAGCGGTCGATCACCGGCCCGGCGAGGACCCCGGCGACGAGTTGGCCCGCAGACGAGACGGCGACGACGAGGCCGGAGGTCCCCAGCGAGAAGCCGCGGACGTTGTGGAGGTAGATGACGAGGAACGGCAGCGCGAGCCCGTTCCCGAACGAGTTCGTCAAGCCGCCGACCTGCAGCAGCCAGACCGGCAGCGGGAGCTGCGGATTGAGGCTGCGGACGTAGGCCCCGCCGGGCATCGGCGGGATTTTCGCTGCCCGCAAGCCTCGTGTCGGTTACCGCCGCGATGTGGAGCGCCAACTCTGCAAGAACGGGACCGGCTGCGGGCCGATCACGAGCTCGAAGAGCACCAGCCCGGCGAGTCCGCTCATCAAGTCAGGCGCAACCCGACCATTAAGACAACGACGAAGACCACCGCGAACGAGGCGAGTCCGATCAGCGCGCTTGTCGGCCGCGCAGGCACGCTGGCCAAGCTTGCCGGAGGCTCGGCATGGCCGAGTTCTCGAGCCATCTCGGCGAGACGGGCGAGCCGTTTCGCGAGCGGTGGATGAGAATGCGCGCGCAGCTTCGTCGGGATGATGAAGAAGGCGCTCATCGTGTGCGCCTCGCGCAGATCGCTCTCAGGGATGCGAGCGACGTTGCCGCTGATCTTCTGGAGTGCGCTCATCAACTGCTCAGGAGCCCCGGTTACCAATGCCGAGCCCCGATCGGCGGCGTACTCACGGCACCGCGAGATCGTCAGCATGAGTCCGCTGCTGATCAGGTAGAGCAAGCACCCGAGCAGCATGATCGGGAAGGCGAAGATCCAGACGCGGAGCCTCGCGGAGGAAAGGCCCTCGCGGAGCGTCAGCGAGGGGAAGCTTGCGAAGGTCATCACGGCGCCGTCCCGATTCGCAACGTGCGAGAGCTCGTGGGCGAGCACTGCCTCAACTTCGGAAGGCTCGAGCTGTGTGACGAGCCCACGTGTCACCACAACCGTGGAGCGCGCCGGAGTGCTGCCCGTCGCGAACGCGTTAGGGAGGTCGCTAGAGACGATTGCAAGGCGCGGCTTCGGCAGGTCGGCGAGGCCGCACAATCGCTCCACCGTGGCGTGGAACTCGGGCGCTTCCGCGCGGTCGACGATTCGGGCTCGCGAGGCGGCGAGCGCGACCCTGTCGAGCGAGAAGTACTGCAGCCCGAGCAGCAGCAGCAGGAAGCCATCGAATCCGAGTGCGTAGCGAGTCGGCAGGAACCCGACCGAGAGCAGCCAGAGCGGCGCGGCCAGGACCGCGACATACAGCACGCCGAGCATCGCCATCGTCAGGGCCATCCGGGCCGACAGAGCGAGATCGCCGCCGCATGCTGTGCGCTTCATCACTCGATTCATAGCCTCTTCCAGGGGAAACGTCTACGGTCGAGCTTCGAGCTGGGCGATAGAATCGGCGCGTGGCGAGTCGCTTCGATGACGTCGAAGAGGTACTCGACCGCCATGCGCGCCGCGTCGCACGCGAGCTTGGAGGACTTTTCGTCGATGTGGGCGAGGCGCTCCGGCGTGCCGCCAACCGCGAGCATGCACCGTCGTCCAGGACCAGCGAGGGCCGGGAGCCGACCAAGGAGGACCTCTACCGCGAAGCGGCAAGGCTCGGCGTGCGTGGCCGGTCGGGAATGACCAAAGAGGAGCTCCGCAACGCCATCGAGCGTCTGAGATAGCCGAGTCGTACGCCAACGGCCTCGGAGCTCGCGTGACGATCGGCACGCCGTCGCCGGTCGAGCTAATGATCAAGCGCTCACGAGGTCACCGACGGCTGGAGAGCCTGGAGCTGCTCGAGCAACCTCGCCGAGTCGACGACGTCGCCTTTCGTCTCGTAGAGCTCGATTGCCCGCTCGAACACTCGCCGGGCCTCTTCGAGGTTGCCCAGCAGACGGAGCGTCTCGCCAAGGGCTTCGTACGCCTGCGCCTTCATGATGAGGTAATCCGACGGCTCCGACAGCTCGACGGCCTCGCGTGCGAGGCGGAGCGCGGAGGATCCCTCTCCGCGGCGCGCGAGCACCTTCGCCCTGACGCCGCGCCACCCGACCTGCGCGTTCACATCGTCGCTCGCGGCTGCCTCCTCGCTTGCACGAGTGAACTGTTCGGCTTCGTCGAGCCGATCCTGCTGATACAGGGCCTCCGCGAGCACTGCAGCGACGCCGCATCGCGCGCCTCTCTCTCCGATCGCTTCCAGCGTTTCGTGCGCCGGCCGCAATTCCGCCTCTGCGGCGGGAGCATCGCCCGCGCGGAGCTCTGTCCAGCCGCTGGCCATGGTCAGCCCGGCGGCTCGCGTGGTTTGGCCCAGTTCCTCGTGAAGCGTTCGAGAGCGTGCGGCGAGGCGGCGCGCGTCGGTGTGGTCTCCCCGCTGCGAATGGAGGTCGCCCAGAAGAATCCAGAAGAAGCCGTCGTTCGAGGCGGAGGTCGCTTCCGAAAGGACCTGCTCGAGACGCGCGATAGCCGCTTCGGCCGGCGTCGCACCGAGCCACGTCGCCATTGCCGAAGCGGCCAGCGCATCCTCTTGTAGGCGTCGCTCGCCTGCATGCCGCGCGTGGAAGAGGGATCGGTCCGCGGCAGTACTCATCGCCGCGGCGTTGCCTTCGCCGCTGTGAACCTGATGAAGTGCCTGCCAGGCGAGCGCGAGGCCACGGT
Source organism: Gaiellaceae bacterium (assembly GCA_036395295.1). Classification (GTDB taxonomy): domain Bacteria; phylum Actinomycetota; class Thermoleophilia; order Gaiellales; family Gaiellaceae; genus VAXT01. The sequence continues at coordinate 21,658 of DASWDJ010000007.1, read as the reverse complement.
CGTCGCGGAGCCGCTCCAGTTCGGGAATCGCCCCTTCAGCGAAACCTCGTAGGGCTTCGCTGGCTCCCTCGGGCTCGAGCCAGTACCGCTGGATCTGCGCCTGGATCGAGGCGCGCAGCTCGAGCGCGCGCTGGCCGCTCGCTCTTGCGCCCTCGACAGCCTGGTTCAACAGCAAGTCGGCCCGCGCAAACTCGCTCAGTGCAAAGAGCGCGTCGGCAAGCAGCATCAGCAACTCGAGCGCCTCGAGACTGCCCTCAGGCATGAGCGCAACTGCCCGCCCGAGCAAGTTCGCGGCGGCATGGGCATCGCCGCGCCCATGGGCTCGGCGCCCTGCTGCCGCGAGGCGGGACGCGGCACGGCGGGCGAGCTCTTCGTCGATCATCCCGAGCTGCTCTCGGTAGCGGTGCGCCTGCTCGAAGTGGTAGCCGATGATCTCGTCGTACTCGCTGCGCTGCCGCTCGGTTGCGCTCGCGAAACGCTCGTGCAGCTCGGCGCGAAGCTCCTTCGAAATCGATTCGTAGGCCGCGTCGCGAACCAGCAGGTGGAGGAAGCGAAACCCGTCGTCCGGGCCGAGCGCCGAACGGTCGGGACGGATCAATTCCTTCCGGACAAGGGCCGGCAGCGCCGCCGCATCGCCCCCAAGCTCCTCGATCATGGCACGTGAGAACTCCTTGCCGATCACCGCCGCCCGTTCGAGCGTCGCGCGTTCAGCCGGCGGCAGGCGATCGAGGCGCGCCGCCAGCAAGGCCTGGATCGTCGGCGGGATCTCGAGCTCGGCGCCGACCTCTTCTTCGTCGGTCAGCATCGCCAGCATCTGCTCGACGAAGAGCGGGTTTCCCTCGGCCGCCGTGCGGATGCGCGTCCGCATCTCGTCGGCAAGGCGCACCGGCAGGTTGTCGATCAGCCTCTCCGTTTCGTCCTCGGAAAGGGGCTCGAGGAAAAGCGAGGTTGCGTTGAGCTTGCCGCCGCCCCATGCCGGGCGTGCGTCGAGCAACTCCGGCCGCGCGAGGCAGAGCAGAAGAATCGGCGCCTCGCGGCTCCAGTCGGCGAGATGCTCGACGAGGTCGAGGAACGTCGGCTCGGCCCAATGGAGGTCGTCGAGCACGATGACGAGCGCCTGCTCGCGCGCAAGAGCTTCGAAGAGCTTGCGGACGGCCCAGAACGCTTCCTCAGGCGAGACCTCGTCATCGGCCATGCCGACTGCGGCGAACACAAGGTTGACGATGCGCTGGGCATCCGGCTCTCCTTCCAGGTACTGCACGACGTGCGAGTCGCTTCCGAGCTCTCGCAGGATCTCGACCAAAGGCCAGTAGGTGATGCCCTCGCCGTAGGGGAGGCATCGGCCGCTGAGGGCCTGGGCATCGCCGTTCAGGCTCGCCAGGAGCTCCTGCGCGAGGCGCGATTTGCCGATTCCCGCGGTTCCGAGGAGCGTGAACAGGTGGCACGAGCGATCCTCGGCAGCACGTTCGAACGCCTCGCGCAGAAGCCGCTGCTCACGCTCGCGGCCGACTAACGGCGCGTCGAGGCGGCGAGCGAACGGCTCGGCGCCTTCGAGCACGCGCAGCAGGCGGTACGCGACTACGGGCTCTTCCTTGCCCTTGGCGTCTATGGACTCGACCGCCTCGACCTCGATGGCATCGCGCACGAGCCCGAGGGTTCTCTCCCCAAGCAGCACCTCTCCCGGCCCAGCACCCTGTTGCAGGCGGGCGGCGACATTCACTGCGTCTCCGGTCACGAGCGTCTCGCCGGCTCCCGCGACGACCTCACCGCTGTTGACGCCGATGCGCAGCTCGACCTCGGTGACGCCGTCACGCAGCTCGGCGGCGGCGCGGATTGCTCGGAGGGCGTCGTCCTCGTGGAGCTGCGGCACACCGAACACGGCCATGACCGCGTCGCCGATGAACTTCTCGACGGTTCCGCCATGCCGCTCGAGGATCGAGCGCGCTGTCTCGAAGTAGCGCGCCATCAACTTTCGCGCTGCCTCGGGATCCAGTCGTTCACCAAGCGCCGTCGAGCCGGTGACGTCGGCGAAAACGGCAGTCACCGTCTTCCGCACCTCGCGCGGGTCGCCCGCGACGGCCACGAGCGCCGTCCCACATGCCGAACAGAACCGCGCCTCCGCCGCGTTCTCACTTCCGCAAGAGGGGCAGGTCATGCCCTGAGTCTAAGCCCAGAAAAACGAAGCCTGGTCGCCGTGAAGATGCGCCTTGCAGGCCGTTAAGCGCAGCGAGCACTCCCCGACGTGCTCGCCGATCCGGGCCTCCGGGATGCTGGCCAAGTCGGCAAGACGATCATGGGAGGGGGCGGATGCCGGTTCCGCCAAGGCGTTACAGTCCTCCGACCAGTCCGAAAGGAGAGACGATCATGGCCTATCGCATTGCCGGGACGTATGTTCTGTCCTGTAGCTGCCACCTTGTCTGCCCCTGCACCATTGACGGGCCGCCGACTAGCCCGGACGGCCAATGCGACGCGAGCAGCGTCTTCCACGTCGAGAGCGGGACCTCCAACGAAACCGACCTCTCGGGCGTCGACTTCGCGCTCTACTTTCACGTGCCTTCCAATCTCACCTCCGGCAACTGGACGGTGGGGCTCATCGTCGACGAGGGTGCGTCGGAAGAGCAAGCCCAGGCTCTCGAGCGGATCATCTCGGGACAGGAGGGCGGCCCGTTTGCCGAGTTCGTTCCGTTGATCGGCGAGGTGCAACCGCTTCGCCGCGGGAGCGTGAGCTTCTCCGACGGCGACGCGCCGTCCGGATCGGTCGAAGGGGGGACCGAGATCCGGTTCGAGCCCACAAGAGGGGTTGACGGAGCGCCGACGACAGTGTCGAACGCGCCACTTGCGTTCGCGCCGAACGTCGGGATCGGCAGAGGCTCCGGACGCGGTCAATCGATCCGGGGAAGCTACGAGCCGGTCTACGGGGAATCGGCGGCGTTCGAGTATTCGTCGTAGACGACGCGGGTTTCGCGCGGCGTGTCTTGCGGGCCGCTCAGCTGACTTTTGATTCTGGGCGGAGTTCGCCGCGCTTGCAAACCATCGCCGTGTAACCCCTACCACGAGAGGTCGCGCCGCCCCTGGCGAGAGGGCGGCGCGCCTCCCGAGAGTTCGGCTAAGGAATGCCGCCGATCTCGACGTTCGTGAAGATGTCGGTCTGCCCCAGCGGCTTCCCGGCGCTGTTCCGCCCGTCCGTCCAGACCGGGTAGACGACCTGTGTCGAGGCGGCGATGGCGTTGTAGTCGCCGATGAAGCAGCCGCAGTTGAAGAAAGCGTCGTTCGGATTCCACGCGACGCTCGAGATGTTGAAGTTCTGCCACGTGGCGCCGTCATTCGACGAGAAGCCCTGGAACGTCTCCATCAACCGGTTGCTCGGGTCGTTGCGGTTGTCGTACCAGATCGCGTGCAGATTCCCGGCCTCGTCGACCGAGAGCCAGGGGAAGTACTGGTCGTTCGGTGCGGCCGCGCCGCCAGAGGTGACGCTGATCGTCCTGGCGTCGGACCACGTAGAGCCGAAGTTGTGCGATTGCTGGAACGAGATGTCCGCGCCCGACGTCTGTCGGCTCACGTTGTTCTGATACGCGAAGCTCAACGAGCCCGTGACCGGGTTGAAAACGAGCGACGGCGAGATCGGAGCGCGGAACTTCTTCGGCGCCAACTTGTCCTGCGTGTTCGGGTTGTCCGCGAACTGCCCCGGCTTGTCGATCTGGACCGGCGTAGAGAACGTGTTGCCGCCGTCGGTCGACCGCCTGAAGAAGAAGGCGCGGTCGAAGCCGGTGTTGCAGTCCTCGAGCGCGTACGCGATATCGAGTGCGCCCGTGTTGTCGACCACCGGCATCGCCCACTGGTTGGCGCCGGCACCCCGCCCGTCGCCCGCCGGGTCGTCCGGGACAACCGCGACGTTCGTCCACGACGCGTCGGCCGGGTTCGGCGGAACGAGGTCGGTGTACGCGGCTTGTACCGGGCAGAAGTCGCTTCGCCCGTTCGGGAGCGTCAGGTGGAACTTGACGTATGTCGTGTACAGCCGGCCGTAGTGCGGGCTGCCCGGGTTGTTGTCGACCGCGAGCAGCTCCTTGTCGTAGAAGACCGTCTGGTCCCAGCCGTCCCCGGACCGGTTCGTGATGACGAGCGACGCTTGTGTCGAGTCGGTCCACGTCGCGCCGTCGTCGCTCGACCTCCACACCTGCACCTCCGACTCGCCCGCGCCGAAGAAGCAAAGCGTCGAAAGATAGAACGCTCCGTCACGGACGCTGTAGACGACGGAGGGGTCACCGCCGAAGCAGCGCGTCCCGACCGACGTCTTCGGGTCCTTGAACGTGCTCGACCACGTCACGCCGCCGTCGGTCGTTCGGCCGATCCAGTCGCCGTCGCCGACGAAGTCGTTCGAAGCTGCGACCGCGACGAGCGGGTTCGACGGCTTGTAGGCGACCGACGTCTCGTTCTGCGGCAGCGGCGGATCGCCGTCCGTGTTCATCTGCACGTTGTTCACGGCGATTGTCGGGCTGACGAACCCGTTGATTTGCACCGTCGGCGCGGCCAGCCGCGCGCGCACACCGTTCGAGATGCCGCCGTCGTGGTTCTGGACGTGCTGCACCCAGAGCGGCGGCTGCGCCGCATGTGCGCCGGCGCCGGCGACCATCACGGCACCGGCCGCGACGGCCATTGTTAAGAGCCTCCAACTTCGCATCATGTCTCCCCTTCCTGTGCCGCGGTAAGAGCTGCCGCGCTCCGACGGCAGCTCCTCGGGGAAGCCTATGCCCGATTTAGGCGGCGGCACAAACGTGCCCCGCGGCGATCTCCAGCACGCCTGGCCGCGCAACGATGCGGGTTTCCTAATGCGCACCTACCGCCGAGATGCGCCTGGCAGGAATCGAACCTGCGACCTCGCGCTCCGGAGGCGCGCGCTCTATCCCCTGAGCTACAGGCGCGGAGCCTGCAGTTTAGCCCTGGCACGGCGATCTGCACTTGACAGTTAACAAAGTGATTGCTAACTTACTAATCCGATGGCAGTCAGAACTGAACGGAAGTCCGCCGACGAGCGCCGCGAGGCTGTCCTGGCAGCTGCTCTCGAGGAGTTCGCCGCGCGCGGTCTCGAAGGTGGCTCGACCGACGTCATTGCGGCGAAGGCCGGCATCTCGCAGCCGTACGTGTTTCGCCTCTTCGGGACGAAGAAGGAGCTCTTCAAGATGGTCATCGCGCGCTGCTTCCGCGAGACACTCGAGACCTTCCAGAAGGCGGCCGAGGGCAAGCGGGGCGAGGACGCGCTGGACGCGATGGGAACTGCCTATGTCGAGAAGCTGCTCGCCGACCGCGTGCGGCTCCGCGGCCAGATGCAGGCCTACGCCGCCTGCGACGACCCGGAGATCCGCGAGGTGGTGCGCGACGGCTACGGCGATCTCGTCGCGTACGTTGAGCGGGTGGCGGACCTGCCACCGGAGCGGATCAGCCGGTTCTTCGCCACCGGGATGCTCCTGAACGTCATCACGTCCATGGGGCTCGAGGACCTGAGCGAGCCCTGGGCGAAGCGGCTTCTCGAGGGGATCAAGTCATAGGCCTCTCTTTTTTGGTGAACAAGTAAGTGACTACTCAAGAACAAGGAGGAGAGAATGAGGGATCGCAGCAACATGCTCTGGACGTTCGCGATCACGTCGGTCGCGCTCTTCATGGTCACGCTCGACAACCTCGTCGTGACCACGGCCCTGCCTGTGATCCGGCGGGACTTGCACGCGTCGCTCTCACAGCTCGAATGGACCGTCAACGCTTACACGTTGACCTTCGCCGTGCTGCTGCTGACAGGCGCCGCCCTCGGCGACAGGCTCGGCCGCCGGTTGATGTTCTCGGTCGGGATTGGCGTCTTCACGCTCTCGTCGGCCGCCGCGGCGCTTGCTCCGAGTGCGACCGCACTCGACATCGCGCGGGCAGCTCAGGGAATCGGCGGAGCGATTGTCACGCCGCTGACGCTGACCCTACTCTCGGCGGCGATGCCGCCCGAGCGGCGCGGGCTCGCGCTCGGCGCCTGGGGTGGGATCGGCGGCCTCGCGGTCGCGATCGGGCCACTCGTCGGCGGCGCGGTCGTCGAGGGGATTTCTTGGCAGTGGATCTTCTGGCTGAACGTTCCGATCGGCCTCGTACTGGCGCCGCTGGCGTTCCTCCGGCTCCATGAGTCGCACGGCCCGGCCGGTCGGCTCGACCTACGCGGTCTCGGGCTCGCAAGCGCGGGTCTGTTGGGGATCGTCTGGGGCCTCGTCCGCGGCGACTCGGTCGGCTGGGGCTCACTCGAGATCGTCGGCTCGCTCGTGGCCGGATCAGTCGTGCTCGCGCTCTTCGTGCTCTGGGAGCTGCGGGCGCCCGCGCCGATGTTGCCGATGCGCTTCTTCCGCAACCGGGCCTTCGCACTCACGAACCTCGCATCGCTCTTCATGTTCTTCGGGATGTTCGGGTCGATCTTCCTGCTCGCGCAGTTCTTCCAGACGGTGCAGGGCTACTCGCCGCTCCAGGCGGGCCTTCGGATCCTCCCGTGGACGGCGATGCCGATCTTCATCGCGCCGATCGCCGGCGCCTTCTCTGATCGGATCGGCGGGCAGCGGATCATGGCGGTCGGGCTCGCGCTGCAGGCAATCGGGATCGCGTGGATTGCGACGGTCTCCTCACCGGGCATGCCGTACTCGGACGTTGTCCTGCCGTTCTTCTTGTCGGGAATCGGGATGGCGCTCTTCTTCGCCCCGGTCGCAAACGTCGTGCTGAGCGCCGTTCGCTCCGAGGAGGAGGGCCAGGCCTCCGGCGCGCAGAACGCGATCCGCGAGCTCGGCGGCGTCTTCGGCGTCGCCGTCCTCGCCTCGATCTTCGCTCACTACGGCGGCTACGTCTCGCCGGAGAGCTTCGTCGACGGCATGCAGCCCGCGGTCTGGGTCGGTGCGGCGGTCGTGGGTGTCGGGGCGCTCGCAGCCCTCGCAATCCCAAGACGGCGGGTGGCAGCCGAGGACGAGCTCGAGGCTGCTTTCGACCTGGCGGCATAGAAGCCGGCGGAAGTGCCGGGCCTGCGGTTAGGCGGGCCCGGCACTCCACTCAGCTCGTTCGTTCAGGGCGCCCTGTAGAAGAGCCACGCGTCCTGCATACGCAGGGCCTGGCCGGCCGTGAACTCCGTGTAGCACTGGTCGTACGAGTAGTCCATGTAGTTGTGGATCGGGTCGAGCCCGGGCTCGGAGCAGGTGTCCTTGCCGGCCGGGCACCCCGAGGTCGGCGTCAGCTCAGCCGGCGTGTCGTCGACGTGATCGCCCCAGTTGTTGCAGCCCCCCTGGAACGTGTGCGCGAGGTTCAGCCAGTGGCCGGTCTCGTGCGTCGCCGTCTCGCCCTGGTCGTACCGGCCGGCATACGCCGTCGACGTTCCGAGCATCGACTCCCAGTCGATGACGATGCCGTCGAGGTACGAGTTGCCATGGTTGACGATGTTCGGGTAGTAGGCCCAGCCGAGGTAGGGCCCGGCTGTCGTCAGGTACATGTTCAGCGCGTTGTTCCCTCCCTGATGGAGAGCGCGCTTCATATCCCGGCCGTCGTTGCCGAACGTGGCGTAGTACCAGTTGGCGTTGACCGTGCGCGTAACGCCCGCGAGATCGAACCTGAAGCCGGTGGCGTACCCGCCTTCGAGTCCCCCGAAGGTCGCATTCAGGACCGCGATCTGATCCCTGATAGCCCGGTCGGAGACGTTGCCCGTACCGTCCGGGAGGCTGACCACGTGGACGTAGACCGGCACTGTCGCGTGAAAGCCCCTGCCCCGTCCGCGCTGCTCCCCTGGGCTCTCCTCTGTCTGGTTGAACGACGGCTCGCGGGCCTCTTCACCGCGCGCCGTCGAGGTGACGGTCAGCCTGTCGAGGCTGCTGAACTGCGTAGAGACGCCGCAGGTCGAGGACCAGGCAGGCGTCCCCGCGGAAGCGGGCGCTGCGAAGAACGAAGCGGTCGCCGCCGCCAGGACGACAGTCGTCACCAGGACGAGCCGCCGCAGCGAAACGATTTTCATCTCTCCCCCAATCGAGTTGCTTCGAGCCGGTCGAAGCGTAGTTCAGATTCTGATATTTCGCGAAGGTAGGGTCTCGCCGTGAAGCTCACAGCCCGGATCGCGACGCTCGAGCTCGCCGAGACGTTCGTCATCGCTCGCAGCTCGCAGGACACCGCCGAGGTCGTGTACCTGGAGCTCGAGCACGCTGGCGAGACTGGCTACGGAGAGGCGACGCCGATCGACCGTTACGACCAGACGGCGGAGTCGGCCCTGGCGTTCGTCGAGGAGCACGCCCAAGCACTCGGCGACGATCCGTGGGCGCTGGAGGAGATCGAGTCGCGTCTCCCGCAAGAGCAGTTCGCGGCTCGGGCCGGGCTCGACGCCGCGCTACACGACCTCCAGGGCAAGCTCGCAGGCATTCCGGTCTGGCGCCTGCTCGGCCTGCGCCGCGCCGGCCCGCCGACCTCCTGGACGATCTGGCTCGGCGACCCGGACGACATGGCGCGCCGCGCCGAGGCGGTCGGGGACAGCTTCAAGCGGCTCAAGCTCAAGCTCGGCGGGGGAGATGGGCTCGACGTCGAACGGGTGCGCGCCGTCCGCGGCGTGACGGAGCTTCCGCTGATGGTCGACGTGAACGAATGGTGGTCGCTGGAAGAGGCGCTCGAGGCACTGCCTCAGCTTGCCGAGCTCGGAGTGGAGTACTGCGAGCAGCCGCTGCGCGCTGGAGACCCCGACGGTCCGACGCTCAAGGAGCGCTCGCCGCTCCCGATCTACGTCGACGAGGACTGCCACGTCGCCGCCGACGTCCCCGCCTGCGCCGAGCGGGCGCATGGGGTCAACATCAAGCTCGCAAAGTCGGGCGGGATCCGCGAGGCGATCCGCATCGCGCACGTCGCCCGCGCGCTCGGCCTCGGCGTCATGCTCGGGTGCATGAACGAGTCGGGCCTCGCAATCGCTGCGGGCGCGCAGGTCGCGAGTCTCTGCGACCACGTCGACCTGGACGGCAACCTCCTCCTGCAGCACGATCCCTGGCCGGGTGTCGAGCTCATCGACGGCGTCCAGCTTCCCTCCGAGAGCCCCGGGCTAGGTGTCAGAGAAGCGGTACCTGATCCTCGCTGAGGGACGCTCGGGGGACCCGCATTACGGCAAGACGATGCGGGGCGTCGTTGCGTATAGCCCGCACCCGACCGTCGCCATCCTCGACTCGGAGCGCACCGGAGCGGCCTACGAGGGGATCCCGATCGTCGCCACTGTCGAGCAGGCCTTGCCGTACGAGCCGACAACCGCGCTCGTCGGCGTCGCGACCCAGGGCGGCCGCTTCCCGCCGGCCTGGCGGGACCTCTTGAAGGCTTCGATCGCAGCAGGGCTCGACGTCGAGAGCGGGCTCCACGAGTTCATCACCGACGATCTCGAGCTCGTGGAGCTCGCCGCGCGGGACGGCGTCGAGCTGCGCGACCTCCGCAAACCGCCCGCCGATCTCAACGTTCCGACCGGCGAGAACCTCGAGGTGCCGGCGAAGATCGTGCTCACAGTCGGCTCGGACTGCGCGATCGGCAAGAAGACGGTGGCGATCGAGCTCGATCGGGAAGCGCGGCAGCGGGGGCTGAAGTCGGTCTTCGTCCCCACTGGCCAGACCGGGATCGCGATCGCGGGCTGGGGAATCGCCGTCGACGCGGTCGTCGCCGATTTCCTCGCAGGCGCCGCCGAGCGCCTCGTCGTCGAGGGAGCAGCGCGGGGGGGTGAGCTCCTCTTCGTCGAAGGCCAGGGCTCGCTCGTCCACCCGGCGTACTCGGGCGTGACGCTCGGTCTCATGCACGGCGCGGCCCCGCACGCCTACGTGCTCTGCCATGTCCCGGGGACGACCAGCGTCGAGGGCTACCCGGACCATCCGCTGCCTGCGCTCACCGAGCTCGTCGAGCTGCATCAACGGGCCTCGCTGCCTGTGCGACCCGCCCGGGTGGCCGCGATCGCGCTCAACACACGAGGGCTCGACGAGGACGAAGCGCGCGCCGCCGCGGCCGCCGTCGAGGCCGAGACGGGCCTTCCCGCCGACGATCCTGTGCGCTTCGGGGGAGCGACGGTCCTGGACGCCCTCCTCCAGGTCCTGCAATCCTGATGGGCGAGGGTCTGTTGAAGAAAAGATTCTGTACGGCTACGAAGCTGCTGCTCGCGTGCGCATTGGCGACGCTTGCCGTCGCCCCCACGGCCGCCGCCGATCTCGCCGTGGGCGCGGCCGACGACCATGCGAAGGCCTCGCCCGAAGTGGCCGCCCGCTTCTTCGAAGCCATGCAGGACGTCGGCCTCACCGAGGATCGGATCACGCTCGTCTGGGATGCGACCAGACCGACGACGATCCAGGAGGAGGAGACGACCAGACAGGCGATCGAGCTCGCCGCGGCGCACGGGGTCCACGTGACGCTCGCCATCTATCCGGCGCGGGCACGGGCGATCACAGCCTCGCCGCGGGCGGCCGCGGAGTTCGTCAGCTTCGTGCAGCTCGTCGCGCAGACCTATCCGCAGGTGAAGGACTTCATCGTCGGCAACGAGCCGAACAAGGCCCGCTTCTGGCAGCCCCAGTACACCAACCGCAAGGCGGTGGCGTGCGCCGCGTACGAACCGGTCCTGGCGGCCTCCTACGACGCCCTGAAGGCGGTCGACCCGGCGATCACGGTCATCGGCATCGGGCTCGGGCCGCGCGGCACGGACAACCCGCTCGCCCCCGGGAACCTCTCGATCTCGCCGGTGCGCTGCATCCGTGACATCGGACGCGCCTACCGCGCCAGCCGGCGGAAACGCCCGATCATGGACGAGCTCAGCCTCCATCCGCACCCGAACGAGTCGATCGACCAGCTCGAGACGGGTTACTCCTGGCCGAACGTCGGGATTCCGAACCTCGCGCGAATCAAGCAGGCGATGTGGGATGCCTTCCACGGGACGGCTCAGCCCACCTTCGAAGAGGCGGGGATGCCTCGTGGTCCCGTCCGAACGCTGAAGCTACGACTGAACGAGGTGGGCTGGCAGGTGGCGATCCCGCCGAGCAGTCGCGGTGCCTACTTCGGGCGCGAGAGCGTCGTCACGACCGACGAGGGCACCCAGGCGGCGATCTACGGAAACCTGATCCCGCTCATGGCCTGTGACCCTGCGGTGAAGTCGGTGCTCTTCTTCAACCTCGTCGACGAGTCCGACCTCGATCGCTGGCAGTCGGGGCTCATGCGCGCGGACTGGACGCTCCGGCCCTCCTACGCGATAGTCAAGGGCTCGATCGCTGCCGGCCAGACCCGGTGCTCCGGCCGGCGCGTTGCCTGGCGCCACGAAAACCGGCCGGTCGGTGTCCACCTCAGCTTCTCCTCGCGGGCGCGTTCGGCGCGCAACAAGGCGTGGAGCTTCGTGGCCGGCTCGGAGGAGGGGGCCTTCTACAACGCGGCGCTCTTCCGGATCGCGCGCGCGGGGGCAGTCAAGCCCTCGCTGCGGGCGCGGATGACGCGCGCGCTGCGCACGAGCCGCGTCCCGGGGGCGGCGCTGAAGTCGAGCGGGAAGCTCGTGGGAGGCTGGGACCGCGTCATCACCTTCCCCTCGAAGCGGCTCGACCCCGGGTACTACGTCTACGCGGCGCGGGTCAGCTCGGAGATCAATCCGACCCGCCGCGCGACTTACCTCGGCCGGGTGTTCCGCGTCGGCAACCCGAGGCTAGCGTCGAAGACTTGACACGAACACCTGTTCGCCTTACTATGGCGAACACATGTTCGTTCGTGTCGTGCTCATCGCTGCAGTCGTCACGCTCCTCGGCTGGAGCCTGCTGATCCGAGACTCGGACGGCGCCGGCCGGCCACAGTCGTACGTCGTCCAGCCCGGGGACACGCTCTGGTCGATCGCTGCGGCGCGCTACGGCGGCGATCCCAGGGCCGGTGTCTGGCGGCTGCAGGAGCGGAACGGTCTCGCCGGGACGACCATCACCCCGGGCGAGAAGCTCGTCGTGCCCTAGGGAGCTTGGCTGATCCTCGGGTTGCTTAACTAGGCCCCGTGGACCTCGATCTCATCTTCCTCGGCACCTCGGGCTCGATGCCGACCGCGCAGCGCGCTCCGGCGGCAATGCTCCTCCGCCGCGGCGGCGAGCGCCTGCTCTTCGACTGCGCCGAGGGCACGCAGCGGCAGCTTCTGCGCTCGAACGTCGGGCTGATCGAGCTGCGGGAGATCTACCTCACGCACTATCACGCCGACCATTACCTGGGCCTACCGGGGATGCTGAAGACGTTTGCGCTCCGCGGCCGCGAGATCCCGATCACGATCTATGGGCCACCCGGTCTCCGTGATCTCTTCGACGCCATGCGGCGGATCTTCGGCCGGCTCACCTACACGGTCGAGTTGAAGGAGCTCCGGCCGGGCGACGAGCTCCTCCGGGAGGATTACCGTCTGATCACCTTCGCGGTCGCGCACGGCGTCTCGGCCGTGGGCTATGCGCTGATCGAGGATCCACGGCCGGGCCGGTTCGACGTGCAGGCCGCCGATGCGCTCGGAATCCCGGCCGGCCCCGAGCGTGGCGCGCTCCAGCGCGGCGAGTCGATCACGCTGCCGGATGGGCAGACGATCACGCCCGACACGGTGCTCGGCGCGCCGCGGCCCGGCCGCAAGGTCGTGATCGCAGGCGACGGTGGCCCGTCCGAGTCGGTGATCGAGGCTGCGCGCGAGGCGGACGTCCTCGTCCACGAGGCCACCTTCTGCGAGGACGAGCGCGAGCGTGCGCGGGAGACGCAGCACTCGACCGCGCACGAGGCGGCCGGGGTCGCGCGCGCCGCTGACGTGGAGCTGCTCGCGCTTACACACCTCTCGAATCGCTACTTCGGCGGTGAGGTGGCACGCGAGGCGCGCACGATCTTCCCGAACACGGTCGTGCCGAAGGACTTCGATACGATCGACGTCCGCTTCCAGGAGCGGGGAGGGCCCGTGCTCGTCAAGGGCGGAGCTCTCCAGCAGCGGCCCGAGCGCGAGGCCGTCCCGACCGGCGAGGAGACCGCGAAATGACTCGAATGGTGCAGGTGGCGGTGGCCGGAGACGTCACCGAGGCGGAGGAGCTGCAGACGATCCTGCGCTCGGCGGGCATCGAGTCGGAGCTCGAGGTCGCGGTCGACCACCATCCTCGGGAGACCGAGAACGCGCCTCAGAAGGTCCTCGTCCCCGAGAGCTCACTCGAGGCCGCGAAGGATGCGATCGAGGCGCTCACGGAGCCCGACGAGCTCTTCGATTGAGGCGACGCTTGCGGCGCCGTTTCACGACGCACGGGATCTGGACAGCCACGCCGGCAAAGCCGGCATGGCTTCCAAACGGCATCGCAAGCGATGCCTTGCCGTGTGTCCGTCGGAAATGACCGGTCAACCGGACGGAAGCTCCACCGGATCCGTTGTGAGCTTCAGCCGCGTTGCGGCGACGTACGACGAGCTCCGACCGGTCGACGAGAACTGGTGGGAAGTGTTCGACCTGCTCGTCGAGGAGGGTGACCTCCTCGGCCGCCGGGTGCTCGACATCGGCTGTGGCACAGGACGAGTAGCGGCGGCGCTTGCGGAGCGCGGCGCACGGGTCTGGGGCGTCGAGCCCGAGCCTCGGATGGCCGAGCTGGCTCGCAAAAGGCTGAGCACGGTCAAGATCGCTCCGGCCGAGCAGCTTCCTTTCAAGGACGGCTGGTTCGACCGGGCCGTCATGGTGCTCGTCATCCACCTCCTCGACCGGCCGAGAGCATTCGCGGAAGCAGTGCGGATCCTGGCGCCGGACGGCAGGCTCGCCATCGCCACATTCGACCCTGCGCACTTCGAGCGCTACTGGCTGAACCGGTTCTACCCCTCGCTCGAGGCGATCGACCGCTCGCGCTTTCCCGAGCCCCCGGCACTGCAGCAGGAGCTCGAGGAAGCGGGCTTTGGCCCTGTGCGGCTGCTTCCGCTGAGTCAGCAGGCCGTGATCGGGCGCGAGGAAGCGCTCGAGCGCGTGCGCGGAAGGTTCATCTCGCCGCTGCAGCTTCTGGACGAGGACGAGTACCAACACGGCCTGAAGCGGATGGAGGAGGAATTGCCGGAACAGAACGAGTACGCCCTCGAATGGGTGATCGCCGTGAGTTACAAGTAACGCCCGAACCAGTCCACGATGCGCTCGATGCGGTCGACGCGGCGGTCGGGGCGCCCGACGCTGAGGAGCAGATGGAACTCGTCCGGGTAGCGAACCATCTCCACGGTCTGTCCGAGCCGGTGCAGCATCGTGAAGGCGAGCTCGGTCTGGCCCGCGGGACAGCGGAGGTCGCCTTCGGCCTGGAGCAGTAGCAGCGGCGCCGTGTTGCGATGAAGCTGTGAAGTTGGCGAGCGGTCGAGGAGCCGCGCGAAGTCGGTCCAGGGCTCGTCGACCCCTGCTGCGTACTTGGCGATGATGAAGCCGACGTCCGATTCGCCGTAGAAGGAGAAGAGGTCGACGACCGGGTTCTCGCTGACCGCGGCTGCGAACCGTCCAGGATGACGGCCGAGTAGCCAGTTCGTCATGTAGCCGCCGTACGAGAGGCCAAGCAGACCCACATGGCGGCGATCGCCGATTCCCTGCCGCACGGCCCAGTCAATGAGCCTTAGGCAGTCGGACGCGTCGGTATTGCCCCAGTCCCCGTCGATCGCCTTTGCGAACTGCTCGCCATACCCGACCGAGCCACGCGGGTTCCCGTAGAGCACCGTAAAGCCCGCGTCGGCGAGGGCGAGCATTTCGAGCCACGGGGTCGGCCCGTGGGCGAGGTGAGGCCCGCCGTGGATCTGGAGCACGAGCCCGCGGCTGCGCCGTCCGCGCGGCCGCAGGACCCAGGCCTCGAGGTCATGGCCGTCGCGATGGCGTACGAAGTGCCGCTCCGGCTCTTGGCGGTAGGGGGCGAGCCAGCGGCTTCCGTTTCGCGAGAGCTGTCGCAGGTCGCCGTCCTCGACGGCGTAGACCTCGCTCGCAGCGCCGGCTACGTTGGCGACGACCGCGACTCGGCCCCCGCCTGCTGCGAGCCATGAGCAGACGGCGTCGCCGCGTTCGACGAGACGCTCGGCCAATCCGTCGAGGCCGATCCGGTAGGGCACGCAGGTCCCCCCGTCTGTGGCGAGCACGAGCAGGTTTTCGTCGTCGAGCCAGACCAGCGGGGGCGGGAAGCGGGCTGAGAAGTCATAGAGGTCGCTCGCGACGAGGAAGCAGAAGGTCCGGTCGAGCTCGGCGCCGAGCCGCTGTCTGGAGCGCCCCTGCTGGACCCAGAGCCCGATGTTCGTCCAGCCCGGCGCCTGTTCCTCGTCGGTGCCGAGGAACGCGAGCCGGCCCTTGGAGGACCAAGCGGCGGCGGCGATCTCCCCGCGGAGTGACGCGAGCCTTGTCGGGCGGCCCCCGCCCGCGGGGATCGCCCAGGCTTGGGGGAGCTCGAGGAGCGCCGCCCCCTGGCCTTGGTCGGCGAGGTAGCCGATCCGCTTGCCGTCCGCCGACCAGAAGGCCCCTGCAACCTCGTAGCGCGGCTCGGTCAGGCGCTTCGGCTTGCCGCCGGTCGCAGGAACGACCCAGAGGCTCGTGAACTGGTCGCGGTAGCCGACGAGGTCGAGTCGCCAGCTGAGGTCGGCGATGCGGCGCGCCGTGGGACGCTCCGTGCCTCCGATGCGATAACGGTCCTCGCCGCTCTCGGCGAGCGCGAGCACACGCTCGCCGCCCGGCGACCACTCGGCGACGCCGACCTCGGTCGGGAAGTCGGCCAGCTGGGTGGGCTCGCCGCCTCCCAGCGGCAGGAGCCACGGCTGCGAGGTGCCGGAGCGGCGGGAGAGGAAGAGCACCGTGTGCCCGTCGGGCGAGAACCGCGGTCGCACGTCGAGCTCCCCGGTCGTGATCTGCTCGGCGCGCCCGCGCGTGAGCGGCACGCGCCAGAGCCGCGTCCGGTACTCGCCGCCCTCGATCGTGCGCCGGGCATAGACGGCCGTTGATCCGTCTGGCGCGACCGCGAGCTGGCTGATGCGCGTCTCGCGAAGGACGTCCTTGCCGGTAAAGCGTCGCGCCATCCGGCAATCATTGCTGAGAGCCGTTGCGGCTGAGTTCGGATGGGTCGACCGGTCATTTCCTGAGGTCGGCACCGCAAGCGGTGCCTCCGCCGTCCGCAGGGACCGCTACAGTCCCGCCCGACCCGAACCCCTTTAACTCGGTCCTGAGAGGCCGGAAAGGAGTCCGATGCATCTGCCTGCCCCCGTCCGCCCGCCGACGCTGTCAAGGCATTGAGCCAGGCAGGCGTTTCCGCCGAGAAGATCCTGCTGGATGGTGAGGCGATCCAGCGGAGCCTGACCCGGATCGCGCACGAGATCATCGAGGGCAATCCCGAGCTCGAGCACGTCGCCCTGGTCGGCATCCACACACGCGGGGTGCCGCTCGCGCAGCGTCTACGGCGGCTGATCGCCGAGCTCAGCGGCCGCGAGGTGCGGCTCGGCTCCGTCGACATCACCTTCTACCGCGACGACGTCCAGGTGCGTGGGGGAGAGGCGCCGATGCACTCGCAGCCGGTCGTGCGCGCGACGAAGCTCGACTTTCCGCTCGAGGGCATGACCTGCGTGCTCGTCGACGACGTTCTCTACACGGGCCGCACGATCCGCGCCGCGATCGAGGCCCTCTTCGATTACGGCCGCCCTGCGCGCGTGCAGCTCGCCTGCCTCGCCGACCGGGGCCACCGGGAGCTTCCGATCCGTCCCGACTACATCGGCAAGAACCTGCCGACCGCCCGCGAGGAGCGCGTCCAGGTTCAGCTCGTCGAGATCGACGAGGTCGACCAGGTCCTGCTCATCCCGGCTTCGGAGGAATCCAATGGGTGATCTGCACGTCATGCGCGACGATCTGCGGCCGCCCGCGCAGCCGCCGAAACGGCACCTGATCTCGATCGCCGACCTCAGCCGGGAGGACGTCGAGCGGCTGCTCGGCACCGCGCGGACCTTCGAGCGCTCGATGGAGCGCGAGATGAAGAAGCTCCCGACCCTGCGCGGGCGGCTCGTGATCAACGTCTTCTACGAATCGTCGACCCGCACGTCCTCGAGCTTCGAGCTCGCGGCCAAGCGCCTCTCGGCGGACACGATGTCGATCAAGGCGTCCGGCTCCTCGGTCGACAAGGGCGAGTCGCTGAAGGACACGGCGATCACGCTAGGCGCCTATGACCCGGACGTGATCGTCCTGCGCCACCCGCACATCGGCTCCCCGCAGCTCGTCGCCCGGGTGACCGACGCGCGGATCGTCAACGCCGGTGACGGAAAGCACCAGCACCCGACGCAGGCACTCCTCGACCTGTACACGATCCAGGAGCAGTTCGGCCGCATCGAAGGCCTGCACGTGGCGATTGTCGGCGATGTCCTGCACTCGCGCGTCGCACGCTCGAACATCCAGGCTCTGACGCTCCTCGGCGCGAGGGTGACGCTCGTCGGCCCGCCGCCTCTGCTTCCGCGCGGCATCGAGGCGATGGGCTGCGAGACGACGACGGACATCGGCGCGATCGCCGCGGCCGACGTTGTCTACGTCCTGCGCATGCAGCAAGAGCGGATGCAAGAGGGCGCGAACTACGTGCCGAGCCTCCGCGAATACACCGCGCGCTGGGGGGTGACTCCCGAGCGACTGCGGCCGGGACAGAAGGTCATGCACCCGGGGCCGATGAACCGCGGCGTCGAGATCGACCCGCGGGTCGCCGATGCCGCCGACGCGCTCATCGAGACCCAGGTGCGCGCAGGGCTCGTCGTCCGCATGGCCGTCCTCTACGACCTCTTGACGAGCGGCCCGAAGCCCGTCGTGGCTCAGGTCCCCATGGAGGTGGCGTGATGCTGTTCGTCAACGACGGCCCGAAAGAGAACCTCGTCGTTCGGGGCGCGCGCGTCCTCGACCCGCTCGAGGGCGTCGACGGCCAGGTCGACGTGCGGATCGACCAGGGCGTGATCGCCGAGCTCGGCTCGAACCTGGCCGTCAACGGCCACCGCGTGCTCGACGGGGCCGGGCTCGTGCTCGCGCCGGCCTTCGTCGACCCGCACGTCCACCTGCGCACGCCAGGGCGCGAGGACGAGGAGACGATTGCCTCCGGCACGCAGGCTGCCGCGGCGGGCGGTTACTGCGCGATCCTCGCCATGCCGAACACCGATCCGGTCGTCGACTCGGCGGCGGTGCTCGGCGCGCTCGTCGAGCAGGCGCATTCGCAGGCCGAGGTCGCGGTCGGATTCCTCGCTGCGATCTCCAAGGGCCAGCAGGGCGCTGAGCTGACCGAGATGGGTGAGCTCGCGGACCAGGGCGCTGTCGGGTTCACAGACGACGGCCGCCCCGTGGTCGCGCCCGCGCTCATGTGGCGCGCACTCCAGTACGCCTCGGTCACCGATCGCCCGCTGGCCGTCCACTGTGAGGATCCGACCCTCTCCCGCGGCGGCCACATGCATGAGGGGCAGGTCTCGGCCGAGCTCGGGATCAGCGGCTGGCCGTCGATTGCCGAGAGCGTGATGGTCGAGCGGGATCTCGCGCTTGCCGCCTACGAGAATCGGTCGCTGCACCTGATGCACCTGTCGGCGCGCGAGTCCGTGGACGCGCTGCGGCGCGCCCAGGCCGGGGGCATCCCGGCGACGGCGGAGGTGACGCCGCACCATCTCGTGCTGACCGACGAGGCGGTCCGCTCGCTCGACCCCAACGTGAAGATGAACCCGCCGCTCGGCGCCGACGACGACCGCAAGGAACTCGTCGAGGCCCTCCGCGAGGGGACGATCTCGAGCGTCGCCACCGACCACGCGCCGCACGCGCGACACGAGAAAGAGGTGCCGTTCGAGGCCGCGCCGTTCGGCGTCACCGGGCTCGAGACCGCGTTCGCCGCCCTCTACACGCACCTCGTCGAGCCGGGACTGATCTCGCTCGAGACGCTGCTCGAGCGCATGTCGGCCGGCCCGGCGCGGGCCTACGGGCTCGAGGCGCCGCGGATCGCGGTCGGCGCGCCCGCGAACCTTGTCCTACTGGACACACAGGCGAGCTGGCAGGTGGCCGAGGACGGCTTCCGGTCGCGGTCGAAGAACTCGTGGCTGATCGGCGAGAAGCTGCGCGGGCGCGTGCGGGCGACGGTCGCCGCGGGCAGACTGGTCCACGAGTCGTGAGCGGGTTCCTCGCGCTCGAGGACGGCACCGTCTTCCGGGGCGAGTCCGTCGGCTCGGATGGCTACGCCTTCGGGGAGGCGGTCTTCACGACTGCCATGACCGGCTACCAGGAGGTCGCCACGGACCCGAGCTACGCGGAGCAGATTGTCTGCTTCACGGCCGCGATGGTTGGCAACTACGGCGTCGCGGCCAAGCACTCGGAGTCGTCCCGGGCGTACGCGCGGGCCGTCGTCATGCGCGAGGCGCGGGGGCCGGCGTGGACGGATTGGCTGCACGAGCACGGCCTCGTCGCCCTCTCGGGCATCGACACTCGCTCGCTCGTCCTCCACCTGCGCGAGGCGGGGGCGATGCGCGCAATCGCGATCGCGGGTGACGCTTCGCTGGACGAAGCGCTCTCGGGCGTGCGCGCGCAACCGGCGATGGCCGGGCGAGGCCTCGCCGCAGGTGTCTCGACGCCCGAGCCGTACGTCTTCTCCGACGCGGGCCGTGCTCGGGTCGCGGTCGTCGACTACGGCTGCAAGCGCTCGATCCTGAACCGGCTCGCATGGGCCGGCGCTGCGGTCACCGTCTACCCGCACGACGTGGATGCCGACGAGCTCGCCGGTTACGACGGTGTCCTGCTCTCGAACGGCCCCGGCGATCCCGAGCCTCTCGAGGAAGAGGTTGCAACAGTCCGTTCCCTGGTTGGACGTGTGCCGATGCTCGGGATCTGTCTCGGGCACCAGGTGCTTGCGCTCGCCACCGGGCAAACGACCTTCAAGCTCCCCTTCGGGCACCGGGGCGCAAACCACCCGGTCGTCGAGCGCGCCACCGGCGGGGTGCTCGTCACCTGCCAGAACCACGGCTTTGCGGTCGCGCCCAGCGAGGCGCGCGAGGCGACCCACGTCTCCCTCTATGACGAGACGGTCGAGGGTCTCGAGTATCCCGAGCTGCGCGCCCGCTCCGTCCAGTTCCACCCGGAAGCAGGGCCCGGGCCGCACGACGCCTGGGGCCTGATCGACGGTTGGGTCGAGGAGGTGAGCGCACTTGCCAAGGCGGCGTGACCTCGAGTCGATCTGCCTGATCGGGTCGGGGCCGATCGTCATCGGCCAGGCCTGCGAGTTCGACTACGCCGGCTGCCAGGCGCTGAAGGTGCTTCGCGAGGACGGGTTCCGGACGATCGTCGTCAACTCGAACCCGGCGACGATCATGACCGACCCCGGTTTCGCGGACCGCACGTACCTCGAGCCGCTCGACCTCGAAGGCGTCGCCGGAGTCCTCGCTCGCGAGCGGCCTGATGCGCTGCTGCCGACCATGGGCGGGCAGACGGCGCTGAATCTCGCCGTCGCGCTGGCCGAGGCGGGCGTCCTCGCCGAGCTGGGCGTCGAGCTGATCGGCGCTCCGATCGAGGTCATCCGCCGCGCCGAGGATCGCGAGCGCTTCCGCGAGACCGTCCGCGCCGCGGGCCTGCGCGTCCCCGAGTCGACAATCGTTACCGCTCCGGAGGAGTTGCCCGCCGAGCTGTCCCTGCCCGCGATCCTGCGTCCGGCCTTCACGCTCGGCGGGCACGGGGGTGGCACGGCGCGGACGCCTGAGGAGCTCGAGCGGCTGCTCGAGCGCGCTTTGAGCGAGAGCCCCGTCGGGCAGGTGCTCGTCGAGGAGTCGCTGCTCGGCTGGGACGAGTTCGAGCTCGAGCTGATGCGCGACCGCGCCGACAACGCCGTCGTCGTCTGCTCGATCGAGAACCTCGACCCGATGGGCATCCACACCGGCGACTCGGTGACCGTCGCTCCGCAGATGACTCTCTCGGACGACGCCTACCAGGAGCTGCGCGACGCGGCGATCGCGGTCATTCGCGCCGTCGGCGTCGAGACGGGCGGCGCAAATATCCAGTTCGCGCGCGAGCGGTCGACCGGTGAGCTGCGCGTGATCGAGATGAACCCGCGGGTGTCGCGCTCGTCGGCGCTCGCGTCGAAGGCCACGGGCTATCCGATCGCGAAGGTGGCCGCGAAACTCTCGGTCGGCTACACGCTCGACGAGATCCCCAACGACCTGACCGGGACGACGCCGGCCAGCTTCGAGCCGACGCTCGACTACGTCGTCGTCAAGTTCCCGCGCTTTGCCTTCGAGAAGTTCCCGGGCGCAGACTCGACCCTCGGCACGCAGATGAAGTCGGTCGGCGAGGCGATGGGCATCGGCCGCACCTTCAGCGAGGCGTTCCTGAAGGCCCACCGCTCGCGAGAGCTCGACGCGGGTGCCGAAACGCCCTGGTCCGATCTCGAGCCACCCAGTGGCGTCCATCCCTGGTTCCGGGCCGAAATCGAGCGCCTCGAAGAGACTTTGTGTTGCATCACCCATACCGACGACCTCGTCGCCGACGACTGGGTCCGGCTCAAGCGCGCAGGGATCTCGGATGCGGAGATCGCGGCGCGATGCAACACAAGGGAGGAGATCGTGCGCGCCAAGCGGCGGGGGTGGGGGGTGCGGCCCGCCTACCGGCGCGTCGACTCCTGCGCGGCCGAGGTCGCCGCGAGCTCGAACTACTTCTACTCGACCTGGGGCGAGGCCGACGAGGCCG
>DASWDJ010000006.1:0-6586 GCA_036395295.1 Gaiellaceae bacterium | reverse complement strand
CGTCGTAGAGTCGTACATGGTCGGCGACCTCCGTATGTGGCTCTACCGGGCACACCCCGGCAACCCACGACAGATGCGTAGGCGCCGACCACTCTCCGCCAGCAACCGGACGCCACAGCCCGCGGGGCTACGGCTCCATCCCGTCTAAGGCGGCACCGGTCGAACCAAACCGAGCTGCGACCGATTCGACTAAAGGCGCGGCCCCAATAGCCGATGTTCTTAGCGAATCGCCGCTATGAGCAAGTTCCGCAACCGCCTCGAGTCCTACGTCGTCCGTAACACGAGCGACGTCGTCGACGACCTCAGCGACGAGCGTCGTGCCGAGCTCGCCGAGTTGCTGCACGAGCTCGAGGGGCACAGTCCTCGCGCTGCGGAGGCAGAAACGCGCGCGGAGGAGCTGGTCGAGAAGCTGGAGCACCGCAACGTCGTGATCGCGAAGTCGCGAGCGCGCATCGAGGACCTCGAGCAGGATCTCGCCCAGGCGAGAGCTGACCTCGACGACAGCGAGCGCCGCATCAACGAGCAGCTCGAGACCGAGCGAATCCGGACGGCCGAGCGCGAGCAGAGACTTCGTGCGGAGCTCGCAGCGAAGGAGCGCGAGCTTACGCTCAGGGCCGAATCGCTCGAGCTGCGCGAGCGGTCGGTCTTCGAGACCGATCGGGCGCTCCTCGAGCGAGAGCAGGCCGCCGCCACCCGGGAACGGCAGCACGACGACCGTCAGCGCCGGCTCGAGCTCAAGGAGCACGAGCTCGAGAGCCGCACCGACGAACGCCTGAAGATCCGCGAGCAGCAGCTCGCCGTCCGCGAGGCCGAGCTGGCACGCACTGAAGCGCTGACAGCGGCCGAGAAGCAATCACTGGAGCGGCGCGCAGTGCACCTCGCAGAGCTCGAGCGAGGCCTTGAGCGTCGTCAAGAAGAGCAGGCGACCGAGCCCCGGCGCTCCTCGAGCTGGCCTTACCCGCCTTCGTAGTCTGCTAGCTGATTGAGCGGCTATGCTCGCTCTATGGCGAGCTTGGGCGAGGTCATGTCGCGAGATGTGATCACGATCGAGCCCTTCGACACGATCGGCCACGCTGCCGAGAAGATGGTCGCGGAGGGCGTCAGCGCAATCGTCGTCTCCGACGGAGGACGCCTGATCGGGATCGTCACCGAGCGCGACCTCACGCGCGCGGTGGCGGGCCGCGTCCATTCGAGCGAGGCCAGAGTGCGGGAATGGATGACGGCCGATCCCAAAGTCGTCTCCGAATCGACCGATCCCGTCGAGGCCGTCCAGATCATGCTCGACGGAGGCTTCCGCCATCTGCCGGTCGTCGAAAACGAGCGCGCCGTCGGCATCGTCAGCATTCGTGACCTTGCCGAATGGAGCATCCGGGCCAAGCCCGAGGAGGCCCAGACGTAGTTTTTATGGCGGCGGTGGCGGGCCCGTCGTCGTATCGCCCCGGGTCGCCTCGACGACGAGCCGTGGCCCGTGGAAACCGGTCTCGCGACTCGTGAGCACGGCTGCGTTCGAGGACTCCGTGGTCAGCGCGAAACTGACCCCGTTCTCGCCGATGCTGAGCGACGTGACGTCGACGGCCTTCCACGACCGCGCCCTCAATGGGCCCGAGGCGACGGAAGACGGCATGAGCTCGGGCGCGTTGGCGAAGTTGATCGCGCGTTCCTTCCAGCGCCCGTAGACGAGTTGCACCCTGTATCCGGTCCGGGAGCGCGAGCGGCTGTAGAGCAGCAGGCTGACGTGACTCACGTCGCTCGATGTCAGGTCGACGTCGAATCGGACATAGGTGCGGACCGTGGGGGAGGCATCGACGAGCAGCTGACGGGCCCGGCCGAAGTTCCTTGTCGGGGTGGCCATGCTGACGGAGGCGTCGGCTTTGGCGCGATAGGCGCGGATCTTCGGGCCGCGGTCGAATCCGGCTCCTGGGAGCGCCTGCACGATCAAGCCCGCGGCAGCCAGGCCGATGAGCGCGGCGAAGACGAAAAACCGCCAGCGAAACTCGTCGGCTCCAGATCGGGGGTCGGTGCCGCGGATAAAAGTCCTCCTTCCGCTACTGGTACCGCCAGGGCGCCGCGATCCTTACACGCGGGGCCGAGGCGCCCTTGTGCGCTTCAGCTCTTTTTTGGGCTGGCGCGGCCGCCTTTGCGTCCGGCCGCCTTCTTCTGAGCGGTCGT
Source organism: Gaiellaceae bacterium (assembly GCA_036395295.1). Lineage (GTDB taxonomy): Bacteria > Actinomycetota > Thermoleophilia > Gaiellales > Gaiellaceae > VAXT01. Next base: position 4,417 of record DASWDJ010000006.1, on the reverse strand, counting down.
GCCGCCCTGGTTCGAGCTCGAGCGGCTGTTCGAGGAGCCGGAAACCTGGGTCAGCCCGTGTGCGTCTGGATCGCGACCGCCTTCTTGAGGACGTCGAGCGCTTCGTCCGTTTGGCCCTCGGCCTCGAGCACCCGGGCCAATTTCTCGTAGACCTCGACCAGATAGCGGCTGGGAGTCGCGGAGAGCAGCTCTGCTGCCAGTTCGTAGAGCTCCAGTGCCTTTCGTGAGTCTCCGAGCTCGCTGAAGACCTCCGCCACCAGCGCGTAGCCTCGACCTCCGTCCTGCCGGCTTGCGTCCGCGAGCAGGCCAGAGGCGTCCATGGCGATGGAGGCGGCTTCCTCGTGTCGCTGCAGCTGGATGAGCGCCCGCGCTTGCTCGAGCTTGAACAGGGCGACGTCGATCGGCGTTCCGCCGTCGGCCAGGAGCGCGAGCCCCTTTTCCAGGAGCTCGAGCGCTTCCTCGGGTTTCCGGCGATCGAGCTCGATGTGGGCGAGGAGCTGGTGCGCCTGAGCCGTGTAGTAGGTGTGCTCGGTCAGCTCGAGCAGATTGAGCGCTTTCCGCGCGTAGCGGGCCGCCCTCGGATGGTCCTCCCGGGCTGCGTACAAGCGTGACTGTGACCAGTAGAGGCGCGCGCGGAAGACTGGATCGTTCGAGTCGGGCGCCAGGGTCAAGATGCGCTTGAGGAGCTGCTCGGCCTCGCCGAACTCGGCCTTGTCGATGTAGGCGTTCGCGAGGAGGACGGCGAAGCGGACGGCCTCGATCGGGTCGTTTCGCCCCTCCGCGGCGACGAGCGACCGTTGGAAGATGTCAACGGCGGCCTCGAGCTCGTCGATCATCGCGTACGCCCGCCCGATTGTGTCGGCCCAGCCCGGCTGGTCGGCGAGGTCGCCGCGGGCAATCGATCGGGCCTCCTCGAGTCGCGCAATTGCCTCTCGCGGCTTGCCCTCACCGAAGGCGAGCTGACCGAGGCCGGTGAGCGCGGTGGCGCGCTCATCGCTCGTCGTCGCTCCCTCGAGCGCTTCGGCGTAGAGCTCACCCGCCAGCTCACGCTCGTCGAGCCGGAGGCTGATCTCGGCCTCGACGAGGAGGGCCTTCTCGTCGTGCCGCTCGGTGCCTGTGGCGAGGTAGTCCTCGCTGACGCCGAGCCGCTTGCCCATCTCGCGCAGGAGCTGAAGCGAAGGGATGCGGTCGCCGGCCTCGATGCGCGAGATGTACGCGGGCGAGCAGCCTGGAAAAGACAGCTGTCGCTGGCTCAGACCGGCTTGTCGACGGGCTTCTCGAAGCCGCTGGCCGACCGCGATCGGGTTGTCGACATGGGTTGACTTCCGTCTTGGCAAGTTGGGCCGCCCTTTAATACTAAGGCCTTCCTCGGGCCCGGGGCCTGTTCAGCGGCAAGCCACAGTTTGCAGCGCTTTCGGCGCTCTCGCTGCCGGTTCGATCTGGCCGTAGGCGCCGAACGACGCGGGTGGCAGGCGAGTTTTCCCTGCCACCCGCGTCGGTCGCTCACGTCGAGAAGCGCGGCTCCGTTACTCCGAGATTTCCTCGACCATCCGGCCGGTTTCGGCGGCATCCGCCTTCTGGGCGACGTCCGCCTGAGCGAGCACGCCCACGAGCTCACCGTCCTGACCCACGACGGGCAGCCGGCGCACCTGATTGTGCGCCATCAGCAGGAGCGCCTCGTTCAGATCCTGGTCCGGATAGACGGTGACCAGGTCTGTGGAGGCGATCTCGAGGACCTTCGTCGCCTCCGGATTCTTGCCCTCGCCGACGACCTTCACGGCGATGTCGCGATCGGTGACCGCGCCGATGAGCCGGTCGCCCTTCACGATCGGGGCGAAACCGACGTCCTCGTCGCGCATCATCTTCGCGGCATAGGCGACCGACTTGTCCGCATCGATCGCGCACGGGTTCGACGTCATCGCGTCGCGAATGCTCTTCGCCATCGATTCCTCCTGGATTCGTGTTGAAGAATGGCTACCCGGTCCGGCGACGCTGAAACGGGGTCCGCTGAAACGGGGTCAGACCCCGTTGCGAGTTGTGACGAAGTTATGCGCCTTTTGACCCGGCTAGTCGGCCTCAGGATCGTCCTCGGCGCCCTGAGTGCCTTCTTGGGGATCGGGCGCCGGGGAATCCGGGACCTCCTCGTTTCGATCGTCTTCCCGGGCGCCGCTTGCGGTGCCCGCCTCAGGACGTGCGCGCTCTGCGCGCGCGTCCGTCTGAACTGACCGGTCGACCCGCTTCGAAATCACCTCAGACGCTTTAGGTGCAGAAGTATCCTGCTCTGACATGAAAGTCGTTCTTCCGGACTCGTCCGAACTCGAACTTCCCGAGGGCGCGACCGGGCTCGATGCTGCTGCCGCGATCGGCCCCAGGCTCGCCCAGGACGCCGTGCTCATCCGCTCGAACGGACGCGTCCAGGACCTCAGGCTGCCGCTCGAGAACGGCCAGCCGATCCAGATTCTGACCACGCGCGACACGGAGGATCCCGACGCGCTCTATGTCCTGCGCCATTCCGCCGCGCACCTGCTCGCCGAGGCCGTGCGCCGGCTCTATCCGGGAACGAAGATCGCGATCGGCCCGCCGATCGAGAACGGGTTCTACTACGACTTCGAGTTCCCGGAGCCGATCGGCGAGGAGGCCCTCGAGCGAATCGAATCCGAGATCCAGCGCGAGCTGAAGGAAGGCCGCGCGTGGGAGCGCCGCGAGGTCTCGGCCGACGAGGCCAAGCGACTCTTCGCCGAGCAGGGCGAGGACTACAAGGTCGAGCTTGTCGACACGGCCGAGGGCGAGATCTCGCTCTACACCCAGGGCGATTTCACCGACCTCTGCCGCGGGCCGCATCTCCAGGACTCGAAACCGATCAAGGCAATCAAGCTGACCAGCCTCGCCGGCGCGTACTGGCGGGGCGACGAGCACAACAAGCAGCTGACGCGTATCTACGGGACGGCGTTCTTCTCGCAGGCCGACCTCGATGCCTACCTCGAGCGAATCGAGGAGGCGAAGAAGCGCGACCATCGGCGCCTCGGCGTCCAACTCGATCTCGTCCACTTCGACGAGCACTCCCCCGGCTCGCCCCTCTGGCACCCGAAGGGGATGGTGATCTGGAACGAGCTCGAGAAGATCCGCAAGCGAGAGAACGACAAGCGTGGCTACCTCGAGGTCAAGACTCCGCTCATCTACAACGAGGAGACGTTCATCACCTCGGGCCACTTTCCGAAGTACGAGGACTTGATGTTCAAGCTCGAGGTCGACGAGCACCGCTGGGCGATCAAGGCCATGAACTGCCCGGGCCACATGCTGCTCTTCGGGAGCAAGCTCCGCTCGTACCGCGAGCTGCCGCTGCGCTATGCGGAGCCGGCGCCGCTGCACCGGAACGAGATCACGGGCACGCTGCACGGCCTGCTGCGGGTGCGGCACGTCACCCAGGACGACGCGCACATCTTCTGCACCGAGGACCAGATCCAGGACGAGATCGCCGGCGTCGTCGACTACGCGCGCTATCTCTACGAGCTCTTCGGAATGAGCGCGAGCGCCGAGCTCGCCACGCGCCCCGACAACAAGCTCGGCGACGACGCGCAGTGGGACATGACCGAGGCCGCGCTCGAGCAGGCCTTGAAGCTGAACGACATCCCGTACGAGATCGCGGAGGGCGAGGGCGCGTTCTACGGGCCGAAGATCGACCTCTTCATGGACGATGCGCTGGGCCGGAAGTGGCAGATGGGGACGATCCAGCTGGACTCGCAGATGCCGTCGCGCTTCGGGCTCACCTACGTGGGGGCCGACAACGCCGAGCACGAGCTCTACGTCGTCCACCGAGCCCTCTACGGGTCGTTCGAGCGCTTCATCGGGATCCTGATCGAGCACTTCGCGGGCGCCTTCCCCGTCTGGCTCGCGCCGGTGCAGGTGCGCGTGATCCCGGTGGGGGAAGATCACCGCGGGGCGGCGCGGGCGTTGGCCGAGAAGCTCAGAGAGTTCCGGGTCGAGGTCGACGCCTCGGACGAGACCGTCAGCAAGCGGATCCGCAACGCAGAGGTCGAGAAGATCCCCTATGTCGTCGTCTGGGGCGACCGGGAAACCGAGTCGGCGCTCGCCGTGCGCGAGCATGGGGGAGAGCAGTCCACGAAGAGCCTGGACGAGTTAGTGGCGGAGCTCTCGGACGCTGCTAAGGTGTGAAGTCTGCAAAGCAGGGGCGACACTGTTCCTCACCTCCGGGGCTGCGAGCCTGTCGGGGGTTCAACCGAGAAGGTTGGGAAGGACCGGGCCGCTGCTGTGCAGCGGTTTTGTCGTTTCGAAAGGGAGGAGCTAGCAGCTTGGTGAAGCGCCTTTGAGGCCACGGCGTCGGTTCGAACCCGTTCGGCCCGTTGTCCCGCACAGCCGGATCAACGAAGACATCCGCGTGCAGCAGGTGCGGCTCGTC
>DASWDJ010000005.1:0-2530 GCA_036395295.1 Gaiellaceae bacterium | reverse complement strand
CGACGCTAACAGGCGACGGGGGACAGGACTAGGGTCGTAGACATCGGGAGGACGTGGACTTAAGGGGGCCGGCGGAAGATTCGGTTCAGCAGCCGCTGCCAGAGCGTCTGGGGCTGCGGGCGGCTCTCGGGATCGGTGAAGACGTCGGCGACGCGATCGACGATGCTCGGCTTGTCGCTCTCGAGCTCGAGGCTCGCCGGGGGCTCCTTGAACTCGCCCAGCCGGTGCAGCTCGTCGGCCGTCAGGCCCAAACGGACCCGGCCCTCGGTGATCTCCTGCACCCGCTCCGAGGGCACATAGCGCGGGCGCCTGGAGAGGCCGGTCGAGACTCCGAGCCCGTTGAAGATGTCCTCGCCGCTGTCGCCGACGACCTCCTCGACGTGGCCGATCTCCTTCCCGGCCTGGTCGACGACTTTCCAGCCCGGCTCGATCAGGAACCAGGAGACTGGATCGCTCATACCGACCGCCCCTCCACGTACCAGACGGGCCCCTGCGTGGAGACGGGATCGGTGTCCGAGAGGACGCGCAGGATGCGGAGCTCGCCGCGAATCCCCTCGTTGTCGACGCGCTCGAGGCAACGTCTCGTCATCGCGGCCGACGCGCCGTAGCCGAAAAGCCGTGCGACCCGGAAGCGGAAGCCGGGTTTGCCTCCATACCGTCCCGGATTGAGGGGCGCCATCAGCAGCGCGGCGCGGTCGAGCCAGTCGGTCGAGACGAGCTCGACTTCGGCGTAGAGGTCGCTCCAGTCCGGCGGCAGCGCCTCGGCAGCGGTATCCCACGAGCCCGCGAGCGTTGCCTGGTGGAGCACCGGCTCGGGCGCCGCCTCGCCCGCGCCGACGAGCTCGAGTTGGCCCTTGATTCGCTCCTCGTCGAGTCGGCGCAGGAGGCGCTCGATCAGGTCGGGGGAGGGACCGGCTCCGCGTCGCGCCGTGTAGAAGCGGATCAGCTTGTCGCGCCGCCCAGGGTTCAATGGGCCCAGCACCGCAGCCGCCCGCTCGCAGTCGCCTTCGTCCTCGATTGTCAGCCGGAGACGGGCGTCCGCCCAGGCCTCGGGGAGCTCCCGCACGATCTCCCGCCACTGTCCGACGAGGCTCATGAGCCTGAGCATAAACTCAAAGCCAAGGTGGCCAAGGTCGAGAAGAAGGGCGCAGTTTCGGAAGAGCTCTTGCGCGAGTTCTTCCGCGAGATGCTGCTGGTCCGGCGCTTCGAGGAAAAGGTCGAGGAGCGCTTCCGCGCGGGCGAGCTCCCCGGCTTTCTCCATGTCGCGATCGGACAAGAGGCCTGCGCCGTCGGCGTCTGTCGCGCGCTCGACGAGGGCGACGTCATCGCCTCGACGCACCGCGCGCACGGACACACGCTCGCCAAGGGGACTCACCCGAACGAGGTCATGGCCGAGCTCTACGGGAAGCTCGAGGGCTGCTCCCACGGGTACGGCGGGTCGATGCACCTCTACGACGTCGAGCGCGGCAACCTGGGCGCGAACGCGGTCGTCGGCGGCGGACTGCCGGCGACGGTCGGCGCCGCGCTCGCCTTCAAGCTCCGCGACGAGCCGCGCGTCGCCGTCGCTTTCTTCGGCGACGGTGCGACGAACATCGGCACCTTCCACGAGTCGCTCAACCTAGCCCAGCTCTGGCAGGTGCCTGCCGTCTTCGTGTGCGAGAACAACCGCTGGGCCGAGTCGACGCCTGCGCGCCAGCATCTGCCGATCGAGGATCTGAGCAAACGCGCGGTCGCTTACGGGATGGAGGCGATCCGCGCCGACGGACAGGACGTCGAGGAGGTCTACCGCACCGCGCTCGCAGCACTCGATCACGCCCGCGAGGGCCGCGGGCCCGTCTTCCTGCTCCTCGAGACCTACCGGCTGACGGGGCACTACATCGGCGATCCGCAGGTCTACCGCCCGAAGGACGAGGTCAAGGAGCTACGCGAGACACAGGATCCGATCACGAAGCTCCGCGAGCGCCTGGAGCTCTCCGACGAGGAGTTCGAGGAGGCCGATCGCGAAGCCGTCGAGCTCGTCGAGGCCTCGGTCGAGTTCGCGAAGAACGGCACCGACCCGAAACCCGAAGACGCGCTGAAGAACCTCTATGCGTAGCCATGTCCCGTGCCTGGCACCGGACATGGCCTTTCCGGCGATGGGGCCCGGCCCAGATTTCGCTCTATGCCGAAGCTCCGGCGTTACGAACATGTCCCTGACCGTCACGTCCGGTGCCAGGCACCGGACTGGGCCGAAGAGGCTATGCCTGAGCTGAGCTACCGCGAGGCCGTGCGCGAGGCGCTTTCGCAGGCAATGCGCAAGGACGACGACGTCTTCATCATGGGCGAGGACATCGCCGAGATGGGCGGCTCGATGGGCGTCACGCAGGGCATGCTCGACGAGTTCGGCGCCGACCGTGTGCGCAACACGCCGATCTCGGAGATGGCGCTCGTCGGCGCGGGCGTCGGCGCCGCGTTGCAGGGCATGCGACCCGTGGTCGAGGTCATGTACGAGGACTTTCTGACGCTCTCAGCCGAGCAGATCGTCAACCAG
>DASWDJ010000004.1:0-16244 GCA_036395295.1 Gaiellaceae bacterium | reverse complement strand
CCTGCCGAGAACGGTGCCCGTCGCGCCGTTGTCGAACGCCGCCCGCACCTGCCCGAGGATCTCGCCCTCGCCGGGCACGAGCGAGTCGAGCCCGGCTGCGACGCGGAAGAGGTGGAGCGCGGCGGCCGCGTCGCGGAGCCGGTAGAGCGACGAGACGATGTCGCCGTCCGCGATCGCGACGAGCGCCCCGACGGCGACCGTCTCCAGGATGTCGGGGTCCTCGCCCGCGAGGTAGAGCTCGGTGCGGTTGCAGGTCGAGAGGCAGACGGCCTCGCCCCCGTCGGCCAGCCGGCGGGCAAGCTCAGCCGCGGCCCCGAGATCGAGTGCGACCTTCTCGCGCACTCCCACCGGCGCGAGCCTGTGCGAGGTGCCGACGACGACGACGTTCATGCGAAGTGGCTCGTCGGGAGCCCGAGGTGGAGGGCGATCACGAGGGCGAAGCCGATCAGGGCCATGTACGCGGCTCGCCGGCCGCGCCAGCCGGCGCCATAGCGCAGGACGAGAAACGCGCCGTAGACGGACCAAGCCAGGACGGTCAAGCCGATCAGTGGGTCGAGATCGGATTTGCCGCGCAGCCTCGCGAAGCCGGCCGCCATGCCCAGGGTCAGCAGCGGTAGCGCGACCGCGACGGTGCGACCGACGAGCCGGTCGAGCGTGGCCAGCGACGGCGCCCGGAACTTGAGCACCCTCGGACTGTGCCGCTTGAGCAATCGCTCCTCCCAGAGATAGAGCGCGGCCAGCGCGGACGCGAGCGTCAGCCCGGCGAATCCGGCCAGCACGAGGCCGACGTGCAGGACGAGGAAGATCGTCGAGTAACCGCTGGCGCCGGTTGCGGCCGCGCCGCCTGCCGCGTAGGAGATGGCAAGCAACAGCGCGGCGAGGGGCATCACGACGAGGCCGAGCAGCCGGTAGCGAGGCTTGCAGCCCCAGATCAGGTAGGCGCCGACGACAAGCCAGACGAACAGATTGAGCGAGCCCGCCCAGGTGTCCCAGGGGAACCCGTCGGCGCGTGCCGCCTGGGCGACGAGCAGTGCCGTCTGGACGAGCCAGCCGATACGGACGCCCCACGTCGCGAGCCGTCCAAGCGAGCCTGGGTGCCGCACATCCCCGGCGTAGGCGACCGCCGCCTCCCCGTAGGCGATGAGCGCCGGCCAGAAGAGGAGCTCAGCCACCGAGCTTCTCCCGTGCTGCGCGCGTCAGGTCGACCAGCTCCTGTTCGAGCCTTGCCACCTTGAGCGCAATGATGACGAGATAGACGAGCAGCGCGGCGAGCAGAACCAAGTAGGCCGCGGTCACGTACTTCTCGGCGGTGGTCATGCGAGCAACTCCCGCAGCTCGCGCAGGCTCGAGTCAATTCGCTTCCCGGCCAGCTCGACCCGGTAGAGCGTAGCCGCAAGCGCGAGCATTCCCGCCAGGCAGATGCAGAACGCGAACAGCATCTCGCCTGGGAGGTTCGCGCCCTCGTGCGTGAAGATCGTCGGATGCAGGATCGTTCCGGCGATCCGGACCGCGAGGAAGCTGACCGGGATCAACACGACGCCGAAGAGCGCGTAGACGGCGGAGTTCCGCTCGCGGCGCGGGCCGGGGTCGGTCGAGTAGCGGAGCATGAAGTACGACGAGTAGAAGAGGAAGAGGATCAGGAAGAGCACAAGCTGGCGCTCACCCCAGGTCCACCACTGCCCCCACGAGATCTTGGCCCAGATCGAGCCAGTGGCGAGTGTCAGCAACCCGAAGATAACGCCCATGTGGATCGCTGTGTAGCTCTCGAGGTCGTAGCGCACGTCTCGTGTCCACAGCAGGCGCAGCGCCTTCCAGGCGCCGAATCCGAAGCACGCGTACGCGGTCAGGGCGATCGGGACGTGGATGTAGAAGATCTTCTGGCTGAAGCCCTGGTCTGCGTCCTCGGGCGCCCAGAAGAGCGCCAGCGCGATGCCGCCGACGAGGAGGCCCGCGGCCGCCGGCGCAAGGAGGTTATTCCGTAATGACGTACTCAAAGCTCGCCCAGGAGAGAATCGCAAAAACGGCGTCGTAGAGGCCGAGAAAGCCGAGGAAAGAACCCGGATTCGCGGCCACGCTCGCGCCGACGCCGCCGATGACGACGGGGATCGCGAGCGGCAGGAAGAGAAGCGGCAGGAGCAGCTCGCGCGCGCGGCTCGCGGCCGCAATCGCAGCAAGCAGGGTGCCGATGGCGGCGATGCCGACGTCCGCGAGCGCGACCGCGGCGACGAGCTCCCAAGTGAGGGAGTGGAAGAAGAGCGCGAAGGCCGGCAGGGCCACGAGCTCGGCGAGTACGAGAAAGGCCATGACGCCGATCGTCTTCCCGGCCCAGATCGCGCTGCGATCGCAGGGAGCGAGCACGAGCCCGTCGAGGAGCCCGTCCTCCCGCTCGGGCGCAAACGCACGCGTGAGCCCGAGGAGCGCCGTGAAGACGATCGCGATCCAGAGCAGGCCGGTCTCGGCGCGCACCGACGAGTCCTCGGGGAGCGCGAAGTGGAAGACCGTCAGCGCGGAGACGACGAAGAGCAGCATCGCCGGCAGCGTGTCGCGCGACCGGAGCTCGAGCAGCAGGTCCTTGCGCGCGAGCGTGGCGACGTCGGCGGCGTATCCGCTCATGCGAGGGCGAGTCGTGCCGTGGCCCGGATGGCGAGGGACTTCGGATCGTGTGTCGCAACGAGGGCCGTGGAGCCGTGCTCGGCGAGCTTCAGGTAGAGCATCTTCGCGCCCTCGTTGTCGAGCCCGTCGAACGGCTCGTCGAGGAGCAGGAGGTCGGGATCGTGAAGGAACGTCCGGCAGATTGCGAGCCGCTGCAGCATGCCGCGTGAGAACGCCCCCGCCCGCTCGTTGCGCGAGCGCCAGAGGCCGAAGCGCTCGAGCATGGCGCCGCAGCGCTCGCGCCGCTCGGGGATGCGATAGAGGCGCCCGTAGAGATCGAGGTTCTCGAGCGCGGTCAGCTCGCGGTAGACGAGCGGCTCGTGGGCGAGAAAGCCGATCGAGCCGCGCGGGGCGTCGACCTCCAGCTCGCCGGCAGTCGGCGCCGCAAGCCCTGCGCAGAGCCGCAGCAGTGTTGTCTTCCCGGAGCCGTTCGGCCCCGTCACGAGTACGAAGCCACCGTTCGGCACCTCGAGCTCGAGCCCCTCGAGCACGCGCTTGTCGCCGAAGCGCTTGGAAAGCTTGTAAGCCCTGATCACGGCCCGAGTGTAGTCCTGGAGCTTGATTCGCTCAGAGCGAGTCGGCGAGCACGCACGCGAAGAACGCGACGCTGATGACGCCGTTCATCGTGAAGAACGCGGTGTCGAGGCGGCGCAAGTCTCCCGGGCGGACGAGCGAGTGCTCGTAGGCGAGAAGCGCCGCCACAGTCACGACGCCCAGCCAATAGGCGATGCCTACGTCCAGACCAAGGCCCGCAGCTGCTAGCAGCGCGACGGTCAGCGCGTGGAGGACGCGCGCTCCCCAGAAGGCGCCCCGCTCGCCGAACCGTGTCGCGACGGAGTGCAGCCGCTCCCGGCGGTCGACGTCGACGTCGAGCAGCGCGTAAAAGTGGTCGAAACCGGCAACCCAGCACGCGACCGCGCCGCCGAGCAGCCACGCCTCCAGCGGCAGCCGACCGGTGATCGCAACCCAGGCCCCCATCGGCGCAAGCCCGTCGACGGCGCCGAGCCAGAGGTGCGAGAGCCAGGTGAACCGCTTCAGGTACGGATAGATCACGAACCCGGCGACCGGGATTGGCCACAGCCAGCGCACGAGCGGATCGAGCTGGTAGACCGCGAGCAGAAAGACGGCCAGCGACGCGAGACAGAAGACGACCACCTGCCACGCCGTCAGCCGACCGGCGGGCAGCTCACGCGTCGCCGTCCGCGGGTTCCGCGCGTCGATGCCCGTGTCGATCAACCGGTTGAGCCCCATCGCCAGCGAGCGGGCGCCGACCATCGCCACCGTCACCCAGAGCAAGTCGTGCGCGGAGGGGACCCCGTCCACGGCGAGGAATGCGCCCACGTAGGCGAACGGCAGCGCGAAGACCGTGTGCTCGATCTTCACCAGCGCTGCAAACCGCTGCGCGAAGGCGCCGGCTTGGCGGCTCCGCATCAGAGGGCGGGCGGGCTTTGCCTGCCCGCCCGGCGTGGAACCGCGGCGATCACGTCTGGCGGTGTGCGGTCTCCTCGCCGGCGAGCATGCGCAGCGCATGCTCGAGCGCGGGCTGGAGGACGGCGAACCCGTCGCGGCACCCACCCGTTGAGCCGGGGAGATTGACGACAAGGGTCTGACCCCGGACACCGGCCACGCCTCGCGAGAGCAGCGCATGCGGGGTCTTCGCGATCGAGTCCGCGCGGATCGCTTCCGCGATTCCCGGCGCAATCCGCTCCAGCACGGTCATCGTCGCCTCGGGTGTCACGTCGCGCGGCCCGACCCCGGTGCCGCCGGTGGTGAGCACGAGGCTCGCCTCCCCTGCCAACTCTTCGATCGCCTCAGCGATCGCCTCGCGCTCGTCCGGCACGACTCGCCTGATGACCTCGTACCCCTCGCCGCGCAGGAGCTCTTCGAGCAGATCACCACCGGCATCATCGCGCGTGCCCATATCCACGCCGTCCGAGACGGTGAGCACGGCGGTCTTCACGGCGCCGTCTTCGTCTTCTCGACGAGCGTCACCTCGGTCAGTTCCATCCCGTCGTCGACAGCTTTCGCCATGTCGTAGACCGTCAGCGCTGCAACCGTGGCGCCGACGAGCGCTTCCATCTCGACGCCCGTCTGAGCCGTCGTCTCGGCGGAGGCGGTGATCTCGACCGCCGCCTCCTCGACCGAGAGCAGGACGTCCACATGCGTGAGCGGTAGCGGATGGCACAGCGGGATCAGTTCACTCGTTCGCTTGGCGGCCATGATCCCCGCGAGCTGGGCGGCAGCGAGCGCGTCGCCCTTCGGCAGCTCACGCAGCCGCCGAGCCGTCGCAGGCGCCATGCGCAGGCTCGCCCGCGCCACTGCGCGTCGCCGCGAGACCTCCTTGCCGCCGACGTCGACCATTCGCACGCGGCCGGTCTCGTCGACGTGAGACAGGTCGCTCATGTCGCCGCCTGCGCCGCCCAGCGGTCGAGATCCTCGAGCTGCGTCTCGAGCCAGCCGGCGACGTCGTGGGCCCGAACGTGCTCGCGAATCGCCTCCAGCCGGGCGTGCCGTTCTTCGCGCGACATCACGATCGCCTCGTGAATCGCCTGGGCCTGCTCCTCGAGGTCGAACGGATTGACCGAGAGCGCCCACGGCCCGAGCTCCTCGTGGGAGCCGGCGTTCTCCGACAGGATCAGCACCCCGTCGCGCTCGTTCACGAGGGGGCCTTCCTTGGCGATGAGGTTGAGCCCGTCGTAGATCGCGTTCACGAGCAGGACGTCGTATTGCTTGTAGGCGGCCACCGAGAGCTCGAAGTTGTCCTCGATCCGCAGGTCGATCGGAACCCAACCCTCCCGCTGGAAGCGATCGTTGACCGCCCTCGCCGCGCGCTGGATCGCGCCCAGGTACTCCGCGTACTCGGGGATGTCCTGACGCGAGGGATCGAGCAACGCGAGCATCCCGACCCGGCCTTCCATCTCCGGATGTGCATCGAGGTAGAACTCGAAGGCGCGAAAGCCGCGGACGATGTTCTTCGAAGGATCCGTCCGGTCGACGCGCAGGACGAGGAACTCCGGCCGCCGGTCCTCCAGCTCGGACTCGAGCTGTCGCACTCGCTCACTCGCCGCCCGCTCCTCGAACTCGAGCGGGTCGACCGAGATCGGCCGCGCACCGACGAAGGTGCGCCCGCTTCCGAACGAGCAGACACTGCGCTCGAAATCGCATTCGGCGTCGACGAGGTCACGGCTCGAGCGCAGGAAGCTCCGGCGCCAGCGATGGGCGTGGAAGCCGAGCACGTCGTTCGCGAGCAGCCCGTCGTGGATCGCGTACCGGATCGGCTCTGGCAGCACACGCCAGGCATTCGGCTCCGGCCAGGGGATGTGCACGAAATGGGCGAGCGCAGCATCCGGCCGCGCGTCGCGGACCAACCGCGGCGCGAGGTAGAGGTGATAGTCGTGAAAGAAGACCGCGGCGTCCGCTTGCAGCTCGAGCTCGGCCAGCACCGCGTCCGCGAACGCTCGGTTTACGGGAACGTAGCCGTCTTCCCAGGCGTGATGGAGGCCGCGGTCGATGTCCGGTGCGTAGGCGAGCGCCCACAGATAGTGCTGGAGGAACCAGAGCGTGGGGTTCGCGACGACGTTGTAGAACCAGTCGTAGGCGGCCGGGTCGTGCGCGACGAGCCGGAGCCGGTAGGGCGAACCGTCGTGGGCGACCTCGTCGATCGCTTCCCCTCCGACTTCGTCGACAGCGGCGCGATCCTCTTCGGTCATCGCGCTCGCGATCCAGGTCACGTCGTGATGAGCGACGAGACTGCGGAGGGCAGTCACGAGCCCTCCGCCGCCGCGCCGAGCCACGCGATCGCCGTCCTCGTCGCGACCGTAGGAGACCGGCCCGCGGTTCGAGACAACGATCAGCTTCCGGCGTTCCCCCATCGCGGGGACCCTAGCGCGGTGCTGGCTTGTTCAAATGGATCGACGGGTCAGTTCAGACGGAGGCAGTGCCCGCCGTGACGAGCGCCGTCTCGCCGAGATCGTTCCCCTCGAGCCGGTTGAACAGCGCCAGCCAGTCGCGCAGGAGGCGCGGCATCAGGAAACGGTGGCGCACGTCCTCCTTGCCCCGCCGGCCGCGAGCGGCGGCGTCGAGCGGGTCGTCGAGGATCTCCCGGCAGGCGTCGGCACACTCTTCAGGGGATCCGACGAGCCAGCCGGTCATTCCGTCGGCGATCTGCGCCGGGATCCCACCGGCCCGGCCGCCCACGGTCGGGCGCGCTTTCCAGAGCCCCTCGGTCACGGTCAGCCCGAAGCCCTCGCGGATCGACTTCTGGATCACGCCCGCCGAATGCACCTGGAACGCGTTGACCTCGACCGAGCCGATGTTATTGAGGTTCGAGAGGATGAAGATGTCGGGGTCGCCCTCGGCATGGGCGACCGTGCGGTTGTAGTAGTCCCAGCCCTCGGGGTCGTCGTGCGCCATCGAGCCGACCAGCGCCAGCTGCACATCGGCGTGGGTCTGACGGACGAGCCGGTAGCTGTCGATGACGCCGAGCGGGTCCTTCCACGGGTCGAAGCGCGAGATCTGCGTCAGCAGCGGACGCTCGAGGTGGATCCCGAATTGGTCGACCACGTACGCCGCGTCATCGGCCGACAGCGCCATGTTCTTCGGCGTCAGTGGGTCGATCGCGGGCGGCCAGATGAAGGCGGCCCGCAGCGCGAGCTCGTGCGGAACGTACTCGGGCATGTGGAAGATCGCGCCGTCGTAGCGCGCGAGCGAGGGCGCGAGGAACTGGAGCACGTCGCGATTCGGCGTCGAGAGGTCGATGTGGCAGCGCCAGATCCAGTGCGCGTTCGTCTCCGGGAAATGGTCGATGAGAGCCGCGGGCTGTGGGTCGTGGATGATCACGACGTCATAGTCGTCCTCGAACTCCTCGGCGTTCATGGCGTTGTAGCGCCGGTAGATCTCCTCGTCGGCTTGCGTCAGCCCGCGAGGGTCGCCCTGGAGCGCGTTGTGGATCGCCTTCGTGACTGCGAAGAACTCGTCGGCCCCCGCCATGATCCGCCACTCGACGTCGAGGCCGACGTCCCTCATGAGCGGGATCAGGGCGTAATTGATCTCGGCAACGCCGCCGCCGAAGGCGGTCGCCGACACGTGGACGACGCGTTTGCCGGCCAGCGGCTCGGCAAGCCGGCGAATCTCGTCCATCACTCCGCGCGAGGCGAGCGAGGCGTAGTCCGCGATGGACTTATTTCCGACGTCGACGCGCTGGAGCATGGGGAATCCCCGGCCGTTCGCCACCATACCGAGGAAGATCGGCTAACGGTCGAGAAACTTGACGAACCGCAGGCGCGAGCCGCGGCCGGTCCTGCGCTGGCCGGCCTCGAACTCGTCGGTGACGGCCTTGATGATCGCGATGCCGAGACCGCCCTCCACGAGGTTCTTCTCGTCCGCCCGGTCGCCGACAGCCGCAAAACCGGGTCCGTCGTCTGCGACCTCGATCACGAGTCGGTCCGGCTGCAGCTCGTAGACGACCTCGACGACACCCTCACCCCCGTCGCCGTAGCCGTGCCGCACCGAGTTCGAGCACGCTTCCGTGACGGCGAGCTTGAGATCGCCGAGTGTCTCCTCGTCCAGCGGTCTCAGACGTGAGAGCCCACTCAGAGCCAGCCGGACGAGAGTGATGTACTCCGGTTTGGCGGGAATCGTGAGCCGGACTGAAGGCGCATCCGCCTCTCCTGGCTCGGGCTGTGTTTGAGCAGACACGATCGGCGCTTTCCCTTTACCCGGGGCCTACGTTCCTAATCAGCGATTCGAATCCGGCTCGGACGGACGTGAGCCGAAGCGCACTCGAACGATTCTCCGCTCACCGCCGCGCAGGACCGTCACGGCGGCAGTCTCGCCCGGCAGCTTCTCACCCACGAGACGCACGACGTCATCTGCGCTACGCATGATGCGGCCGTCGATGGACACGATTACGTCGCCGCCGCCGGCAACGGTCTGCCCGTTGAAGGTCTCCTCGCGGGTTCCGCCGCGCAGGCCGGCGCGGTCGGCCGGGCTTCCCTTCCTGACGGTGGAGACGATCGCTCCGCGGGTGATCTCGAAACCGAGGTGCCGGGCGAGCGTGGGGGTCAGAGTCTCCGTTGTCACCCCCATATATGCGTAGACGACACGGCCGATCGCGACGAGCTGGCGCATCGAGCGCTGGGCCGCGTTGATCGGGACCGCGAAGCCGACTCCCTCGGCCGTGCCGGTGTCGCTCCGGATCTGCGCGTTGATCCCGATCACCCGTCCGCGGGCGTCGAAGAGCGGCCCGCCCGAATTGCCGTGGGTGATCGGCGCGTCGGTCTGGATCGCGTCCACGACCTTGTAGCCGGAGGTGAGCGATGCGATCGAGCGATGCGTGGCCGAGACGACCCCGACCGCGATCGAGTCTTCGTTGCCGAACGGGCTGCCCATCGCGGCGACGGGATCGCCGGCTCCGACACGCGAGGAATCTCCGAGCGGTACGGGCGTCAACGTGTGCGGTCCTGGAGCGACGCGCAGAAGGCCGACGTCGTCGTACGCGTCCCAGCCCACGATCTCGGCCTTGACGCGATCGCCGTCCTTGAAGCCGATGAAGATCCGGTCGGCCTTGCTGATCTTCGCCGCGTCGCCGGCGTCCGTGATCACGTGCGCGCTCGTCAGGATGTATCCCCGCTGCGAGACGACGAAGCCCGACCCCTGGGCCGCATGCCGATCACCGTGCTCGAAGAACGCATAGACCGTCACCACTCCCGGTGAGCGGGCGGCGTAGATCCGGGCCGGCTGGAACCCGTTGCCGAGTAGCGGTCGAGCGCCGGCCGCGACGCTTTCGTCGCCGGCAGAATCGAGATCACCGGCAGCGCCTGTCGGAACATACACCGTGCTCGTCGCCGTGTCGCCGAGCCCGGTCACCTTCACCGCGAGGAAGGAGCCGGCCCCGCCCAGAACGGCCGAGACGAGCGCGATCACGGCGATAACTGACCCCCGGCGCATCGCGGAACTGTAGCCGCGGCCTCCGCCGGTGGTGCTGTCTGCTTCGTTGTCTATCTTGACAACTTACTCGATCATAGGCGAGGAGGTGCCAGAAGCAGCAGGTAGCGACAACGTAAAGGTCGTGCGCCCAGGCGAGGAGGTGAGAGCGATCTCGCCGTGCATGGCCTCGGCGAGCTCACGCGCGATCGCAAGGCCGAGGCCGCTCCCCGAGGCCCGCGTGCCACCGTCGCCGCGGTAAAAGCGCTCGAACACCTGGACGGCATCCTCGGGCGCGATGCCCGGGCCGTCGTCCTCGACGGTCAGGAGGGCTCGGCCGTTCTCGCGTCCGACG
The DNA here is from genome assembly GCA_036395295.1 of Gaiellaceae bacterium. Classification (GTDB taxonomy): domain Bacteria; phylum Actinomycetota; class Thermoleophilia; order Gaiellales; family Gaiellaceae; genus VAXT01. The sequence continues at coordinate 6,313 of DASWDJ010000004.1, read as the reverse complement.
CAGACACGGACTCGAGTACCCGTGGGCGTATGGCGCAGGGCGTTCTCGACGAGAGCACGTCCGATCTGGAGGATGCGCTGCTCGTCGCCGAGACCGGTGGCCGCGCCGTCGATCTGAGGCTCCAGGCCATGCTCGCTGCCCTGCGCAACGGACTCGAACTCGTCGACGAGCAGTTCTGCGACTCTGGCGAGGTCGACCGGATCGCGGTCGACCCGCAGGCGACCGGCGTCGAGGCGGGAGAGATCGAGCAGCTCGCCGGCGAGCTTCGTCAGGCGGTCGACCTGCTCCCTCATGCGGCCGAGGAACTCCCGGCGCGTCGCGTCGTCCAGATCCTCGTCGACGAGCAGCTCGAGGTGACCGCCGAGCGAGAAGAGTGGCGTCCGCAGCTCGTGTGAGGCGTTGGCGATGAACTCCCGCCGCGCGTGCTCGAGCCCCGCCAGGCGCCGACGCATGCGCTCGAACGCGCGGGCAAGCTCGCCCAGCTCGTCCGGGCTCGAATCCTCGATCGGCTCGTCGAATTTTCCGCCCGCGATCCGTTCGGCCGCGCGCTCGAGCCGGTGAATGCGCCGGGCGAAGAGGCGCGCGCCCCCGTAGCCGAGCAGAAGCGCGGCGGCGAGCGCGATCAGCGCCGAGACGAGCAGACGCTTCTTGACGAGCGAGACGCTGCCGAGCGCATCTTCGAGCGAGCTCGAGACGAGGATGATGTCGCTCGGCGATGCGAGCGCCGCCGCCTCGGCGTACCGGCGGCCGTCACGAGTGGCGACGCCGCGCGTCGGCGATTCCGTTCGCGCCGCACGGTAGACGATCGGGTCGTCGGAGATCCCCCCGACGAAGCCGGCAGCACCCTGGTCTGCGACGACGCGGAGCTGGAGCGGCGACCGGTTGAAGACGTCGTAGACCGTGACGCGCGTGTTCGACGCGGACGCGTAGCTCTGCGCGAACTGGTCGACGTCCAGGGGTTTCTCAAACCTCCAGCTCTCGGCCGCGCGCGAGGCGACCCCGGCGACCTGGTCCTGACGCGAGTCGACGAGCCGGTGCTCGAGTGACGGCACGACAATCAGGTACACGAACGCGAGCACGCCTGCGACGACGACCAGTAGCGCGAGGCTGAGACGGACCCCGACCGTCCGCAGATGGTTCATATGCGGGTGCTCTGGCCGACTGCGTGTCGACCGGTCGGTTCAGACGGTCGCGAGCGCAGAGCTCGCGCGACCTGATGGCGGCGCCGCAAGCGTCGCCTCACGGCTCTTGTAAGCGATAGCCGGCGCCGCGCACCGTCCTGATCAATTCCGGCTCGCTCGGATCCCGCTCGAGCTTCTCGCGCAGGTGGCGGACGTGGACGTCGATCGTTCGCGGCTCGCGATACGCGGAGTCCCCCCAGATCGACTGTAGGAGGGCGCGCCGGCTGAACACCTTCCCCGGTTGTGCGACGAGGGTCCGCAGGAGCTCGAACTCGACGTAGGTGAGGTCGAGCGCCTTGCCGTCGAGCGTGGCCGACCGGCGATCGGAATCGAGCGACAGGCTGCCCGCTGTGATCGATTCCGTCGGCGTACTGCCCCGGTGGGCCGTCCCCGCGCGGCGCAGGAGAGCTCGCACGCGGCTGCGGAACTCGCGGATCGAGAAAGGCTTGGTGATGTAGTCGTCGGCGCCCAGCTCCAGTCCGAGCACCGTGTCGAACTCATCGTCGCGGGCCGTGAGCATGATGATCGGGACCGAGCTCTCTGCGCGCAGCCGCTTGCAGACCTCGAGGCCGTCCAGCTTCGGCAGCATGATGTCGAGCACGACGAGATCGATGGGCCCCGCCGCAAACAGGCGAAGCGCTTCTTCGCCGTCGCGCGCCGAGACGACACGAAAGCCGTCGCGTTCGAGTGGATACGTGAGGAGCTTTTGAACCGAGTCCTCGTCGTCAACGAGGAGGATGGTCGAGGAATCGGGCATGTGGCCTAAAAACGCTCTCTAAGGGCCGTCCCTACTATAGCCACGCATGGCGGCCCTCCCGCCCTACCGCGAGCGGCAACGCGCGCGTCCTGGCTCCCTCGACCGACCCGTCAACGGCCGCATGTACCGGGGAACCTGGCTCCTGGTCGGGATCCCCCTGCTGATCGCAGCCTTTACGGTCTCCCGGCCCCAGCCGCTGCGTGCGCCCACGCTGCCGCCGGACTTCGACGGCGCCGCCGCGAGGCAGCTCGCGACCGACTTCTCCAGGCAGCACCCCGACCGCACGCCGGGAACGCAGAACGGGCGAGAAGCTGCCGCCTGGGTCGCCGACCAGCTCGCTCAATACGGCTTCCGAACTCAAATCGACCGTTTTCACGCGAAAATCCCCGGTCGGGGGCGCGTCGAGCTCGAGAACCTCCTCGCCTTTCGGCAAGGCCGCTCCGGCCAGGTGATCGCGGTCGTCGCACACCGCGACGACTCCGGGCTCGGCGCGGGTGCGAACGACAACGCTTCCGGCACCGCAGTCCTCCTCGAGCTCGCGCGCGCATATGCAGCGCCCCGAGCACCCCCGCGGCCGCCCGAGCCGAACCACACCCTCCTCTTCCTCTCCACCGACGGCGGCGCCTTCGGCGGCCTGGGCGCGGAGCACTTCACCGAGCACTCGCCCTACCGTGACCGCGTCGTGGCTGCCGTCGACCTCGATGCGATCGCGGGTCACGGCCCGCCTCATCTCGTCTTCACCGGTGACCACTCCCGGTCGCCGTCGGCTGCGCTCGTCCGCACAGCGTCGGCACGCGTGCTCGAGCAGACCGGTGCTGAGCCGACCCGTCCGAGCGCGCTCAGCCAGCTCCTCGATCTCGCCTTCCCCTTCAGTCTCTACGAACAGGGGCCGTTCATCGATCAGGGCGTGGCCGCGCTTGCGCTCACCTCGGCCGGGGACCGACCGCCGTCCGGCTTCGGCGACACTCCCGAGCGCCTGGACAGCCGACGTCTTGGGGGCATCGGCCGCTCCGCGCATGCCCTGCTCGGATCGCTCGACGAGGAGGTCGAGCTCGCGGAGGGCACCTCGAGCTACGTCTACCTCGGCTCGCGCGTCGTCCGCGGCTGGGCGATCGTCCTCATCTTCTGCGCCGCGCTCCTACCGTGCCTGGCCGTGATCGTCGATCTCTTCGCCCGGCTGCGCCGGCGGCACATTCAACTCGCTCCGGCCCTTCGCAGCTACCGCAGCCGGCTCGGATTCTGGCTCTTCGCAGCGATTCTCTTTGAGCTGTTCGCCGTCCTCGGCATCTGGGAGACCGGAGCCGCCCGCCCGCTGCCTCCGGAGAGCTCGCCGGGGACGCGCTGGCCCGTGATCGGGCTGGCGCTGTTCACGTGCCTGCTCGCACTCGGCTGGTTCGTCGCCCGCGACCGGCTCCTCCCGCGGCGCCCGCTGCGTGAGGGCGAAGCGCTCGCGGGCCAGATTGCCTCGTTGCTCGCCCTGGCCGTCATCGCGCTGCTCCTGGTCGCGATGAACCCGTACTCGGTGCTCTTCGTGCTGCCGTCCCTCCACGCCTGGATCTGGCTGCCGCAGCTGCAGGGCCGGGCCTTGATGCTCCAGGCGGGCCTCCTCGTGGCGGGTCTCGCCGGACCACTGCTGCTCGTCGCCTCATTCGCGATGCGCCTCGACCTCGGGATGGATGCTCCCTGGTATCTCGCGCAGCTCGCCGCCGTCGGCTTCGTGCCCTTTCCTTCGCTGCTCGTGCTCAGTGCCTGGCTCGCCGTCGCTGGGCAGCTCTCCGCACTCGTCGCAGGCCGCTATGCGCCCTATCCGGCCGCCGACGAGCGTCCGCGCCTCGGGCCGGGGCGCCGGGCCCTCCGGCTCGTCGTACTCGCCGCTCACCGGTTCGGCAAGCGCCAACGGCGCCACGCAGCCGACCGCGAGCGGGTGGCGGGCGGCTAGATCCGCAGGAACTCGACCGGCCCGCCGGCCGCCAGCTCTTCGGTACCGCGGCGCACGAGCACAAGGGCATCCGCCGCGGCCGCCCGCGCGATCATGTGCGACTCGCGACCCGGCAGGGGCTCGAGCAAGACGCCCTCGCCGTCGCTCGACAGCCTCGCGCGGACGAGTTCGTCCCGTCCCGGGTTCGCCTCGAGGGCGGCGGCAAGCCGCCCGCGCTCGAAACGAGGCAGCGGCTCGGCCACCCCCTGGAGCGCGAGCAGAGCCGGACGGACGAAGAGCTCGAAGCCGACGAGGACCGAGACCGGGTTTCCCGGGAGCCCGAAGACGAGCCGGTGGCCGAGGGTCCCGAACGAGATCGGCTTCCCCGGCTTGACCGCGACTCCCCAGAAAACCTCCTCGACGCCGAGTTCGGCCGCAACCTTGCGCACGAGGTCGTGCGGCCCGACCGAGACGCCGCCCGAGGTCACGAGCAGGTCGGCCGCGAGCCCGCGGGCGAGCGCCTCGCGGTGGGCGTGCTCGTCGTCGGCGACCGGGCTCAGACGCTCGACCTCGGCGCCCGCCGATTCGAGCTGAGCGGCGAGCAAGAGGCCGTTCGCCTCGTAGATCTGTCCAGGCTCGAGCTGCTCCCCCGGTGGGCGGAGCTCGCTCCCGGTCGCGAGCACGGCGGCGCGCGGCCTCCGTGCGGCGCGCACCTCCGCAATACCGGCGGCCGCGAGGGCCCCGACCTGGGGAGCGCCCAGCCGCGTTCCGGAGTCGACGACGACCTCGCCGCGGCGAACGTCGCCGCCGGCCGGGCGGATGTTCGCACCAGGCGAAACCGTTTCGGCGATCTCGATTGTGTTGTCATGATCGACAACATACTCGAGCGGGATGACGGCATCGGCGCCGGCGGGCACCACGCCTCCGGTCGCGATCCCCATCGCCTCTCGCGGACCGAGCCCGCGCGGAGCGGGGCTCCCGGCGGCGATCCGCACCGAGACCGGCAGCCGACCTGGCGTCTCGCCGGTCCGAAGAGCGAAGCCGTCCATCGCGGAGCTATCGAACGGCGGCAGGTCGACGGCCGCTCTACCGGGCTCGCCCAGCACGCGGCCGACGGCCTCTCCGACGGGGACGCTCTCCAGCGGAAGGCGCTCCGCGCGGCCGAGCACAAGCTGCTGTGCCTCTTCGATCGAGAGCAACCGTTTCGTGGATGCGGCCATGACGCCCATAAGCTACTGCCGTCATGGGCGAGATGATCGGCGGCCGTTATCGCCTCGAGAGTCAGCTCGGCGCCGGCGGCATGGCCGAGGTCTGGGTGGCGCACGACACCCAGCTCGACCGCACCGTTGCCGTCAAGCTGCTCGGCGCCCGTGCGGATCCGATGCGCTTCGAGCGCGAGGCGCACGCAGTCGCTGGGCTCTCGCACCCGAACATCAGCCGTCTCTTCGACTACGGAAGCGAACACAGTCGGCCCTACATGGTCTTCGAGCACCTCCCCGGCGGCACGCTCGAGGACCGTTTCGTGCCCGGCCAGGGCTTGGCCGACGAGACCACCGCGCGCATTGCCGGCGAGTTGGCATCTGGGCTCGCCCACGCTCATGAGCACGGGCTCGTGCACCGCGACCTGAAGCCGGCGAACGTGCTCTTCGACGAGGAGGGTCGCGCGAAGATCGCCGACTTCGGGATCGCCCGGATGAGCGGGGCCGACACGCTCACGGAGGACGGGACTCTGCTTGGGACGGCTGCGTACATGTCTCCCGAGCAGGCCGCGGGCCGACCGGTGACGCCGGCGAGCGATGTCTACGCCTTCGGGGTGCTCCTGTACCGGATGCTGAGCGGCCGGCTGCCCTTCGAGTCGCCCGAGGCGCTCCAGGTCGCCCGGCAGCACCTCCAGGAAGCGCCGCCGCCGCTGTCGGCGCTCCGCCCGGACGCGCCTCCCGTCCTCGCTGCTCTCGCCGGGGACGCGCTCGCCAAGGACCCGGCCGCCCGTCCGCCGGATGGGGCGGCCCTGGTCGATCGCCTCTCAGGTCGGGCAGCCGGAACGCTCGGCGGAGCGGCATCAGCCGTCACCCAGGTCATGCGGCGTCGCCCCTCGCGCCGTCTGCCAGTTCCACTAGCCGCCTTACTCGCCCTGCCGGTGCTCGTCGCCGCAGGCGTTGGTCTCGCCCTCTTCGCAGGGAGCGGCGGGTCCAACCCGAAGCCCAGTCCGTCTTCGGTCGCACCGCCGCCGCCCGCCTCGCCGACGCAGACCGCAACGGCCCCGACCAGGCCGCCGCCGCCTCCACCACCGCCGTCTCCTCCTCCGCCGCCTCCCCCGCCGCCGCCGCTTCCGCCTCCTCCCCCGCCGCCGGCTCCTCCACCCGTGGCCCCGCCCCCCGCCACCGCCACCGCAGCCGCCTCCACCGTCTCCACCTCCGCCACCACCGCCGCCGCCGCCGGCTCCTGGCTAGGCTCCCG
>DASWDJ010000003.1:0-1773 GCA_036395295.1 Gaiellaceae bacterium | reverse complement strand
AGGGTCAACGATCAGGAACCGGCCCAGTAACGGCGTTCGTAACCGGGACGTGCACGCCGCGCCCAAAGCGGCGGCAAGGAAGAAGGAGCCGCCCCCTCGACCCGAGCGGGCGGCTCCGTCACGCCGACCATCGCGCGCCAGTCCGACGCGCTTCCGCGCATCCGCGTGGCAACAATGGAACGCTTGGCGTTCGTTCGCGTTCGCTCAGGCGTTCGCTCGCTTTGAGGTTTCGCTCAACCATGGGCCGTGAGCGAACCCCGGCGAACTGACGCGAACACCGCTCCGAGTCGACACCAAGAGCGGGTCGCGAGGGGGCTGCCGTCGCACGCGCGTGCAACGGACGGCAACAACGCGATCGGGCCGCACGACATCACCATGCTCGGCGTAGGAAGTGCGGACGTGACGATCGGCCTGCAGCAGCCTCCCGCGCTTCGCGATGACCCTCACCACCCGGAGCTCTCGGGTCTCGCCCGACTCGCCCAGCTCGAACCGAGCGGCGAGTGGCGCTTCGTCGCCGATCTCGGGGCTTACGAGGCGGCGAACAACCCCGACGGCGGCGCGCTCGACACTAACCCCTACGGCCTGCTCGCAGTCCCCGGAGGGCAGGTGCTCACCGACGCTGGCGGGAACTCGCTGTTGCGAGTGGATGCGAACGGCGACGTCTCCACGCTCGCCGTCTTCCAGTCCCGTGGGACAAAGCCGCCGCGGTTCCCTTTGACTGACGCGGTGCCGACGTCGGTCGCGATCGGCACGGACGGCGCCTACTACGTGGGCGAGCTGACCGGGTTGCCGGTGTTCGCGGGGGTGGCGAACGTGTATCGCGTCGTCATCGGTGAAGCCGCGGCCGCCGAGCCGCCGCTGGTCCGCACCGAGCAGGCGTGCGTCGGCGGTCTCACCAACCACGGCGCCTCGACGGAAATCGGGGAGGTGCTTCGCGTCGAGCCACGGACTCCGAGATTTGGTTCTGAAGGATGACGGGAGCGACGTTACTCGAACCCGCGACCTCCGGCGTGACAGGCCGCGCCAAAACCCGACGTCGCTCGACCTCACCTGACAGAACCGCATGGTTTCGGCCAGTTGAAGCCTTCGGGTCGAGGTGCTTTCGTCGCCGCACGACAGCATCGCGCTCGCACCGCGCCTCGATCCGTTGCCAACACTGAGATCGCCCTGAAAGGAAGTGGCTGCAAAACGGCGCTTTTATCCGATGGAGCGTACCGGGATCGAACCGGTGACCTCCGGCTTGCAAAGCCGGCGCTCTCCCAGCTGAGCTAACGCCCCGCGCGGGGCCAGTGTAGCCGGGCGGCTACGCGGCGCTTGGTCGCGGCGGCGGGAGTGGCGGGAGGTCGAGGTCGGGCTCAGGTTCGCCGTCGATCAGCTGCTCGGGCCACTCCTCCCACGACTGGAGGAAGTCGATCACGATCTCTCTTGCGTGTGAACTCGGCATGGCGGCTCCTTTTCGATTTACGAGCCGCAGTGTCCGCCGCAGTCCTTCGCCAACGTTGTCGGCCCCGGAAGGGAGAGGGAGAATCCCTCGTCCGGGGCCGACCGTCAGCGCGGACAACTTCTAAGGCGCCGACTCGGCGGCGCCGTATCGAGGCCGTCCGGGCTTTGCCCGGGCGGCCGCGTTACGCAGCGCGCTCCAAACGCTCCTCGACGCGGGCCCGGGCGACGATGTGGTCGCGGTCGCCGAAGCGGAGGGCCGCCTTCAGCGTGCGCTCCTCGTCCCACAGGTGGTCGAGTCGTTCATTCAGACGCTTGAGCTCAGCGGACAGG
>DASWDJ010000002.1:0-29766 GCA_036395295.1 Gaiellaceae bacterium | reverse complement strand
CCTCGGACTGCCGTGCGAGCTCGACTCCGTGCGCATGGGTGAACCGCGTGCCGGGCTTCGCCTCCAGCTCGTAGTACGAGATGTGCTCGGCCGCGAGCGCAAGCGCTTCGTCGATGTCGAGCTCGAGATCGGCGGCGCTCTGGCCGGGGATGCCGTGCAAGAGATCGATCGAGATGTTGTCAAAATAGGCATCACGAAGATGGTAGAAGGCGCGGCGGACATCATCCGGCGTGGCCCGCCGCTCGAGCACTTCCAGGAGGTGCGGCCGAAAGCTCTGAGCCCCCAGCGAGACCCGCGTCACACCGCTCTCGCGCAGGAGCAGCGCAAGCTCGGGCGTCACGGTCTCGGGATTCGCCTCCACGGTCACCTCCGCAGCCGAGGGCAGCGCGCCGAGCAACCTGCGGAGCGCGTCCGCCCCAGTGAAGGTCGGGGTGCCCCCGCCGAGGAAGACCGTCTCCAGCCGCGGAGCGAGTACCGCGCACTCGAGGTCGAGCTCCGCGAGGAGGGCGTCGACGTAGCGCTCGTGCAGCCCCTGACGGCCGACGACCGTCACGAAGTCGCAGTAACCGCAGCGGTGCGCGCAGAACGGCAGGTGGACGTAGAGATGACGGACGGCGGTCAACGCTTGCCCCCGTCGAGGTTGAGCACGGCGAGGAACGCTTCCTGGGGCACCTCGACGGCGCCGACCTGCTTCATGCGCCGCTTGCCGGCCTTCTGGCGCTCGAGCAGCTTGCGCTTGCGCGTGATGTCGCCGCCGTAGCACTTCGCGAGCACGTCCTTGCGCTTGGCCTTGATCGTCTCGCGCGCGATCACCCGGGAGCCGATCGCCGCCTGCACCGGGACGTCGAACATCTGTCGCGGGATCTCCTCCCGCAGCCGGTCGACGAGCGCGCGGCCGCGCCCGTACGCCTCGTCGCGGTGGAGGACGAGCGAGAGCGCATCGACGGGCTCGCCGCCGACGAGCACGTCGAGGCGCACGAGCTCGCCCTCGCGGAAGCCGGCGAAGTCGTAGTCGAAGCTCGCGTACCCGCGCGTCCGAGACTTCAACTGGTCGTAGAAGTCGAAGACGATTTCCCCGAGCGGCAGCTCGTAGACGAGCAGGACACGCTCCGGCGAGGGGTACTCCATGTGGTCGAAGCGGCCGCGCCGCTCGTTGCAGAGCTCCATCACCTGGCCGACGCCGTCCTTGGGGACGACGATCGAAGCCCGAACGTAGGGCTCCTCGACACGCTCGCGCTCCGCGGGCATGTCGGCCGGGTTGTGCACCTCGAGGCGCTCGCCGGAGGGCGTCTCGACCTGGTACGCGACGCTCGGCGCGGTCACGAGCAGGTCGAGGTCGAACTCGCGCTCGAGCCGCTCGCGGACGATCTCCATGTGCAGGAGGCCGAGAAAGCCGCAGCGGAACCCGAAGCCGAGCGCCTGCGAGGTCTCCGGCTCGTACGAGAGCGAGGCGTCGTTCAGCTTCAGCCGCTCGAGGGCGTCGCGGAGCTGGGGGTATTCGTCGGAGTCGGTCGGGAAGAGGCCGGCGAAGACCATCGGCTTCACGTCCTTGTAGCCCGGCAGCGGATGCTCGGCCGGGCGCGCCTGCGAGGTGAGCGTGTCGCCGACCCGCAGCTTGGCGACGTCCTTCAGGCCCGTGACGACGTAGCCGACCTCGCCGGCTCCCAGCGAATCGGCGGCCCGCATCGTCGGGGAGAAGAAGCCGACCTCCTCGGTCTCGAAGCGCGTGCCTTGAGCCATCGCGCGTACCTCTTCGCGCGCTCGGAATTGTCCGTCGACGACGCGGACAAAGGCGACGACGCCCCGGTACTGGTCGTACGCAGAGTCGAAGACGAGCGCCCGCGGCGGCGCCTCGGGGTCGCCGGCCGGGGACGGGATGCGCTCGACGATCGCGTCCAGCACCGCCTCCACGCCCTCGCCGGTCTTCGCCGAGACGCGCAGCACACGGTCGGGGGCATCGCCGACGAGCTCGGCTAGCTCAGCCGCGGCTGCGTCCGGGTTCGCCTGCGGCAAATCGATCTTGTTCGCCAGCGGCAGCAGCTCGAGGTTGTTCTCGATCGCGAGGTAGGCGTTGGCGACGGTCTGGGCCTCGACGCCCTGGGCGGCGTCGACGACGAGCACCGCGCCCTCACAGGCCTGGAGCGCGCGCGAGACCTCATAGGTGAAGTCGACGTGGCCGGGCGTGTCGATCAGGTTCAGCTCGTGGCCCTTCCAGTCGACGCGGACCGCCTGCGCCTTGATCGTGATCCCGCGCTCGCGCTCCAGGTCCATCGAATCGAGCACCTGCTCGCGCATCTCGCGGCCGGTGACCGTGTTCGTGACCTCGAGGAAGCGGTCGGCGAGCGTCGACTTCCCGTGGTCGATGTGGGCGATGATCGAGAAGTTGCGGATGCGAACCTGGTCCATGGGCGATCAGCCGCGGCGGAAGCGGCTCCGCAACGATAGCAACGCCTCCAACTCGCGAACTCCCAGCAAACGGCAGGAAATCAGGTAGGCGGCGAATCCCGCGGCGAGGGCGCTCCCGAGCGAGACGAGCTGGCCGCCGAGCGAGCGACCGAACGCATCGTCCAGGACCTGCCAGACCGGGTAGGCGACGACGGCGAGCGCAGCCGACGCCAAAGTGATGAGCAGCACGGCGCGGCCGGTCTCGCCGAACTCGATCCGGCGCAGTCGCCGGCGGAAGACAACGAGGAGCGCCGCCGTGCCGGCGATGTTCGCCAGCGAGGTGGCGAGCGGTATGCCCCAGGCGCCGACGCGGTAGAGCGCCGCGGCAAGCCCGGTGTTGAGGGCGAGGTTGCCGAGCGCGATCGCCGTGGGCGTCCACGGCGTCTGCAAGCTGAAGAACGCGCGGTTCAGCATCAGCATCGAGCCGTTGAACGTCAATCCGAGCGAGAAGGCCGCGAGCGCGCCGGCGGTGACCGCGGTCTCGTGCGGGCCCCAGGCGCCCCGCTCGTAGACGATCCGGGTGATCGGAGTCGCCAGCACCGCGCTGAACACGCTCGCCGGGATGAGCGTGAAGGCGATCTGCCGCACTCCGAGGGCGACGTTGTGGCGGAAGCCGTCCATGTCCCCGCGCGCGGCGAGCCGCGAGAGGCGCGGGAAGAGCACGGTCGCGAGGGCGACCGAGAACATGCCCTGCGGGAGCATGTAGATCCGGAAGGCGGCGTCGATCGCGCGCGGGGCGATCTCCGGGTCGATGAAACGTGAGGCAAAAAGGGTGTTGACGACGAGATTGAAGTTGATGAGGCCGAGGCCGATCGTGACCGGCACCATCAGCACGAAGACACGGCGAACCGCCGGGTCGCGCCAGTCGAGCACGAGCCGCAGCCGGTCGTCGAGGCCGCGCAGCCACGGCAGCGGCAGGAGCACCTGGATCACGGTCCCGACGACAATCGAGACCGCATAGACGTAGAGCTTCCCGTTGAGCGAGTGCGCGTGTGGTACGCCGAGGACGAGTCCCGCAATGATCGCGACGTTCCAGAAGACGGGCGTCAGCGCCGGCACCGTGAAGTGCTCGTAGCTGTTGAGGATCCCGACGATGACCCCGGAGACGCCGAGCAGCACGACGATCGGGAAGAGGACACGCGCGAGGCCGACCGCGAGCGCACGGTCGCCGCCGGGGTCGCCGAAGGGGGCGATGACGAGCGGCGCGAGGACGATGAAGAGTGCGGTCAGGGCGCCGAGCCCGAGAAGCATCAGCCAGAAGATGCTCGAGGCGACGCGCCAGGCGCGTTTGCGATCTCCCTTCTCCAGCAGCTCGCTGAAGACCGGCACGAAGGCGGAGGAGAGCGCGGCGTCCGCGACGAGGGAGCGAACGAGATTCGGCACCTGGAAGGCGACCGTGAAAGCGTTGATCTTGCCGGCCGCGCCGAAGTAGTAGGCGGCGACGACCTCGCGGACGAGGCCGAGGACGCGAGAGAGCCCGGTGGCGAGCGAGAAGATCGCCGTCGACCAGGCGAGTCGCCGGCCCCGGGCCTGCTTCTCCACGCGGGCGAGTATAGGAACGCGGGCCGTCGCCGCTCGTTTTTTGGCCCTCCGGCGGCGGGGCCACCCCGGGCCACCACCCGATTTCGATCGTATCGGTGAAATCCTCAAGCGTGGGTGATGGGAGCGTGACGATTGTGTGCCGGACGACCTCTGGTACCATCGCCGCGCCCGCTCTAAGCGGGTCTTTCACTCTCAGATGCCGAACATCAAGCAACAGAAGAAGCGTGTGCGCACCTCTGCGGACGACCGCGGAGAGAACCTCCGCTACCGCTCGACCGTGAAGACGATGACCCGCCGTCTCGAAGCCGCGGTTCAGGCCGGCGACGAGAACCAGATCGCCGCCGAGCACGGCGCGCTCCAGCGCTGGATCGATCGCGCTGCGGCACACGGCGCGATCCACAAGAACACGGCCGCGCGCAAGAAGGCGCAGGCCGCCCGGCTAGTCGCGAGCCATTAGCGCGGAGAAGCGACGGCCTGCTCGGCGGGCCGCGTGACGTCGATCAGCGCCCGCACGAGCTCGAGCTCGGCCGAGAGCCTGCTGGCACCCTTGATCGCCGCGTCGAGCTCCGCAAACCGGACGAGCGCGGAGTCGAGCTCCTCGCGGGAATACCGCTCGGCGTGCTGTAGGGCCTTGCGCGCCGGGAACTCCTTCATCTTCAACTGCGCGGCGACCTCACGCGTCCTGAGCCCCTGCTCGGCAAGAGCCTGGGCAGCGCGAACACGGCCGACGTGTGAGGCGAGCCCCACGGCGAGCAGGAACGGCTCCTTCTTCTCGAGCGCCAGGTCGCACGCCTCGAGCAGCGCAGGCAGGTCTCGCGCGCCCCAGGCGTCGGTCAGAGCCCAGGCGGCGGCTTCGCGGCCCGGTGTGGCGAGCTGCTCGACCTCGGCGCGGCCGACGGGCTCGCCGTCGGCCCAGGCAGCGAGCTTCTCGAGCTCGCTCGCGAGCGCGACCGTATCGTCGCCGACGAGCTCGACGAGCGCCCGCGCGGCCTCGGCATCGGCGGAGACGCCGAGACGCTCCAGCTCCGCGCGGGCCCAGCCATGCAGGCTGCTCGGCTTCGGAACGTCGTACCGGAGCACCCGTCCCGCCTTCTCAGCGAGGTTGACGAGCGCCGAGCCTCGCGGCAGCTCCTCTGCGAGGAGCGCGAGCACGGCGCCTTGCACCGGATCGCGAAGGTACGCGACGATCGCTTCGACGTCCGCTTTGCGCCAGCGCTCGACGCCGTGAATTACGACGAGCCTGCCCCCGTCCTCGCCGCCGAAGAGCGCGAGCGCATTGCATGCGCCGACCGCATCCGCCCCACTTGTCGAGTCCGCCGAGAGCTGCTCGACCGCCTCCGCCTCGAACCGTGAACGAAGCCGGCGGAGCGCGCGCAGATGCTTCGGCCGGTCGCTGCCGGTGAGCAGATAGACCGGAAGCAGCGGCTCGGAGGACATCGCGGGCAAGCATAGTCAGCGGACCGTGATCCGCCCGCCCTCCGATTCGACGACGACTCGCCCGTCACGATCCGTGCGATAGATGGCCAGGCCCGGAACCGCGGAGAGGGACGCGATCGTCGACGGGCTCGGGTGGCCGTAGTCGTTGTGCGCCCCGACGGAGATGACCGCTATCCGCGGGTGGAGCTGGGCGAGCAGATCTGCAAGCCCCGGATCGTCCGACCCGTGATGGGCGACCTTGACGATCTCGACCGGCGGCACGTGGAGGTGCCCTGTGACGTCGGACTCGGCGTCCGCGGTCAGGAGAGCGTCCGTTTGTCCATAGGAGGCGATGAGCACGACGGCGTGGTTGTTCGGATCGTCTCCGCCGGTGCCGGGACCGTCCGGCCAGAGGACGCGCATGCGCAACCTGCCGAGCCGAAAGGCCTGGCCCGCTCGAGCGAGGATGACTCTGACGTGTCGCCTCCGGGCGGCCGCGAGCGCGCCCTTCTCGTCGCTGCTTTGAGTGGGGAGGCCGGGATCGAGGACAGATCCGACCTCGAAGTGTTCGAGCACGTCAGCGGCCCCGCCCACATGGTCGCGCTGTGGATGCGTGAGGACGATCATCGCGAGACGGCGGATGCCGAGCGCGCGGAGCTGCCCCTCGACGTCGGCCTCGGGCGGTCCCTCGTCGACGAGCACGGCACCCTCCGGCACTTGCAGCAGCGCCCCGTCGCCCTGACCGACGTCAAGGAAGGTGATCCGCAAGCCGCTCGGCGGTGGGAGTCCGGCCTCGCCCGCCCGAAGCCGCCAGCCGCCTGCGACCAGGACCAGCATCAGCGCGAGCACGGCCAGACGCGGCGCCCGTCGCGGCCGAAGGCGCGCCGCGAGGAGCGCGAGGGCAATCGTCAGGCCGATGACCGCGAGCGCCGTTCGGGGTGAAGCGGCCGCGTACGGCAGTCCTCCGACGAGCCGGGCGCACGCGGCGAGATAGGCGGCCAACCAGCCGTTCATCCAGGCGAGCGCGGCCGCGAGTGGAGCGAGAACGGGCGCGACCAGTGCCGTGATCAGGGCGAGCCCGAGCAGAGGTCCGGCGACGGGCGCCGCCAGCGCGTTTGCGGGGATCGAATAGATGGGCACCGAGCCGAACTGTGTGAGCAGGATCGGCGCGGTCGCGAGCCCGCAGGCCGACGAGACAGCGACCGCCTCCGCGAGCGATCGCGGCACCGGATAGCCGGTGAGGCTGCGCTCCAGCCGTGGGACCGCGACGAAGATCGCGGCGACTGCCGCAAATGAGAGCTGGAAGCCGGCGTCGAGCAGCGAATACGGATTCCAAGCCAAGAGGATCGCCGCGCCGAGGAGTAGGAAGTACCAGCGATCCTGCGGACGCGAGGCCAACCACGCGAGCGAGGCCAGTGCGCCCGCGATGCCCGCCCGCACGACAGACGGCTGCCACCCGACCGCGAGCACGTAGCCGCCAATAGCACCCAGCGCCGCGAGCTGGCCGAACAGCCTCGACAGCCCGACGAGCCAGGCCAGAAACAAGACCCCTCCGGCAATGAGCGCGACGTTCTGACCCGACACAGCGAGCAGGTGGTAGAGGCCCGAGGCTCGGAAACGTGCACGCAACTCGTCGGAGAGACCCTCGTCCTCGCCGAGCACGATTCCGGCCAGGACCGCGCGCCGCTCGCCCCCGAGGCCGGGGGCCATCGAGCGCGCGAGCCTAGCCCTGAGGCCGTCGGCGAAGCCCGCGAGCCCGCCCCGCCGCCCGACTACCCGCCAACGCGTTGCCCGCAGCACGACGTGCACGCCGTGGCGACGTAGCCAGGTGCGCTCGTCAAAGCCGTTCGTCGAGCCACGAGGGATCTTGATCTCGCCGATGACGTCGAGCAGAGCGCCCTGTGGGGGTGAGCGACCGGGAGGAAGACGGAGGAGCACCGGCTCTCGAACGACCTCGTCTCGGAAGCGGCGCACCTGCGCGGGCACACGGAGCTCGTAGCGCGAGCGACGGGCAGGCCCTGTGACGGCGACAAGCGCCTGGCCCGCGGTCTCGGCTTTCGGCAGCAACACGCTCCGGTCGAGGGCGTCGAGCCGGGCGCTGCCCCACCACCAGCCGACAAGCAGCAGCGCAAGCGCCAGAACCGGCAAGCGCAGGCCGGATGAGGCGGCGACAGCGCCAACCCCGAGGACGATCGCCGCGAGGGCAACGGCGAGCGAGGAATCGCGCAGCCCGTTCGCTGCCGCGAGCCCTACGCAGAGCGCCGCCGCAAGAAGATGCGGCCTCGCGCGAAGGAAACTTCTCATGGGGCAGCAACGTCCCGAAGCTGCTCAAGACGCGCCGGGCCGATCCCGGGAATCGCGTCGAGCTCCTCGAGCGAGCTGAACGCGCCGTGCTTCTGCCGGTAATCGAGAATCTTCTGCGCAGTGACCGGCCCCACGCCCGGCAGCGAGTCGAGCTGCTCCATGGTCGCGGTGTTCAGGTGGACGGGACCGGCCGGCGCCGAGCCGGCGGCAGGCGCTTGACCGGCGGGCGCCGCCGCCGCCGAGGCTCGAACCGGGACCACGACCTGGATCCCGTCCGAGAGCGGCGCAGCCAGGTTGATGAGCGAGAGGTCGGCGTGCCTTGTCGACCCGCCCGCACGTGCGACGGCATCCGCGACCCGGGAGCGCTGGGGCAGCTTGTAGAGGCCGGGCCGGCGGACTGCGCCGACGACATGGACGACGAGCTCCGGCCCCAGCTCGGCCCGAATCGGCGCGGCCGAGGTCACGGGGGCCGCGTGGGTGGGTGTGCCCGCACGCAGTAGATGCCGCGCGCCGAAGAGGAGGAAGAGCGCGAGGAGGAGCGCGCCGGCGGCGAGCCGCCGGCGCGCCGGGGGGAGGGAATCCAGCACGTCGTCAATCTTGACAACAAGAAGCTGACGCATCGGTCACGCATGTGTGCCGAAGCAGTGCCACTTGGCCTGGCCTAGCTCGAAAGGGTGAAAAAACGTCCCTCGAATGAGTGATCGCGCGCATGGCGGGCGGCAGCACGGGATCTCACCTACAGACCTGCGGCGCCATCCCAGGCCAATCCATCACAAGAAGGAGAACCGCAGATGACCACATTCCCGCCAAACAGGCGCACACTCGTCGCTCTCGCGGCGCTCGCGTGTGCGCTCGCGGCACTGGTCGGCGCCCGTCCCGCGCCCGGAGACACCGTCACTCCCGTCGTGAAGCTAGGACCGACGACGATCGTCAACGGAGTTGCGATCGTGTCGGGCACGATCGCCGCGCCGAATCCGTCGTCGGCCACGCTCACGGTCAACGGACACCCGCTTGGAATCAACGTCGGGGGCACTTTCGCCGGGACGGTCAACCTGAACGGCCAGAGTGTCCTGAAACTCGTCGTGCACACCGCCGCCGCGGACGCGACGAGCACGATCACCATTCCACTGACGGCGAATCTCGTCGGCCTGGGCGGAGTCATCTCACCCGAGGTGCTGTTTGGTCTCGAACGGGCCGCAGCCTCGATCACAAGGCCGGTCGGCGGCTTCATCTCGATCGGCGGTCAGCCGATCTCGGTCAGCGGAGGCGTCGCGAACCGTGACGAGCTCGTCAGCCTGAGCGTCAACGGCATCGACGCGCTCTCCGCCCTTAGCCCGAACGGAACATTTGCGATCCCCGTTCCCGGGACGAGCAGAGAAGTGACCGTGCTGATGACGGACAGGCAGGGCGTCTCTCTGGAGACACGGTACCCCGCCGCCGCGGTCGCCTACGTGCAGGCGGCCAACGCGATCGGCATCCGGATCGCTTCGGTCCGTTACAACACGAAGGGCATCAGGAAGACGAAGCGCCTGCGAATGGTCGTGACAGTCAAGGACCGGCGGGGCTTCCTCGTTCGCGGAGCCCGAGTAACCGTGAGGAGCGTGCGCTCCGCCAGAGTCGTAGGCCGTGCCAAGGTCAAGCGCAGCAACAAGAAAGGCCAGGCGGGCTTCGTGCTCGGTCTGCGCTCGAAGGCGTTCGGCAAGCGCCTCGTCATGATGGCGACGGCGAAGACGCCGACGGCGAAGGCCTCCAAACGGACGTCCGTCCGCGTGCCTCGGCGCGCCCACAGGTAGCGATCAACGTCAACGCGCGGAGATGCCTCCCCAGCTGGGGCGGCATCTCTTTGCGCGGACGATGTGACGCGTCGGCACGCGGCGACGTATAGAAGACACGTGAGCGCGGTGCCGACCTCATGGCCAACCGGCAGGCGAGGTCTCCGCGAGAGGCGGAGCTTCGCCAGCGTGGTCGAGGAGCACCTCGACGACGTCTATCGCTACTTGCTCTACGTGACCGGAAACCCACACCTCGCAGAAGACCTCGCCGCCGCCACGTTCGAGCGAGCGCTCAACCGGTGGCGACGCTTCGACCCGCGCCGCGGCTCGGCCCGCACGTGGCTCTGCCAGCTTGCGCGCGGAACCGCACTCGACCACTTCCGCGCCGAGCAGCGGCGGCGGCGGCGAGAGGACGCGTACGCCGCGGAAGCGCCGGCGAGCGACGAGGCGACCTTCGGGGAAGGCCTCTCCCCCGCGCTCGAGGCGGCGGTGCGAAGCCTCTCAGCAGCCGAGCGGGAGGTCGTCGTGCTTCGCGTGGTCTTGGAGCTGGACGGCGAGACGACCGCGAGCGTGCTCGGCATCAGGCCAACCGCAGTGTCGACACGCCTGAGCAGAGCACTTCAGAAGCTCGAGGAGAGGATGGTGAGCGATGCCCGACGTTAGCTTCGAAACCGTTCTGCGCGAGCTGCGCGCGAGCGCGCCGCAGGCGCCCGCGCAACTGCGAGAGCGCGTGCGAGGCTTGCCCGAGCCTCACGTCCGAGCCTTCGGATTCAAGCGGCGACCCGCCCTGGCCGCTGCCGCGGCCATCGCGATCGCAGTCGCACTCGGTGCTGCGGCGATCCAGGGCTACAAGGGCTCACCCGACCGCAGGCGTGACAGTCTCAGCGCAGAGGTGCGGCAACCGCGAGCTCAAGCGGGAGCCTCACGTCTCAATCGGAGCTTCAAGAGTGCGTTCGGCAAGAGCTCGGATCGAGGACGATTCTTCGGGCCTGTCGTTCCAGGCTCGCGACTTCAGCAGTACGACGTCGCCATGAGCGCTCGGGTAGACGACCTGTCACACGGAACGAAGAGCGCGATCCGCACGACCCGCCGACTCGGGGGCTATGTCGCGGCGGCCGACTACTCGACCGGTCAGACCACAGGCGATTCACGGCTCGACCTTCGTGTTCCGGTTCCGCACGTCCAGCAGGCGATCGCAAGCTTGACGGAGCTGGGCACGATCCTCTCGCAGCGGATCTCTGTCGCGGACCTTCAGAGAACGGTCGATCGGATCGATCAACGCCGCCTGGAGGCCCGCATGCTGGTCGCAGAGCTCGCGGCCAAGCAGCGACGAGCCGGGTTGACTCCGGCGGAGCAAGCCAGGCTCAGCCGAGCCATGCGCACGGTCGCAAGGCTGTCACGAAGCCGTGCGAACCTGGTCAGCGAAGGCACCTACGCCAAGATCTCGCTCACCCTGACCACCCGCACGACGGCGGCCAGACAAACGACTCCGGGCCGCTTCGACCGCTTCTGGGGTGATGCCGGGGACATTTTGGGGAAAGAAGCAATCATCGTGCTCTACGCTCTCGTCGTGGCCGGCCCGTTCGTACTCCTCGCGGCCCTCGCGCTACTCGCCGAGCGCGCCCGGCGCCGCCGCGCCGACAGCCGCCTGCTCGAGGAGACGGCATGAAGGCGCTCGCTCCCGCGATCCTCGCCGCGCTCACGCTCGGCTGCGGCTCGGCGGGCTCAGCCGGCAGCGGAACGGCGGCCGGGCTCAGGGGCCTGGTCAAGCGCGGCCCGATCATGCCGGTCTGCCGGATCGGCATCCCCTGCGACGAGCCGGCCCGCGGGGTCAAGCTCGTCTTCTCCCGTTCGGGCAAGGTCGTCGCCACCGCGACCACCAACCAGCAGGGCTGGTACAGGGTGACGCTTCGCCCGGGTCGCTACGCGGTGCGCACGAACCGTCGAGGCTTCGAGCGGAAAACCTCGCCGTCGGCAGCCACGGTCCCGAGCGACCGCTTTGCTCGCCGGGACTTCCATATCGACACCGGCATTCGTTAAGGCGCCGACTCGGCGGCGCCGATCAGGATGCACGCTAAGGCATCGCTTGCGATGCCCTTTTGAGGCCATGCCGGCTTTGCCGGCGTGGCCGTCCGGATCCGTGCATCCGTCTGAAAGGACCGGTCGGGACCGCTCCTTTGAAGACCAACCGTTCTAGGTAATAACGAGGTTCACGAGCTTCCCGGGGACGACGATCTCCTTACGGATCTCCTTGCCGTCCAGGTAGGCCTGCACGCGCGGCGAGGCCTTGGCCTGCGCGACCAAGTCCTCGTCCGACGAATCGGCGGCGACCTCGACTCGGTCGCGCACGCGCCCGTTGACCTGAATCACGAGCTCGAAGGTGTCACGCTCGAGCATGGCCGGATCGGCCTGGGGCCAAGGCTCGTCCCAAAGCCGCTCGTGGCCGAGCCGCGACCACAGCTCTTCGGCGATGTGCGGGGCCCACGGCTGGATCAGCGTGACCGCAGTCTCTGCCGCGAAGCGCGCCGCCTGATCCTCGGGCTTTCGTCCCAGCTCGTTGACGAGCTCCATCGCGGCCGCGATCGGCGTGTTGAACTGGAAGCGGCGGTCGATGTCGTCTGTGACTCGCGCGATCGTCCGGTGCGCAGCGTGTGCCAGGTCAGTCGATCCCGGTTCGCCGGCCGGAGCTTTCTCGATCACCTCGCCCACGGTCCGCCACAGGCGGCGCAAGAAGCGTGCGATGCCCTCGACGCCATCCTCGGTCCACTCCATGTCCTGGTCGGCTGGGCCCATGAAGAGGATGGACAGCCGAACTGCGTCTGCGCCGAACATCTCGACCAGCTGATCGGGGCCGGTGACGTTGCCCTTCGACTTCGACATCTTCGTGCCCCCCTGGCGCACCCAGCCCTGGTGGAAGAGGCGCTGGAAGGGCTCGCGGAAGCCGACGAGGTCGAAGTCGTTCAGTGCCTTGACGAAGAAGCGCGAGTAGAGCAGGTGCCCAATCGCGTGATCGATGCCCCCGATGTACTGGTCGACCGGCATCCAGTAGTCGACGATCCGGCGGTCGAACGGCGCCTGGTCGTTGTGCGGGTCGCAGTAGCGCAGGAAGTACCAGGACGAGTCGACGAAGGTGTCCATCGTGTCCGCTTCCCGTCGTGCCGGCTTTCCGCAGATCGGACAGGGGACGTTGATCCAGTCCTCGTTCGAGGCCAGCGGGGGCTTGCCCTTCGGCCGGTAATCCTCGACCTCGGGCAGCAGCACCGGCAGGTCCTGCTCGGGGACCGGCACGGGCCCGTGCTCCTCGCAGTAGATGATCGGGATCGGACAGCCCCAGTAGCGCTGGCGGGACATCGACCAGTCGCGCAGGCGGTAGCTGACGGCCGGAGCACCCCGCCCGCGCTCGCGCAGCCACTCGACGATCTTCTGCTTCGCCTCGTCCGCCGGCAGCCCGGTGAACTCGCCTGAATCGACGAGCGTGTTCGTCTCCTCGTCGATGACGGGGCAGACGGGAAGGTCGTAGCGTTGCGCGAACTCTAGGTCGCGCTCGTCGTGGGCGGGCACCGCCATGATCGCGCCGGTTCCGTAGTCCATCAGGACGTAGTCGGCGACCCAGATCGGGATGCGCTCGTCGTTCAGGGGGTTGACGACGTAATGCCCGGTGAAGACGCCGTCCTTCTCCTTCGTCTGACGCTCCGCAACCGGCCGCGCCACGGCCTTCTGGACGTAGCTGCGCACCTCGTCGTTCGCCAGCCGCTGGGCGAGCGGATGCTCTGGCGCAAGGACGAAGAAGGTCGCGCCGAAGAGCGTGTCCGGCCGCGTCGTGAAGACGGGGACATCCTCGTCGAGCTCCTCGATGCGGAAGAGCACCTCGGCGCCCTCGGAGCGGCCGATCCAGTTTGTCTGGATCGCCTTGGTGCGGTCGGGCCAGTCCAGGAGCTTCAGGTCTTCCAGGAGCGCGTCCGCATAGGCAGTGATCCGGAAGAACCATTGCTCCATGTTCCTCGCCACGACCTCCGCGCCGCAGCGCTCGCACCTGCCGTCGATCACGTACTCGTTGGCGACGACCGTCTGGTCGTTCGGGCACCAGTTGACCGGGGCCTCCTTCCGGTACGCGAGCCTGGCCTCGAAGAACTTCAGGAAGAGCCACTGAGTCCAGCGGTAGTACTCGGGCTCGTGCGCCGAGGCCTCGCGGTCCCAGTCGATCGCCCATCCCAGCCGGCGCATCTCGCCGCGGATGTGCGCGATGTTGCGCTCGATGATCTCGCGCGGATGGCCGCCCTCGCGGATGGCGGCGTTCTCGGCAGGCAGCCCGAACGAGTCGTAGCCCATCGGGCGCAGGACGGTGTAGCCGTTGCGACGGCGGTAGTGCGTGAGCACATCACCGAGCGTGTAGTTGAGGACGTGCCCCATGTGGAGCGTGCCGGAGGGGTACGGCAGCATCTCCAGCATGTAGAACTTCTGCCCCGGCTCGGGCCCTGGCTCCGGATTGGAGACGTAGAAGGCGCGCTCGGCTTCCCAGGCTTCCTGCCACTTCGTCTCGATTGTCTGCGGGTCGTACTTGTCCATACCGCCTCCGCGTACAAAAAAGCCTCTCGATCGAGAGGCCAGGGGAAGCTCGCGCGGCGGCGCCGCGTTGGCTTCCTGGGCTACAGAAGGAGCTCCTGCACGTCTCTGACTTTAGCAAGCTGACAGAATCCTCGCCATGAGCGGATACACGGTCGTGAACTTGAAAGAGGTCGAGGATCAGGCCCCGAACTTCGGGCTCTCTCCTGATTTCGAGGCGCGGTTTGCCCGCGTCGCGCTCGACGCCGAGCTGATCGGGCTGACCTACCAGCGGCTCGCTCCAAACTTCCAGGTTCCCTGGGGCCATACGCACAAGACGCAGGAAGAGATGTTCGTCGTCATCACCGGCAGCATGAGCGTGAAGGTCGAGGACGAGATCAAGGAGCTCGGGCCGTGGGATGCGATCCGGGTCGCGAAGGAAACCCGGCGTGGGTTCGAGGCCGGGCCCGAGGGCGTTGAGTTCATTGCGATCGGCGCGCCGGGCGGTCCGGGCGACGCCGTGAATATCGAGGGCTTCTGGGAGCAATAGGAAGCCAACGGGGCACTCGGGCGCAGTAGTCCTCGTACTCGGCACCGAAGCGCCGTCGAAGGCCGGGTTCCTCTTCGAAGACCAGGAAGAGCTGGAAGAGGAGCCACGCCGCCGCCGCCCAGGCGAACAGGACCGGCCGGCCGAGCAGCAGCGCTTGGCCGACGACCAGCGCGAGCACGCCGACATACATCGGGTTGCGCGTGAACCGGTAGAGACCGTGCACGACGAAGCGCTCGGGCGGCGCCCAGGGAGCCGGCGTGCCGCGGCCTTCGAGCGCGAAGCGAGCGGTCGACTCGAGGACGAGCACGAGCCCGAGCGCCATGACCACTCCGCCGAGAGCCCTCAGTAGGAGCGACTGATCGTCCGCAGCCCAACGAGTGAGTAGCCAGGGCACGAGCCCGGCGACGATCGTCGGCCCGCCGATGAGGACGAAGCCGAGGCTCCCGCCCGCGGCCCGTAGCCGCGAGCGCGTCACTGCGCCGCGGCGGCGAGCCCCGGGCGCACGAGTCTCGCCGGCGCGCTCAATCCCGCGTCGCTCACGTCCGGGTTCAAGGGCTCGGCGAGGGGCGCGGCGCCGAAGGACCGGGCCACCTGTATCGGGTCCGGTTTGCCGTAAAGCGTCGTCCGTTGTTGGGGCGTCCTGCCGAGTGACCGGATTCCCGCTTCCATCCGCTCAGGTGGAAGCTCCTGTCCGTGCTCGGCGCCGGCCGCACGGGAGATCGACTCGTTCATCAGCGTTCCGCCGAGGTCGTTCGCGCCCGCTCGGAGCGCCGCCGTCGCGCCCTCCAGCCCGAGCTTGACCCAGGAAGCCTGGATGTTCGTGATCCGGGGATGGAGAGCCAGGCGGCTGGCAGCGTGGACGAGCATCGTCTCGCGGAAGGTCGGCCCCGGGCGGGCAAGGCCCTTGAGGAAGATCGGCGCCTCCATGTGCACAAACGGAAGTGGTACGAACTCCGTGAAACCGCCGCTGCGCCGCTGCTGGTCGCGCAGGCGGAGCAGGTGGCGCGCCCAGTGGCGGGGAGCGTCGACGTGGCCGAACATGAGCGTCGTCGTCGAGCGGAGGCCCGCGCGATGCGCAGCATCGTGGACGTCGAGCCACTGCGCGGTCGTCACCTTGTCGGGACAGATGACGCGGCGGACCTCGTCGTCGAGGACCTCGGCTGCCGTTCCGGGCAGCGAGGCGAGTCCCCCCTGGCGGAGGCGGTCGAGGTAGTCGGGCAGCGGCTCGTCGAGCGTCGCGGCGCCCTGCCAGATCTCGAGCGCGGAGAAGGCGTGGACGTGGATCTCGGGCACTGCTTCCTTGATCGCCCGGCAGATCCCGAGATACGTCTGGCCGGTGAAGGCCGGGTGGATGCCGCCCTGGAGACAGACCTCGACCGCACCGCGCTCCCAGGCCTCCTCGGTGCGACGGACGATTTCGTCGAGCGGGACGAGGTACGGGCGGCCGCGCAGGTTGGCGGCAAGGCGGCCCTTCGAGAAGGCGCAGAAGCCGCAGCGGAAGTAGCAGACGTTCGTGTAGTTGATGTTGCGCGTGACGACGTAGGTGACGGAGTCGCCGCAGACCTCGCGACGCAGCTCGTCGGCGCCGCGCACGACGGCCGTGAAGTCGGGCCCACGCGCCTGCAGCAGGGCGGTGACGTCGTCCTCGGCGAGCTCGACCTCGTCGCGCACCTTCGCGAGCGCGACCCGAACCGGCTGTGACACTTTCGGCCCAGTTCCGTGACCCACCCGCGCGCCGGACGCCGATACGATCGAATCGGGGAGAAGGTCCTGGGTACCAGCGGCGAGGGCCTGAATCACCGTGGCCGGCGGGGGCACGTCTGCGCCGGCTGCCCAGGTGTCTTCGCGGGCCAGCCCGTCCGCATCCGCGCAGAGGCGGACCTGCTGGGCCACGGCTGGGTCGAGCCAGCGCTCGGGTTCGGCCACGTACTCCGGATAGATGCACAGCCGAGGCGCCAGTGTCAGCGCGTGTGACTCCGTCGCCGTGCGTAACGCCTCGAGCTCGGGCCACGGCGCCTCCGGGTTGACGTGGTCGATCGTGACCGGCGAGACCCCGCCCCAGTCGTTGATCCCGGCGTCCAGGAGCCGCGGGAAGTCCGCGTAGCTCAGGTTCGGCGGAGCCTGGATGTTCCATCGCGCTCCGAGCACGATCCGTGCCGCCGCTGCCGTCCACAGCAGCTCCTCGAATGCCGGCTCCGGCGCATCGGCCATCCGCGTCCCCGGCTTCGCGCGAAAGTTCTGGACGATCACCTCTTGGACATGGCCGTAGCGCTCCCCGAGGTCGCGGATTGCGAGCAGCGCCTCGATCCGCTCGGCCCGCGTCTCGCCGATCCCGATCAGGATCCCGGTCGTGAACGGCACGCGCTCCTCACCCGCCGCGGCGATCGTCGCGAGGCGTCGCGCTGGAAGCTTGTCCGGCGAGCCGAAGTGCGGTCCGCCCCGCTCCGAAAGTCGCGCTGACGCCGTCTCCAACATGGCTCCTTGCGACGCGCTGACCGTCCGCAAGCAACGCAGGTCCTCGCGGCTCAAGACACCTGGATTGACGTGCGGGAGCAGCCCGGTTTCCTCGGCCACAAGCGCGGCACAGCGCGCGAGATATTCGAGCGTCGTCTCACAGCCCAGCGCGCGTAGCTCTTCGCGCGCCACGCGATAGCGAAGCTCCGGCTTGTCGCCGAGCGTGAAGAGCGCCTCATGGCACCCGGCCGCCGCGCCCGCCTGCGCAACCTCGAGCACCTCTTCCTCGGACATGTACGCCCGCTCGCCGGCCCGTGGCGGCCGCGCAAACGTGCAGTAGTGGCAGACGTCCCGGCAGAGCTTCGTCAACGGGATGAAGACTTTCGGCGAATAGGTGACAAGCGAGCCGTGACCCTCCATCCGCAGCCGCCGGGCGTGGAAGCAGAGCTCTTCCGGGAGAGCGTCAAGAAGCTCGGAGGCAGCGGCGACCATCGCCGCGAGCTTATTGCGCGAGCGTTAGCTGCGCGCCTTCAGCAGCCCGCCGAAGGAGATCCACTTCCCGTTGCGCCAGCGCTGGAGCCGCGCCTGGTCGATCGGGTAGTGCTCAGTCGTGGTCGTCCGAATCGACATGCGCGGCAAGAGGAACGGGTTGTTGCGCTCGTTCAGGTGCAGCGCCGCGTTCATGACCGAGCGGCGGGTCGGATTCTTGCCCGCATGCTTGAGCGCGTCGACGAAGGTGAAGGCGGCCGACATCCCGTAGAGGTTGTAGACGTCCTTGATGTTCCCGCCGCGCCCGTACTTGCGCATGATCTTGCGGTAGAGCAGAACGCCGAGGTCGCGATTCCATTTCGGGTCGTTCGGATCCTTGAGGAAGACGATCGAGATCGAGCCTTCGACCCGCTTGTTCTGTCCCCGGCTGGAGGAGATGACCATGATGTTCGATGCGCTCGAGACCGCGTTGACGAAGATCTTCGGCTTCCAGCCGAGCTGATTCACGAACTGGTAGGCCTGGATCGTGAACTTCGGGGTCGAGAAGAGCATCAGGACGGTCGCGCGGGAGCTCTTCAGCCTCGCCACCTGCGACTGGACATTGTCGTCGGTCGCCGCATACCCGACCTTCGAGACGATGTTGCCCGCCTTCGACGCAAGCCCGCGCTGAAGGCCCTTGATCAGGTCGTTGCCGTAGCTGTCGTCCTGGTAGAGGATGGCGATCTTCGCTTTCGGCATCGTCCGCCGGAGGTAGTTCCCGTACATCGCCCCCTCGGCGATGTAGGTCGGCTGGTACGCGATCGTCCACGGGTACTGCTTGTAGTCGCGGCCGAACGACGTCGAACCGCTCGCGGCGAAGAGCTGCGGGACGCCGATCTCGTTCAGGTACGGCCGGATCGCCTCGTTCGTCTCGGTGCCGAGCGTGTTGAAGATCGCGAAGACGTTCTTGTCCTGGACGAGGATGCGCGTCTGGCGAACGGTCTCCGAGGGGATGTACTGGTCGTCGAGGTACTCGTAGTCGATCTTCCGCTTGTTCACGCCACCACGCGCGTTCACGTACTTGAAGTACGCCGCCGCGCCCTTGGCGACCGACGAGAACGCCTGCGCCGAGCCGGTCAGCGGCGTCGTCCCACCGATGTGAATCGAGGTCGGCGTGATGCCCGGGTCAGCGGCGCTGCCCGCGAACGCAACGGGAATCCCGATGGCAGAAAACGCTGCTAAAGCGAGGAAAAGGCTGCGGCCCATCAGAGCTAGGGCCGAGTGTATAACCGAGTTGTTAGCGGCATGAGAATCCGGTGGACGCCTCCGGCGACACCGGTCGGCAACACGAGCACGATCAGGATCAGCGCCGCGCCGTAGACCGTATCGGGCACCCCTTGGGCCTTCGAGAGGTGCACCGCGACGTCCGGCAGGAACTGGATGAACGCAGCACCGGCGAGAACCCCCCACAGCGACCCGAGACCGGCGACGACGACCCCGACGAGCAGCGTCAGCGAGAGCTTCGCTGGAAATGACTGCGGATCGGCGAAGGCGACCGCGATCACGAGCAGCGAGCCTGCGATTCCCGCGTAGGCGGCGCTGATCGCAAAAGCGAGCGTCTTGTAGGCGGCGATGTTGACGCCCGAGGAGGTGGCGGCAACCTCGCTGTCGCGCACTGCGCGAAAGGCGCGCCCGGGGGCTCCGCGCAATAGCAGCCAGGCGACGACGAGGAGGACGAACGCGACTGCCCAGGTCAGATAGTCCACGGCGCGCGTGAACGTGACGCTGTGACCGAGGAGATCGACGTTCTCGAACCCCTTGCCGGTGAGCGCGGGGCTGTTGAAGAGCTGGATCGCCTGCCCGCCCTTCGTGAGGGTCTCCAACTTGTCCCAACGCAGCAGGTCCGGCATCGCCACGGCGAGACCGAACGTGGCCAGAGCGAGGTAGAGCCCCGAAAGCCGTAGGGCCGGAAGCCCGACGAGGAAGCCGGCGACCCCGGCGACGAGGCCGGCGAGCGGAATCGTCCAGAGGTCGCGCACCCCGTGATCGGCGACGAGAATCGCCGTCGTGTAGCCGCCGATCGCCATGAACGCGCTGTGACCGAGCGAGACCTGACCCGTATAGCCGGTGACGATGTTCAGCCCGAGGAGCGCGATGAAGTACACGCCCATCTGCGCGAGCTTGATGTCGCTCACCCAGCGGGGGGCGAGGAAAATGGCGACGACCCCGGCGGCCAGCGCGAGCGCGGTTGCGACGCCCCGGGCCGTGGCGAGCCTAGACACGGCGCACCACCGCCCGCCCCAGGAGCCCCGCCGGCCGGACGAGCAGCACGGTCAGGATGACGAGGAACGCGATCGGGAGCCGCAGCCGGTCGAGCTCGAGGTGCAGGTGAGTGTCGTAGGTCACGACGAGATTGAGCAGCACACCCAGCGCGAGCCCGCCGACGATTGCCCCGACGGGGCTCTCGAGCCCGCCGAGCACCGCCGCCGCGAACGCATAGATGAGGATCGGCCGCATCATGTTCGGGTCGAGCGGCGGCGAGGCGGCCGCGGTGAAGAGCCCGGCCACGGCCCCGATCGCCGCCGCGAGCCCCCAGCCGAGCGCGAGCATCCACCCCACGCGTACGCCGACGAGCCGGCTGGCGGCCGGATTCAGTGCAGCCGCGCGCAGCGCAAGCCCGAGCTTCGTGTACTGAAAGAGCAGGTAGAGCAGCACCACGAGCCCGAGCGTGACGCCCAGGATGCCGAGGTCCTGCTTCGAGATCGCGACACCGCCGAGGTCCCAGGTGCTCGTCGGGAACGGCCGGTTGGGGGGAAAGGAGCGGACCTCCGCTTTCCAGATCCAGTTCGAGAGGCCTCCGAGCAGGATGAAGAGGCCGATCGTGAGCATGACGATGGTGAGGACGGGGCCGCCCTCGACGGGCCGGACGACGAGCCGCTCGAGCGCAACGCCGCCCGAGAACGCGATCAGCACGGTCAGTGCAAAGGCGCCCCAGTACCCGACGCCGTGGTCGACGAGCGTCCAGGCGATGAAGGTCGTGAACGTCGCCAGTTCGCCCTGAGCGAAGTTCACGACTCCGGTCGAGCGGTAGATGATCACGATTGCGAGCGCGAGGGAGGCGTAGATGGAGCCGGACGCGAGCCCGGCCACGACTTGCTGCGCCAGCTCGGTCACGACAAACCCCACAAGTGGCCTGTCCGTGGTGCCAAAGGCACCACGGACCAGTGGAGGGGGTTCGGGGGAACCGGGAGGTTCCCCCGACGCACACGGATGTCGTTGGTCACAGCGTCGCCACTCAGTACCCCAGGTATGCCTTGCGAACCGACTCGTTCTCCGCGAGCTCGCCGCTCGGCCCCTCGAGCGCGACGCGGCCGACCTCAAGCACGTAGGCCCGGCTCGAGGAGCGCAGCGCGAGCTTCGCGTTCTGCTCGACGACGAGCACGGTGAGGCCCTCCTTCTCGTTCAGCTCGCCGACGATGCGGAAGAGCTCGCGCACGATCATCGGGGCAAGACCCAGGGAGGGCTCGTCGAGGAGGAGCAGCCGGGGGCGGGCCATGAGCGCCCGGGCGAGCGCCAGCATCTGCTGCTCGCCGCCGGAGAGCGTCCCTGCCTGCTGGTCACGCCGGTCTTCAAGCCACGGGAAGTAACCGCGGACGCGCTCGTAGCCGGCGGCGAAGCCGTTTCGCCTCAGGTAGGCGCCAAGCCGCAGGTTGTCGTGGACGGAGAGCTCGCCGAAGATCCCGCGTCCCTCGGGAACGTGCGCGATGCCGAGCCGGGCGACGCGCTCCGGCGCGCTGCCGCCGATGCGCTCACCGCCGAGGCGGATCTCGCCCGACTGCGCCACGAGGCCCGAGATCGCCCGCAGCGTCGTCGTCTTCCCGGCTCCGTTCCCGCCGAGGACGGCGACGACTTCTCCTTCCCCGACTTCCAGTGACACGCCGTGGAGCACCTGCACCGGCCCGTAGCGCGCGTCGACGCCGTCGAGCTCGAGCAAAGGCACTACTCCGTTGTCCCGAGATACGCCTCGATCACCGCCGGATCGCGCTGCACCTCGGCCGGCGTGCCGGCGGCGATCTTCTGCCCGAAGTCGAGCACGGTCACCGAATCGGAGACGCGCATGACGAGGCCCATGTGATGCTCGACGAGCAGCACGGTGAGCTCGAACCGGTCGCGCGTCTGCTTGATGAACGCCCCGAGCCGTTCCACCTCGTCGTGGCCAAGGCCACCGGCAGGCTCGTCGAGCAGGAGCAGCCGGGGCTCGGCGACCAGCGCCCGGGCGAGCTCGATCCGCTTCAGCG
Organism: Gaiellaceae bacterium; assembly: GCA_036395295.1. Lineage (GTDB taxonomy): Bacteria > Actinomycetota > Thermoleophilia > Gaiellales > Gaiellaceae > VAXT01. The sequence goes on along the minus strand of DASWDJ010000002.1, from coordinate 7,975 downwards.
TGCCGTAGGGAAGCCCGGCCGCCGGCCTGTCGGCGATCTCCTCGAGCCCCACGTAGTCGAGGGCCTCGTGGGCGGCCTTCCGCGCCCTGCGCTCGCCGAAGGGGCCGGTGCGCGTGTGCGCCCCGACGAGCACATTGTCGAGCACGGACATCGACAGAAAGAGCTCGACGTTCTGGAAGGTACGCGCGATGCCCCGGCGCACGATCTTGTGCGGAGGAGTGCGGAGGAGGCTCTCGCCGTCGAAGACGACGTCGCCCGAGTCCGGGCGGTAGAGGCGAGTGATGACGTTGAAGGCCGTCGTCTTGCCCGCCCCGTTCGGCCCGATCAGCCCGGCGATCTCACCCTGCCGGACGTCGAGCGACACGTCGTCGAGCGCGACGACGCCCCCGAACCGGCGCGTGACGTTCCGCAGCTGGAGGAGCGGCACCTAGCCACGCCCTTGGACGAGGTCGAGCAGCCTGCCGAGGACCCGGGCGCCGTCGGCGCGCAGGCCGTCGTGCTCGTGCTCGTTCGTCACCCACGGGCGTAGGCCGCGAGTGGCCGCGGCGGTCTCCTCCGAGAAGGCGCGCTCGACGTACATGTCCTCCGTGTAGATCGCGGCCGCAGCAGGCACGTCGTTCTCCCGCAGCCGCTCGACGTTGTAGAGCGGCGGCCATTCGTGCTCGGCGAGGATCTCGGCCGCCCCGGCCAAGCGACGGAGCGCGCCGTACTCCTGGAGCATCCACGGATAGACGTGCTCGCCGGTGAAGAGAGTCGGATCGTCGCGGAAGTCGTCCGGGTACACGCGCTCGGCCGACCAGCCGGTCGCCACACCAGGGGCATAGCACGACTCGTGGATCGCGGCGTAGAGCGGGTTTCGCGCGAACGGATAAGCCGCCTCGACGTCGTGCAGGAACGCGGGCGAACCGAATGGGAGCTCGAAGAGGTAATGGAGACGCTCGAACCCATCGCTCATGCCGAGCAGTTGCCCGAGCTGGCGGAACCGCCTCACCGTCAGCCGATCGCCCGCAGGCAGGCGGACGTCTTGGCGCTCGATGCGTTCGAGAATGGCGAGGACGCGGTCGCGGTCCTCCGGATAGCGGTCGTAATAGCCACGGTTCTTGGCGCGCACGCGCTCATACGTGGCGCGGTAGACCTCGTCCGGATGCCGTTCGAGCGGGGGCAGGCCGCCCGTGAGGAAGGCCTCCGCGAGCCCCTCCGGCGCCTGGGAGAGATAGGTGACGACGCAGAAGCCGCCGAAGCTCTGTCCGAGCACGCTCCAGCGCTCAACGCCGAGCTCGCGCCGAATCAGCTCCGCGTCACGAACGATCGAGTCGGCGCGGAAATGCGTCAGGTACTCGGCCTGCGCCTCGGAGGTCAAGCCGGGCAGGTCGCCGACCGGCGTCGAGCGGCCGGTTCCGCGCTGGTCGAGTAGCAGCACGCGATAGTCCTCCAGCGCCCGTTCGAGCCATGTCTTCTCGACGAGCTTCAGCGGGCGCGGCGCTTCGTGTCCTGGGCCGCCCTGGAGAAAGACGAGCCACGGCAGCTCGTCCTCTTCCCGCTTGGGGGCGACGACCTCGCGCGCGAAGACGGTCAGCCGTTCGCCGTCCGGTGCCGCATGGTCGAGCGGGACCTCGAACTCGTGCTCGGCGAAGACGAGGTACGGCGCACGGTGGGTGGCGACGCGCACCGCGCGATTCTCTTACGTCGGAGCGAGGAGTGGGCCGGTTAGCCGCAGCCGGCGATGCGACGCTGCAGCGTCTGGCGTCGGGAGTCGGTGAGCGTGGCAAGGGCGTCGAGCACCGAGCCGCCCGCGCGGACGAGCCGCTTCGGGACGACGACGCTGAACGGCCCACGCCGGTCGCGCTTCAGCAGGCGCCCGTCCAGATAGAAGCCCGCGCTCGAGATGCGGCGAGTGGATGGCCCGGTCAAGCGGACGAGCAGTCTCGAGTGCCGGCAGCTTCGCGGCCCGCGCCCACGCTTCGATCGGGCGACGAGGCCGAGCTCCGCGCCCTGGCGGCAGACGGCGCCCTTGCAAGCGCGCAAGCGCGCAAGCCGCATCGTAAGGTTCGCCTTGATGCGGTCGTAGCGCGGGTCCGCGTGCAGGCTCGCGAGCTCATAGGGATCCCGTGCCAGGTTGTACAGCTCGCGCTCGCCGGTCGCATGCTCCGCATAGAGCCAGTTGGGCGTGCGAATCGCAGAGTAGGTCGGCGTCTCGAGCAAGAGATCGCGGCCGGAGTAGAAGAACGGGTCACGGGCGAATGGGAGCAGCGAGCGCCCGTCCAACACGCGGCTGGCTTGCGCGCCGGTTGCCGCCACGATGGTCGGCGCAAGGTCGGTGTTGACGACGAACTGGATGCGATGCTTGCCGTGCGGGATGCCCGGGCCGCGGACGATCAGCGGGACCCGGATGGACGGCTCGTAGAGCAGGACCTTCCCCGAGGCCACGCGGTGCTCTCCGTGGAAGAAGCCGTTGTCCGACGTGAAGATGATGTACGTGTTGTCCAGCTGCCCCGTGACCGTGAGCGCGCCCACGATCTGAGCGACGGCGTCGTCGACGGCGAGCAGCGACTCGAGCCGCTGCTGGTAGTTCTCTCTCACCGCGGCGATCCTGGCAGTCCCCATCAGCGGGCGGTTCCGGATCGCGGCCGGCTTGTCGGAAACGTCGGCCTCGTTGAACGACGGCGGAGCCGGCAGCCCCTCGTTCGTAAAGGCATTCCGGTGGCGCGGCGCCGGTACCGGAGTCGACATCCCGGCGGGGTCGCCGGCCTCCCGCGGCCCGCCGCTGTGCGGGGCGAGGAACGCGACCCAGAGGAAGAAGGGGCGCGGATCTGCGACCTGCCGGCCGATGACATCAACCGCTTTCCGCGCGTACACGTCCGTCTGGTAATTGGCCGCGCCCGTGCCGTACGTGACGAGCCGGCCGTTCTCGTTCAGCGTGTAGTTGTAGTAGCGGTAGGTCGAGGGGTCGACCGAGCCGTGCCACTCGCCCCAGCCCGGCGGGATCTCGATCGGATTGCGGGTCCCGTATCCGTTCAGGTACTTGCCGAGGTGGATCGTCTGGTAGCCGGCGCGGGAGAGCCAGACGGGGAGCGTGTTCGTGCTGTCGAGCTTGTAGTAGCCGCCGTTCGGCGCGGCGTTCCCCCAGACGCCGTGGTTGTGCGTGTACTGCCCGGTGAGGAATGTCGAACGCGACGGGCAGCAGAGCGAGTACGAGACGAAGCTGCGGTCGAAGGTGACGCCCTGGTCGGCGAGCAGCGTGCGCACGTTCGGCATCACCCGCATCGACTCGACGGTCTGGTCGTCGGTCATCAGCACGACGACGTTCGGGCGATTGGCGACGTCTGAGATCCTCGCCTGGCCGGCGGACCCGTTGAGGCCGGCGGCGGCGGCGGTTCCTGCGACAAGGGCCGCCATGACGATCCAGCGTGTCCTCCCTGCCATGACGGGAGTGTCCCCGCCAACGGTGAAGGCCTTGTAAGGGGCCTGTGAAGGTTTCGTACGAGAGCGATCGACGGGGCTCAGACGCGAGCTTGAAGTACGTCTGCAGCGCTCGTCACTGGGGCCTGGCACGCGAATCGCTCGCACACATAGACCGCGGGCTTGCCGTCGACGAGGCCCTTGCCGGCCAGAAGCGGGATCTCGTCGGACGGGCCGACCGCGACGACCGTGTTCGGCTCGAAGGGCTCGAGCGCCGCCTGCGCGACCGGCGAATCGACCGGGCCGACGATCGCGATCTCCCTCGGCGTCGAGAAGTGGAGATCGAGCGCGGTCAGCGCATGGCCGAACGCGGCCGGCACCCGTGAGAGCGCCTGGTGAACGAGGCGAAAGACACCGACCGCTCGGCGCTCGAGCTCGTCGTCGCCGTAGATCCGCGCCAGCTTGAGCAGCACGAAGGCGAGCATCGAGTTACCCGACGGCGTGGGCTGGTCCTCGAGGTCCTTCTTGCGCGCGACGAGCTCCTCCCCGTCCACAGGTGAGAGATAGAAGCCGCCACGCTCCTCGTCGGCGAAAAGCTCGACGGCAAGCCGCGCCAGCCGGTTTGCTTCCTCGAGCCAGCGCAGTTCGCCGGTGGCGACGTGCAGCTCGAGGAGGCCGTTCGCGACGTCGGCGTAATCCTCGAGATAGCCGGTCCCCTTCGCCCGGCCGGCTCGAAAGGTCCGGTGCAGCCGGCCCTCGGTGGAGAGCGCGCCGAGCAGGAACTCGCCGAGCTCGCGCGCCGCGTCGACGTAGTCGGAACGCTCCAGCCGCCGGCCGGCCTCCGCGAGCGCGGCAAGGGCGAGCCCGTTCCAGGCCGCGATCGCCTTGTCGTCGCGGGCAGGCTGCGGACGCTCCTGGCGGAGCGAGAAGAGGCGCTCGCGCTCCTCGGTGCTCAGCTCGCCGCGGATGATGAAGCGTCCGTGCTCGAACGGATGCAGGAGCTCCGCAGGCACGCCCTCTTCCGGAGTCCAGGTGAACGTCAGCCCTTCGACTCCTTCGGTGTCCGCGTCCTGTGCCGAGGCGAAGCCGCCCTCGGGCAGGCGGAGCTCCCGCAGCATGTAGTCGATCGTCTGCTCGACGACGCGCCGGCAGCGCTCCTCGCCGGTCACGACCCAGGCATGGAGATACGTCGAGACGAGCAGCGCGTTGTCGTACAGCATCTTCTCGAAGTGCGGGACGAGCCAGGCTTCGTCGACGGAGTAGCGGTGGAAGCCGCCCCCGACCAGGTCGTACATGCCGCCTGCGGCCATGGCGTCGAGGGTCGCCGTCATCATCGGCAGCGCGTCCTCGTCTCCGCGAAGGTGCATGCGGAGCATGAACTCGAGCGTCGAGGCCTGCGGGAACTTGGGCGCGCCGCCCCATCCTCCCCACTCCGCATCGAACTGCCCGCGCAGAGCTCGGGAGGCGTCTCTGAGCAAGCTCTCCGTCAGCGGATCGCTCGACGGCGCGAGCTCGGCTGAGCGGCGAACGGCTTCGACCAGCGCGCGCGCCTGTGAGGCGACGTCGCCGCGCCGCTCGCGGTAGGCGTCGGAGATCGCGACCAGCACCTGCTTGAAGCTCGGCAGGCCGTGGCGCGGCTCCGGCGGGTAGTACGTGCCGCCGAGGAACGGCTCGCCCTCGGGAGTGAGGAAGACGGTCATCGGCCAGCCGCCGTGACCGGTGAGCGCGACGACCGCGTCCATGTAGAGCGAGTCGACGTCGGGCCGCTCCTCGCGGTCGACCTTGATGTTGACGTAGCGCTCGTTCATGAGCGCCGCCGTGTCGTCGTCTTCGAACGACTCGTGCTCCATCACGTGGCACCAGTGGCAGGCCGCGTAGCCGACGGAGAGGAGCACCGGCTTGTTCTCGGCACGCGCCTTCGTGAAGGCCTCGTCGCCCCAGGGGTACCAGTCGACCGGGTTGTCGGCGTGCTGGAGGAGGTACGGGCTTGTCTCGGCGGCTAGGCGGTTGGCCATTCAGCCACGATATCCGCCGTCCCACGTCCAAAGCTCGACGACGTTGCCGTCCGGGTCGGTGACGTACGCGGCGCGCCCGCTCTCTTCGAAATCCTCCTCGTGTGGGTCGAACCCGTGCTCACGTAGACGGTCGACTGCACCGTCGTAGTCCTCCTCGGCGATGTGCAGCGCGTAGTGGACATGGGCGCCGCCCTGGCCGCCGGCAATCCCGACCTGCGGCGTCCAGAGGCCGATCCGCGTCCGATCGCCGGCCAGCACCCAGACCCGTTCCTCCGAACGTGACTGCACGGGCAGTCCCAGCACTTCCGAGTAGAACCGCGCCGCCGCTTCGAGGTCGGCGACTTCGAGCACGAGCTCGTTGAGGCCGGTGACCGGGATCGTCACTGCGCGGGTAGCTCGACCACCTCTGGATGGGCAACTTCCTCCCGCCGGATCAGCATGATCGCGGCCAGGAGCGCAGCGCCCCAGATCCCGGCGCCGACCCAGAACGCCCACTGAAAGCCCGCGGTGAACGCGTCCTCCTGGGGCTCGCCTCGATGGAGCAGCGTGGTCCCATGCGTGAACGCGACCGTGGAGAGAACGGCTGTCCCGATCGCACCTCCTACCTGTTGTGAGGTGTTGATCAGCCCGGATGCGAGCCCCGCGTCTTCGTCCTTCACACCCGCGAGCGCAGCGATCGTGATCGGGATGAACGCGAAGGGGATCCCGATGCCAACAGCAATGAAGCCGGGCAGCAGGTCGACCGGGTACGAGCCGTCAGGGTCGATCTGCGTGTACCAGAGGCACCCGGCGACAAGAAGCGAGAGGCCGGTGACCATGACCGGCTTCGCACCGAGCCGGGTCGTGAGCGCCTGCGCCGGGCCGGCCATGACGACGGCCGTGCCGGCGGTCGCCAGGAACGCGAGACCCGTCTGCAGCACGGAGAGGTGGAGCACCTGCTGCATGTAGAGCGTGAGCAGCAGGAAGGTCCCGTACATGCCACCGGCCATCAACAGGCCGACGACGTTCGAGGCTGCGAGGAGCCTGATCCGGAAGATGCCGAGCGGCATCAGCGGGGCCTGCTCGCGCCATTCCCAGACGAGGAAGAAGACGAGCAGCACGGCCGAGAGCGCGAGCAGGCCGATCGTCCGAAACGTTCCCCAGCCGACGTCGGGCGCCTCGGAGATCGCATAGACGAGCACGATGAGGCCGCTCGTCACGCTCAGCGCGCCGAGCGGGTCGTAGTCGTGCACGACGTCCTCCCGGCGGCTCTCGCGCACGTAGAACGGGGTCAGCAGAAGCACCGTCAGGCCGACCGGGACGTTGACCCAGAAGATCCACTCCCAGCCGAGGTACTTCGTGAGGACGCCGCCCATCACCACACCGGCGGCTGCGCCGCCACCCCCGACCGCTCCCCAGGCTCCGAGCGCCTTGTTGCGCTCGCTTCCCTCGGTGAAGGTCGTCGAGATGATCGAGAGCGCGGCGGGCGTGACGATCGCTGCGCCGAGCCCCTGCACGCCTCGCGCCGCGATCAGCATCGCCGAAGAGGTCGAGAGGCCGCAGACGAGCGAGGCGCCGGTGAAGAGCGCCAACCCGCCCATGAAGACGAGCCGGCGCCCGAGCAGATCGGCGGCGCGACCGCCGAGAAGCAGGAACCCGCCGTACGTGAGGCCGTAGGCAGTGATCACCCACTGGAGATTCTTTTCCGCGAAGTCGAGGTCGCTGCCGATCGACGGGAGGGCGACGTTGACGATCGCGATGTCGAGCACCACGACGAAGATTGCGGCGCAAATGAGGATGAGCGCCTTCCAGCGGCGAGGATCTGGTGCGACGGCGTTCACTCGGCTTCGGGAACGAGCCTAACGGCTCACGAATTCCCGGGTGACACGAGGAGGACGCTGTTCAGTCTCCTGAACCTCGTCCTCCTCGTGGCGGCGATCGTGTCCCTACTGAAGCCCGTTGCCTAGGCGGCCTGCTCGAACGCGGGCTCCAGCGCGTCGGGGACCTGCTCCAGGTCGCGGCGACTCACGACGAAGAGAGCAACGAGGATCCCCACCAGCGCGACGCCCGCGCCCGCGATGAAGGCCTCCTGGAAGCCGTCGGTGAGCGCCAGGTTGAGAACCGTCCCGCTCTGAACCTCGTCACTCGTCGTCGACGTCGCGATCGACGAAAGCGCGGCGATACCGAGCGCGCCGCCAATCTGCTGCGACGTGTTGAACAGCCCCGAGGCGAGGCCGGCCTCGGCGTCCTTGACTCCGGCGAGCGCCGCGATCGAGATCGGAACGAACGAGAAGCCGATTCCGACCGAGATCAGCAGGAAACCAGGCAGGAGGTCACCGAGGTAAGAGCCGCCCACGGAGACCTGCGTGAAGTAGACGAGGCCTGCAGTGAGAGCTGTCATGCCGACCACGAGCACGGGCTTGACGCCGATCCGCGTCACAAGCTGGGCGGCCAGCGCCGACCAGACGATCGCCGTTCCGGCCACGGCCAGGTAGGCGACGCCGGTGCGCATCGGCGAGTAGCCAAGCACCTGCTGCATGTAGAGCGTGAGCATCAAGAACATGCCGAACATCGCGGTGCCC
>DASWDJ010000001.1:0-16435 GCA_036395295.1 Gaiellaceae bacterium | reverse complement strand
GGCTCGTCCAGACGGCACTGCTCGTCGCCCAGGCGGCACGCGCCGACGGGTTCCCCTGGGACACCTGGGCGGGCTCGCTCAATCTGTTCGTCTGGCTCGTCGTCGGCGCCTATCTGATCTGGGGCTGCAAGCCTCGCTACCGGCTGCTCGGTCTCGTCGTGATGCCGCTCGCCGCGCTCTTGCTTGCCATCTCCTACGCGGCAGGCGGCGCGGCCGCAACCGGCGACAGCGGCTACTCGACGATCTTCCTCGTCCTGCACGTCGGTCTCGTGCTGGCCGGATTCGCCGGGCTGACGCTCGCGTCCGCGCTCGCTGTGCTTTATCTCTGGGAGGAGCGATTGTTCAAGCGGCACAGTCCAAGAGTGCTCAAGTTCCGGGCGCCGTCCCTGGCGACGCTCGACCGGCTCGTCGGTCGCACCGTCGCGGTTGCGCTGCCGCTGCTGACCCTGGGCATGGCGGCCGGTTTCGCGAGGCTGCGTGGCAAATCCGACCTCGACCCGCTGATCGGCTTGACCGTCCTGGCCTGGTCCGTCTACGGCGCGTTTCTCGTCCTGCGCTATGGCGTCGGCTGGCGCGGCAGGCGAGCCGCGTACATGGCTCTGATCGGCTTCGCCCTCGTGATCGCACTCCACCTCGGGCTCCCGACGAGCCATTTCGCATGAACGTCGTCGTCGTCGGCACCTCGCACAGGCTCGCGCCGGTCGGAGTGCGCGAGAAGGTCGCGCTCGATCTCGAGGCCGCGGGTGAGCTCGCCCGCCGGCTGGCCGACGGCGGGGAGGCTGTTTGCCTCTCGACCTGCAACCGCACCGAGCTCTACCTTGCGCATCCCGATCCCGACGAGGCGGAGGAGCGCGCCGGTGCCGCGCTCGCCGAGGGAGAGATCGAGCTCTACCGGCTCCGCGACCAGGCGGCCGCGTTGCACCTCTTCCGCGTCGCGGCCGGGCTCGATTCGCTGGTCCCCGGGGAGGGGGAGATTCTCGGCCAGGTGCGGGCGGCCTACGAATCCGGCTCCTGCGGCCCTGTGCTCGATCGTCTCTTCAGGCAGGCTCTGCACGCGGGGAAGAAGGTGCGCACAGAGACTGCGATCAGCGAGAGCCCGTCCTCGATCTCCTCGGCCGCGGCGGCACTCGCGCAGCAGGTGTTCGGCGACCTGGAAGGGTGCCAAGTGCTGCTTGTCGGAGCGGGGGAGGTGAGCGAGCTCGCCGCGCGGAGCCTGGCCAAGCGCGGCGCTTCGATCTCGGCCGTGACGAGCCGGACACAGGGCCGAGCCGATGAGCTCGCAGGCCGGTTCGGCGGGCGCGCAGTTCCCTTCGACGAGCTGGGCGAGGAGCTCGCGCGCGTCGACGTCGTCGTCTCCTCGACCAGCGCTCCGGCTCACGTCCTGACGGTGGAACAGATCCCCGACCGCAAGGGCCGCCCGCTGTTCGTCATCGACCTCGCCGTTCCGCGTGACGTCGATCCCGCCGTGGCCGGAATCGACGGCTGCTACCTGTACGACATCGACGACCTCCAGGCGGTCGTCAGCGAGAGCCTCAGCGGCAGGTGGCGCGAGGCTGCGCGCGCCGAGACGATCGTCGCGCACGAGGCCGAGCGGTTCCGGACCTGGCAGGCCTCGCTCGAGGTTGTCCCGGCGATCGCATCGCTCCGCCGGCGAGCCGAGACCATCCGCGCAGGAGAGCTCGCGAAGGCCGAGGCCCGTCTCGGCGGTCTCTCCGAGAGCGAGCGGCGCGCCGTCGAATCGCTGACGACCCAGATCGTGAACAAGCTCCTGCATGTCCCGATCGTGCGCTTGAAGGAGGCGGCGGCCACCGAGGGAGCCGGGTACGTCGACGTTGCTCGGCACCTCTTCGGGCTCGGGGAGGGGGAGGGTGCTACTAAGGATCGGAAGCCGCGGCAGTAGGCTCGCGCTGACCCAGGCCGAGCTCGCGGCCGACCGGCTGCGGGGGCCGGGGATCGAGATCGCGCTCGTGCCGATCACAACCGTGGGCGATCGCGACCGGACGAAGCCGTTCGGCCAGATCGGGGAGCGCGGAGTGTTCGTGAAGGAGATCGAAGAGGCGCTCCTCGACGGGTCGATCGACGTCGCCGTCCACTCCGCGAAGGACATGACCTCCACCGACACGGCAGGGCTGATCGTCGGCGCCTACTTACTGCGGGAGGATCCGCGTGATGCTCTCTGCGGCGCGGATCGGATCCGTCCGGAGATGCGCATCGGAACGGCTTCGGTGCGTCGGCGCGCGCAGCTGCTTGCGCTCGACCCGAGCCTGTCGATCGAGCCGCTGCGCGGAAACATCGATACGCGCCTGCGGAAGCGGGGCGAACGCGGCCTGGATGCCGTGGTGCTCGCCGCCTGCGGCCTCGACCGGCTCGGCCTCGCCGACGAGATCGGCCATCGGTTCGATCCCGACGAGCTTCTGCCCGAAGCGGGCCAGGGCGCGCTCGCGCTCCAGGTGCGGGTCGGCGAGGAAGAGCTCGTCGCGCAGGCGAACGATCCCGAGACGCATCGCCGGGTCAATGCCGAGCGCGCCTGCGTGGCCGCGATCGGAGGTGGCTGCCTCGCTCCGATCGCCGCGCATCACGACGGGCAGATCCTCACCGGCCTGATTGCCGATCCGGACGGCCGCTGGGTCGAACGGAGGACCGGCGAGGACCCCGCGGCCCTCGCCGCGGAGCTCGCCGCGCTGGCGGCGTGAAGATCGTCGTCACGCGGCCACGGGAACAGGCCGGCCCACTCGTCGCCCGCCTCGAAGAGCTCGGCCACGAGATCGTCGAATGTCCGCTGATCGAGATCGAGCCGTTCGCAGGGCCGGTCGACGTCGAGGGCTACGAGTGGCTGATCGTGACGAGCCCGAACGGAGCTCGCGAGCTGCACGCGCGCGCCCGCGGCACTCTGCCCAAGATCGCCGCCGTCGGGCCCGGCACGGCCGAGACGTTTCGGGAGCTGGGTATCGAGCCCTCGTTCGTGCCCAGGGTTTCCTCCCAGGACGGTCTGCTCGATGAGTTTCCTCGCCCTGCAGGCCGGATTCTCTTCGCGGCTGCTGAGGGCGCCCGCCGCAGGCCGATCGAGGAGCTCGGAGCCGACTTCGTTGCGCTCTACCGCACGCGGCTCATTCGTCCCGCGGTGCCGCCGGAGGGCGATCTGGTCGTGCTCGCCTCGGGGTCGGCGGCACGGTCGTTTGCCCAGCTCGGCGCCGACATTCCCGCCGTCTCGATCGGGCCGCAGACGACCAGGGCTGCCGAGGCCGCCGGGATCCGCGTTGCGGCCGAGGCTGAGACGCACGACCTCGACGGCCTCGTCTCGGCGGTCGATCGATTAGCGTCACGCTGACGTGTTCGTCACCTTCCTGACCGACTTCGGCCTCGCAGACGACTTCGTCGGCACGTGTCACGCGGTCATGAAGCGGATCGCGCCAGACGTCGAGATCATCGACATCACGCACGGGATCGAGCCACAGGGCGTCCTGCAGGGTGCGCTCATGCTCGCGAACACGCTTCCCTACCTCCCGGAAGGAGTTCACCTCGCCGTTGTCGACCCCGGAGTCGGCAGCGAGCGGCGCTCGCTCGCCCTGCGCGGCGCCGACGGCCGGCTCTACGTCGGCCCCGACAACGGCCTCCTTGTTCCGGCGGCCGAGAAGCTCGGCGAGATCGAGGCCGCATACGAGATCACGAACCGCAAGTACGCGCTCGAGCCTGTCTCGGCGACCTTCCATGGTCGCGACGTGTTCTCTCCCGCAGCGGCCTATCTTGCCAGTGGGGTGCCAATCGAGGAGCTCGGCCCCGCGGTCGAGCCTGGATCGCTGAAGCGGCTCGAGCTGCCACAGCCCGAACTCAACGACCGGCGAATCCGCGCGCGTTGTCTCTACATCGACCGCTTTGGAAACATGCAGCTGAACTTGACGCGGAAGCATCTAGAGCAAATGGGTATCGAGCCAGGTCGGCAGGTCGAGCTCGAGCTGGCGTCGGAGCTGTACTACGCGGTCGCAGCGCGCACCTATACGGATGCCCGCGGTGGCGAGATCATCCTCTACGAGGACGCGTACGAGAACATCGCGATCGCGATCAGCGGCGGAAGTGCGGCCGAAACATTCTCCGCGCGGCCGGGCGTGGACGTTCGGATCAGGATTGCCGACTGATGCTGGAGCAGCTCGGCCGCAAGTTCGCCCGCTTCACGACAAACCAGGTCCTGCGGAGACCGGGAGCGTGGCGGTTCCTCCGCGGGCTGATGCGGCTGCAATTCGAGCGGCTCGCTCCTGTCTGGGACAACATGAGAAACCCGGATTCGTTCGCCCCTCTCGAGGCCGCGCTCGGCTCGATCGAGACGACCCCTGACCGCGCACTCGACGTCGGAACCGGGACCGGCGCTGCGGCCTTCATCCTCGCGCAGCGGTTTCCGGAGGCAGAGGTCGTCGGGGTCGATCTCACCGGCGGCATGATCGCCGAGGCGCAAGGAAAGACTCCGCCTGAGCTTGCCGACCGTGTGCGCTTCCAGGAGGCCGACGCCGAGCGACTGCCCTTTGCCGATGGCTCGTTCGACCTCGTCACGCTCTCGAACATGATCCCGTTCTTCGACGAGCTCACCCGTGTTCTCGCCCCCGGTGGGCCTTCGGTCTTCGCCTTCTCGGCAGGGCCGGACACGCCGATCTACGTGCCGCCGGAACGCCTCCGCAAGGAGCTCTCCCGCCGAGGTTTCACGGACTTTGCGGAGTTTGCGGCCGGCAGGGGCACGGCCCTCGTTGCCCGCAAGCCCCGAACGGAATAATCTCAGCGTCAAGAGGACGTTCGCGGCACGGCGACACCGGCCCGGACGTCCTTTTTTCGCGGCTGCGCCTAGCCTGAGCTTTCCGACGGTCTGAAGATCGTCGCCAAGTAGGCGAGCACGTCCTCCTCTCGCCGCCCGCTCACGAGTCTCGCCGGCATCAAGCCGCCGCCGTTGTCGATCTGCACCTTCGCCTGCGCGAGCGAGATCGACGCACCGGCGAGCCTCGGGCCCGCTCCACCGCCGATGCCCTGTGCTCCGTGGCAGCTCGCGCACGTCTGGCTGAAGATCGTGCGGCCGCGGAGGGCGTCGCCGAGCTGCACCGGCGCGCCGGCCGGCACATTCGGCTTCGCCGGGTGCAGCTGCGCGAGGGTGAAGACTGCGCCCGAGACGGCGACGAACAGTACGAGCGGCACCAGGACGATGCGCCGCAGCGGCCAACCCGGCTTCGGTCTCGACACGCGGCGATCCTAATCGTAGAGTCGCGCCGACCATGGTTGCCAGCGTGAGCTCGACGTACGTAGATCTCGCCGAGTCGGCCTTCAGCTCGCCGATCGCAATGAAGGCGTGGTTCGCGACCGCTGCGATCGTCCTCGGGATCGTCCAGATCTCGACGGGTGCCCGGATCTTCGGGAAGCTGCAACGGCTAGTACCCATCCGCCGTCCGTACGTGAACCGTGTCCACCGCTGGTCGGGCCGGCTCGCGTTCCTCTGCACGCTGCCGGTCGCGTTCCACTGCATCTTCATCCTCGGTTTCCAGAGCGCGAGTACGCGCGTGCTCGTTCATTCGATCGCGGGCTCGTTCGTGTACGGCATCTTCGTCGTCAAGGTCTTCTTCGTCCACGACCCGAGGCACCCGCGCTGGACGTTGCCGGTTGTCGGCGGATCGATGTTCGCTGTGTTGGCAACGCTCTGGCTGACGTCAAGCCTTTGGTACTTCACCCATGTCCGCTTCGGGTTCTAAGGCCCTTACTAATTCGAGTCGGCCAGCTCGTAAACTGTCGCTGGCCCGTCGTAGCCCGAGATCGTCCTTTCGCACTTAGAACAGAGATGGCGAGGGCCGGAATCGAACCGGCGACACCACGGTTTTCAGCCGTGTGCTCTACCGACTGAGCTACCTCGCCGCGGCGTCCAAGTTTAGCCAGCGTTTGAACTGACTTGTCTCGACCGTGAACCGGCGACGCGCCGGAAAGATGACGTGACCCTCGGTGGCAAGGCTGTTCGGCTCAGGCCGTCGCGCGCGCAGCCGTTAGCCGGTCGACCAGCGCGCCGACGAGCTGCGTCTTCAGGAGGACGTCGTCGGCGCCCGAATCCTTGGCTGCGCGGTGCAGCGCGGGCGCCTCGTCCCCTGTGAGCGCGATCAGGCAGAGGTTCGGATGGTCTCGTCGCAGCCGCGCGACCGTGCTCACCCCGTCGAGCAGCGGCATGTGCAGGTCGAGGACGGCCGCGTCGGGGGCGAGCTCGTCGACGAGCTCGATCGCAGCGAGCCCGTCCGTTGCGGTGCCGACGACAGACAGCTCGCGCTGCTCATCGATGAGTCCTTGCAGCGAGACGAGGAAACTCTCGTCGTCGTCTGCGAGCAGGACCCGGATCGTGCCCTCGGAGGCTTCCGTCACGTGGTCTCCCATCTCACCTCTTCTCGGCCGCGGCGTCAAGGAGGGCCGGGAGGATCTCGACCCAGTCGCCGGAGAGCGAGACGTCGGCCTGCGCCGGCTCGGAATCGCCGACGTTCACGATCACCCCTGCCTTGACGCAGCCGGCCCAGAACTCGGGCTCGTCTTCGACGCCGACTGCGACGAAGAGGCGCGGAGCAACAGGTCGGCCCAGGAGGCCTATCTTCCGCCTCCTCGGAACCGCCGAACGCCGGGAACCGGCCACCGCCAGGCCGTCTCGCGCTGCCGCCCGCTCGAGCCCGGCGACGTCCACGTCAGGCCCCGCGCAGACCACGATGTCGGCTCCGTCCAGGGCGGCGCCTCCATCGGAGCCTCGCCGCCCGGCGAGCTTCAGCCTGGACACGGGCAAGTTGCCAAGCTCCATCTTCTTCGTCTCGGCTTGCGCGTCTTCGCGCGGCTCCAGCGGCTCGTACATCCGCGGGCGCACGGTCGCGAGCTGCGGGGTCGTCGAGCCCATGATCGCCGAGACGATGTTTCCGCCGAAGGCGGGCTTTTGCTGGAGCAGGCGCCCTGCCTTGATGATGTCGACCCCCACGCAGTCGCCGGTCATCCCGAGCTCGAGCTCGCCCGCTGCACGCGGCCCGAAATCGCGGCCCTGCGTGGTTGCTGGAATGAGGAGGACCCGGGGATTCTGCTCCGCCAGGACCTGACACACGACCGCGGCCCAGAGCTCGGGGTGATACTCGGTGAGCTTCGCATCGTCCGCGGTATAGACGACCTCGGCGCCGTGGCGGGCGACCTCTTCGACCGCCTCTTGCATCCCGTAGCCGATGAGCAGCGCGATGTTCTTGCCACCGAGCTTGCCGGCGAGCTCCCGGCCACGGGCGAGCAGCTCGAGCGAGACGCGACGCGGTCGACCGCCGGCGAGCTCGACCACCGACCAGCAGTCGTAGAAGGCGCCCGGCTTCTCGGCGATGTGGCCGGGCTTCTCCCAGGAGGGCGGCTCCGGCGCTCGTTCCGCGAGCAATCCGATGACCATGCGCGCCGCCTTCTCGGCGCTCTCCGCTCGCAGTCCCTTGCGCTCCGGCCGTGCGTCGTGCACAGCGAGCACGCGCGTCGGCGATCCCCTCTGACCGAAGCGCTTGTCGTTCGGACGGAGGTCGCTGACGAGGTCGCTCGCCCTCCAGACTTCGATCGGGCCGTCTTTGGCGATCAGCTCGCCGCCCGGTGGTTCTGCGACCGAGAGGACGACGGGTGGCTCGACTTCGTAGGTCTCCTCGGCCTCGTCGGTCTCGCGCGTAACGCGCAGCCCGGGCTCGATCGCGACCACGCTCGTCAGATGCGGCCAGCCGAGAAACACCGCGACCTCCGGCGGCACCTGCCAGGTCTCGGAGTCCGTCGTCTTGCGTCCACAGAGGACGACATCTGCGCCCTCGCGGCGGATCGCAAGCGCGAGCGCCCGCGACGTGCCGAGGGTGTCGGCCACGGCGAAGACGGGGTCGGAGAGGAGGATGGCTCGGTCGGCGCCGAGCGCGAGGCACTCCTGGAGCGCCTCTTCTGCCTGTGGCGGGCCCATCGTCATCGCCACCACCTCGTCACCGAGCTCGGCGGCGTGCTGAACGGCGTAGCGGTCGAAGACGTTTAGTTCCAGCGGCACGCCCTCCCGCTTGAGCGTCTTCGTCTCCTCGTCGAACTCGATCGCCCCGATCGCCGGGACCTGCTTCACGAGGCAGACGATCTTCATCGGTGCGAGCCTATCGCTGGTGCTCGGCGTCCTCTACGACATCCACGGAAACCTGCCGGCGCTCGAGCGAGTGCTCGAGGAAGCAGCGCAGCTCGAGATCGATCGCTGGCTGCTCGGCGGCGACTACGGAACGCCGAGCCCGTGGCCGGAGGAGACGCTCGCCCGCCTACGCGAGCTGCCGAACGCGACGTGGATCCGCGGCAACGGCGAGCGCTGGCTACGTGAGCCGCCGCTGGATCGCCCCGAGGTGATGGAGACCTATGACCTCTTTCGGGGGTCGTTATCCGAGGAGCTCGTCAACGAGCTCTACTCGCTGCCGCTGCAGGCGGAGGTCGACGGGAACCTCTACGTGCACGGGTCCCCGCTCTCGGACGTCGATAGCTTCCCGGCTACGCGTTCAGACGACGACGAGCGGATGCTGGCCGGGGTTCGGGACCGGACGATCGTCTTCGGGCACAGCCATCTGCAGTTCCGGCGGCCGGGCCCGAACGGCACCGACCTCGTCAACCCGGGGAGCGTGGGAATGCCGCTGGACGGTGACGCCCGCTCGGCCTGGGCGACTTGGGACGGTGCCTTCGAGTTCCGGCGAACGGAGTACGAGGTCGAGCGCGCCGCGGCAGGCTACCGCTCGCTGGGCGGCGAGTTCGGCGAGTTCGCGGCCCGGCGGATCGAGAAGGGCTCGGACTAACCGAGTGCCGCGTCGAGTGTGACCTCGACGTTGCCCTTCAGAACCCGCGAAACCGGACAATTGTCCTTGGCCCCCTCTGCGGCCTCTCGGAAGGCGTCGTCGTCGATTCCTTCGACCTCGCCACGAATGCTCAGGGCGATCTTGGTGAATCGGAAACCTTCGTCGACCTCGTCGAAGGTCGTCCTCGCCTCGGACTCGAGCTTCTGTGGCGGTGTGCCCGCGCGGGCGAGCCCGCCGGCGAGCGCCATCAGCACACAGCTCGCGTGGGCGGCGGCGATCAGCTCTTCGGGGCTTGTTCCTTCGCCTCCCTCCGCTCTGTCCTTCCAGGTCACGGATTGATCGGTCACGGCCCCGCTGCCGAGGCTGAAGCGGCCCTTGCCCTCGGCGAGGGTGCCTTCCCAGGTCGCGCGCGCGGTTTTCTCAGTCGCCACTGTCCTCCTCCTCTTCGCCTGAACCGGACGGCCGATAGTACTTCTTGCCCTTCAGCGGGTCGGGCAAGTAGTCGACGTCGAACCCGCTCGGGTCGGAGTGCGGGTAGACGTAGCCCTGTCCGCGGCCGAGCTTCTTCGCGCCGAAGTAGTGCGCGTCGCGAAGCTCGTCGGGCGGGCGGACGTGGCCATGCTCGCGCACGTCTTTCGCCGCTTCGCCGAGCGCCTTGATCACGGCGTTGGACTTCGGCGCCCGTGCGAGGTAGATCGCGGCCTGTGCGAGATTGAGCCGCGCTTCCGGCAACCCCACGTGCTCGACCGCGTGCGCAGCGGCCACCGCGACGAGGAGTGCACGCGGGTCCGCATTGCCCACGTCCTCCGAGGCGAGCACGACCATGCGCCGCGCGATGAAGCGCGGATCCTCGCCGCCCTCCAGCATGGCCGCCAGGTAGTAGACGGAGGCGTCGGGGTCGGAGCCGCGCATCGACTTGATGAACGCCGAGATGAAGTCGTAGTGCGCGTCGCCGCCCTTGTCGTAGACGAGCGGGCGCTTGCGGGCGGCATCCTCGACGTGGGACACGTCCAGGGCCTGGCCCTGGCCAATGGCCGTTTGGGACGCGAGCTCGAGGATGTTGAGCGCGTTGCGCGCGTCTCCGCCGGCGCGACGGGCGATCAGCCCGACGAGCTCGTCTGTGATCTCGAGCTTCAGCTCCTCTGCGCCCCGGCGCACGATCAGCGCCAGCTCCTCGTCCGACAGCGGGACGAGCTCGTAGATCTGGCTGCGGGAGAGAAGGGCCGAGTTGACCTCGAAATACGGGTTCTCGGTCGTCGCTCCGATGAGCGTCACGGTCCCTTCCTCGACCGCCGGCAGCAGCGCGTCCTGCTGTGCCTTGTTGAAGCGATGGATCTCGTCGAGGAAGAGGATCGTCCGCTGCCCGTTGGCGCCGAGTCGCTCGCGCCCGGACTTGATCACCTCGCGCACCTGCGCAACCGAAGCGGAGACGGCCGAGAGCTCCTCGAACGCCGCGCCAGTCGTGTTCGCGATCACGCGCGCGAGCGTCGTCTTGCCGCTTCCAGGCGGCCCGTAGAGGATCGACGAGCCGACTCGGTCCTCCGCGATCGCGAGCCGTAGCGCCGAGTGCTCGCCCAGCACCTGCTCCTGGCCGACGAAATCCTCGAGCCGCTGCGGGCGCATGCGCAGTGCGAGTGGCGCCGTCTCCGGCAGGCGCTCGTTCGCGGCGTCTGAGAACAGATCGCCCACGGCACCGAAGTATGCTGCGTTCGTGTCGAGTAGCGACGTGACGGAAACGCCGCCGGGTCATGGAGCCGGCACGGAGCCGGAGGACGAGTACGCACCGATCCTGCCGGGTCCCGGAGCGAGCGACTACGAGCGCTACCTCCGCACCGATGAGCTGCTCTCGCTCCAGAAGTCGCCCGCCGAGCAGGCGCACCGCGACGAGCTGCTCTTCCAGGTCGTCCATCAGTCTTCGGAGCTCTGGCTGAAGCTGGCCTGGAACGAGGTCGAGACCGCGACCGGTTACTTGCGGGAGCACGAGCTCGGCGCGGCGATCCGGCTTTTGCGCCGCGCGACCGACGCCGTGAAGACGACGATCGCCCTGCTCGACATGCTCGAGCACATGTCGCCCTGGGAGTACACGCGCGATATCCGCCCGGTGCTGGGTCACGGGAGCGGCTTTGACTCCCCGGGCTGGAACGGCGTCCGCCGCGTCTCGCCCGACCTCGGCGAGGCGTTTGCCGAGCTGCGGCGTGAAGCGGGCCTCTCGCTGGTCGAGGTGTACCAGCGCGGTCGCGAACACGAAGATCTGTACCAGCTGGCCGAGCTGCTCACGGAGTGGGACGAGCGAGTCACCCTCTGGCGGATCCGCCACTTCAAGGTCGTCGAGCGCATCATCGGCGGCGAGGTCGTCGGCACCCAGGGCACCCCGGTCGAGCTCCTCGGCGGCCTCATTCACCGCCGCTTCTATCCGGAGCTGTGGGACGTGCGGAACGAGCTGACCGAGCTCGCGAAACAGGAGGAGTAGATGGCCTTCGAAGAGCTGAAGTCGAAGCAAAGCGTGATGTGGGGGACGGGGCCCTACCAGAACATCACCGAGACGATCACGGACATCCACGAGCAGGTGGTCGACCGACTCGATCCGCAGCCGGGTGAGACCTGGCTCGATCTTGCCTGCGGCACCGGTGCGGTCTCCGAACGCGCGGCCCAGCGCGGCGCTGCGGTCACAGGCGTCGATCTTGCGCCTGCCTTGATCGAGACGGCGCAGGAGCGAGCGCAAGAGCAAGGGCTCGACATCGATTACCGCGTCGGCGACTGCGAGCGACTCGAGCTCGATAGCGCCAGCTTCGACATCGTCTCGTCGACGTGCGGGGTCATGTTCGCGCCCGACCACGCGGCAACTGCGCGGGAGCTCGCACGTGTCGTCAAGCCCGGCGGCCGCATCGGGCTCGCCAACTGGACCCCCGAAGGCGGGCTCGCGAAGATGTTCGCGATGATGAAGCCGTTCGCGCCGCCGCCGCCCGAGGGCGCCGGCAGCCCATTCGCCTGGGGAGACGAGCAGCACGTTCAGGAACTGCTCGGAGAAGCCTTCGACCTTGAGCTCGAGCGTCACGTCTCGCACCTCCGTGTTGCCTCCGGAGAGGAGTACTGGCAGCTGTTCTCGTCGAGTTACGGCCCGACCCGCACACTGGCCGAGTCTTTGGAAGACGACCGCCGAGAGGAATTTCATCGGGCCTGGGCCGACTTCTTCGAATCGAACTACCGCAAGAACGGGGAGATCGACCACGATCGCGAGTGGCTGCTCATGTACGGGACCCGCCGCTGAGCGCAACGGTTTCGCTGCGGGACGAGGCAGTCGAGCTCCTCCGGGAGCTGATTCGCCTCGACACCGTCAATCCACCCGGTAACGAGACGCTTGCAGCTGAGCTCCTTCGCGATTACCTGGAAGAGAGCGGCGTCGCCTGCGAGCTCTACGCGAAGGTGCCCGAGCGGGCGAACCTCGTCGCACGGGTTCCCGGACGCGGCGGGCCGCGGCTCGCGCTGCTGTCGCACACAGACACGGTGCTGGCCGATCCCGCCGAATGGGAGGTTGACCCGTGGTCGGGCGAGCTGCGGGCGGGCGAGATCTGGGGTCGTGGGGCTCTCGACATGAAAGGGCAGGCCGCAGCCAGCGCAGTCGCTGTCGCCTCGCTTGCTCGCGAGGGCTTCGAGCCTGCCGGCGATCTCGTGTTCGTCGCGGCTGCGGACGAGGAGGTTGGCGACGGCTTCGGACTCTCCTGGCTCTGCGAGGAGCATCCGGAGGCGGTGCGCGTCGAGCATTCGCTGAACGAGGGCGCCGGAGACCGCGTCGAGCTGGGAGGACGCCCGTTCTACTTGTGCTCGACGGCGGAGAAGATGAGCTCGCCGTTCTTGCTGCGGGTGCGTGGCCGGAGCGGCCACGCGTCGATGCCCGGAATCGCCGACAACGCGCTCGTGAAGGCCGCGAAGCTGATCGAGCGGCTCGGCGGGTTCACCGCCGAGCCGCGGGTCGAGCCGGAGGTCGCAGCTTTCATGGAAGTGGTGACGGGCGAGCCCGCTCCCCCTGCCGACGAGGTGATCGAACGGGCCCGCGCCGTGCATCCGCTGGCAGTCGAGCTCGTCGAGCCGCTTCTGGGGATGACCGTGGCGCCGACAATGGTGAGCGCTTCGCAGAAGCGGAACGTGATCCCCGCGCTCTGCGAACTCACTGTCGATTGCAGGCTGCTCCCCGGCCAGGGCCACGCCGAAGCAGAGGCAGTGCTCCGCGATCTGCTCGGCGAAGGCGACTGGGAGCTCGAGTGGATCGAAGGTTACGGCGGTACAAGGTCCCCTCTGGGAGGGCCGCTCTGGGAGACGATCGAATCGTGGGTCGCCGCCGCCGAGCCGGAAGCGGCCGTGGCACCGATCTGCCTCGCCGGCTTCACCGACAGCCACTGGCTGCGGGCGGCGTTCGGCACCGTTGCGTACGGCTTCTTCCCGATGCGCTACATGGATCCGCAGCTCGCGACTCGCCTCGTCCATTCGGCCGACGAGCGGGTGCGCGTCGACGATCTCGAGCTCGGCGTCGAGTTCCTCCGCCACGCCGCCCAGGCGATGAGCGGCGGGTAACCTCAGAGAGATGGCTCAGGAAGAGATCCGTCTTGGCGGCATGGCGCTCAGCAACGGCGTGCTCGTTCACGGCCCGAACGCGTGGGCTTGTGCGATCCGTCTTCCGGACGGACGGCTCGAGGTAGCCTCCGACTTCAAGCGCTACCGCTCGGCCGGGGTCACCAATCCCCTTTTGCGCGGCCCGGCCAGGCTCGCCGAGGCGCTCGCCTTGCTGCCGCAGGTGCGGCGGCGACTGCCGAAGGCGAAGCTGCCCTTCGAGCGCCCGCGGGTGCTGACCGCGATGGTCGCGGGCGCGGCCGTTGTCCAGGTCGCCCGAGGGTCAAGGAAGCTGGGGCCGGCTGCCCAGGAGCTCATCTCCGCGATCGCCTCGCTCGCGCCGGCCGCCGTGGCGTTGCGGAGCTCCGACCTCGCCGCTTACCACGGCGCCGAGCACATCGCGATCGGCAGCTACGAACACGGCGAGGCTCGCGAGAAGGAGCACGAGCGCTGCGGCTCGCACCTGGTCGGGCCGCTGCTCGGCACGCTCGCGATCGGGAACGCGCTCGCAGCCCGGGCGCCGGCGCAATTCCGGCTGGCGGCGCGGGGGTTGGCGTCGCTCGGCGCGCTCGCGGCCTCGACCGAGATCTTCTCCTGGATGGTTCGCAACCCGGAGCACCCGGTCTCGAAGGCACTCGCGCGCCCCGGGCACGAGATCCAGCACCGGCTCGCGACTGCTGAGCCGACGCCGGAGCAGCTGGAGGTCGCCGAGGCGGCGCTTGCCGCCTGCCTCGAGCTCGAGCATGGCCACCAGGACTAGTACACAGCGGCTCCCTCCGGAGATCTTCGACCTACCGGTCGAGAAGATGCGGGACGGCTACTACACAGATGCGTACTTCAACCACGCGCGCGCTGCGCTTCTGCAGGACGAGCGCCATCCGCGCGTGGTGATGCAGGTCTTCCAGAAGAAGCAGTCGTACCTCGGCGGGATGGACGAGTCGATCGCGATCCTCAAGCTCTGCTCGCACGACTGGGAGCAGCTGACCGTGCACGCGCTCTACGACGGCGACCCCATTGGGCCCTACGAGACCGTGATGCACATCGAGGGCGACTACACGCTCTTCGCGCACCTGGAGACGGCCTATCTGGGGGTGCTGGCGCGGCGCACGCTGATCACAACCAACGTCGTGCGCGTACTCGAGGCCGCGAATGGGAAGCCGATCATCTTCATGCCTGCGCGGCACGACCATCACCGAGTGCAGACGGGTGACGGCTACGCCGCCTACGTCGCGGGTCAGATCGTCGGCGCGCCGGTCGGTGTCACAACCGACGAGCAGGCCTCCTGGTGGGGCGGAAAGGGCGTCGGCACCGTTCCGCACTCGCTGATCGCGTCGTACGGCGGCAATACGGTGCTCGCGGCGACGAAGTTCTCCGAGTGGGCGCCGGAGGACCTGAATGTGACCGTGCTCGTCGATTTTGAGAACCACTCGGTGAAGACGGCGCTGGAGGTGGCACGGGCGCTCGGCCCGAGGCTCTGGGGTGTCCGTCTCGATACCTCGGAGAGCCTCGTCGATCGGTCGCTCTGGGACGAGCTGGGCGACTTCCGGCCGACCGGGGTCAACGAGCGGCTCGTGCGCAAGGTGCGGGACGCGCTCGACAACGACGGCTTCGAGCATGTGAAGATCGTCGTCTCGGGCGGATTTACGCTCGACAAGATTGCGGAGTTCGAGGCGGGCGAGGTCCCCGTCGACGCCTACGGGGTGGGGTCGTCTTTGATCCGGGGGCAAAACGACTACACGGCGGATGTCGTGATGACCGACGGCCGACCCTCGGCCAAGGTTGGCCGGGGTTTTCGCCCGAATGACCGCCTCGAGCATGTCGCCTGAGCCGCAGGTCCATCCCCTCACGCCCTTCGTCGAGCTTTTCGAGCGGCGCGGCCCGCGCGGTGGCCACCGCAACGCGCCGGCCTACGGGTGCTGGTGCATGTACTGGCGTGACCGCAGCCTGGGGCACGGCACGCCGAAGAAGCGCGCGCTCGAGTCCCTCGGCCGCGCCGGGAAGGAGCCAGGTCTGCTCGCCTACGATCGCGCTGAGGCTGTCGGCTGGGCCTCGGTCGCCCAGCGGGAGGAGTACACGCCCTCCTCCGCTCGCCCCAGTACCGCCCGCGTGACGGGGAAGACGGGGTGTGGTCGGTCGAGGGCGATCCGCACATGACCAAGAAGGACGACTACATGGGCAGCCTGGACCTCTTTCTCGAGCACGGCTTCGGACGGATCATGGAGACCTCCAAGCGCGCAATCGTCCGCCGGGCCTGCTGATGCCCGGGATCGTTCTCTGGGACGTCGACACGCAGGTCGACTTCATGCTTCCGACCGGAAAGCTCTACGTGCCCGGTGCCGATGAGACGTCCCCGGCGATGCGGCGGCTAGTCGATGCCGCCCGCGCCGCGGAGATCATCCACGTGGCCTCCGCCGACGATCACGAGCTGACCGATCCCGAGATTTCGAACAGGCCCGACTTTCGTAACACATACCCACCGCACTGCCTGCGCGGGACACGTGGCGCGCAGAAGATCCCCGAGACCGAGCAGGCCGATCCGCTCCCGCTCTCGCTGATTCCATTCCCGCCCGGCCTCATCCCCGAGCTGATCTCCGGCCGCCGTGAGATTCTGCTGCTGAAGAAGAACTTCAATGTCTTTACGAACCCGAACACCGATCCGCTGCTCGAGGCGCTCGATCCGGCCGAGATTATTGTCTTCGGGGTCGCGACCGACGTCTGCGACGACGCGGCCATTCGCGGCTTGCTCCTGCGCGGGCGCCGCGTCCGCTTCGTCGAGGACGCGGCGCGCGGGCTCGACGAGGAGCGCGTCCAGGCCTGCGTGGCGGTGTGGCGCGCTGCGGGCGTCGAGTTCACAACGGCCGAAGAAGTCGTGAGCTCCCTGGTCTAGGTGTAGTTCCTAAGAAGGTTGTTCATCCGGGCCTCCCTGGAGGCTGGTGGTTGTCGATGCCCCCAGCTCCAGAGGAGGACCCAGATGAGGCTTCACGGTAACGCTAGGACCTGCCTGCACTCCCGGCTCTTGATCGTCGAGC